>OZ255707.1:2917717-3241908 GCA_965277075.1 Candidatus Lustribacter sp.
ATCGGTGTCGCCGAGAGCGTGAGGACGTCGACGGTCGCCCGCAGTTGCTTGAGCCGCTCTTTGTGCATGACGCCGAAGCGCTGTTCTTCATCGACGATGATCAGGCCGAGGTCGCGAAAGACGACGTCTCTCTGCAGTAGCCGGTGTGTCCCGACGACGACGTCGACATGACCGGACGCGAGCGCCGCCAGCGTCGCCTGCTGTTCTTTTTTTGTCTTGAAGCGCGAGAGCTCTTCGACGCGTACGGGAAACGACGCGAAGCGCTGGGAGAACGTCCGGTAGTGCTGCGACGCGAGCAACGTCGTCGGAACCAGCACGGCGACTTGCTTTTTATCGCCGAGCGCTTTGAACGCGGCACGCACCGCGACTTCCGTTTTGCCGTAGCCCACGTCGCCGCACACGAGGCGGTCCATCGGACGCGGCCGTTCCATATCGGCTTTGGTGTCGTCGATCGCCTTGGCTTGATCCGGCGTCGCTTCGTAGGGAAACGCTTCTTCGAGTTCGCTTTGCCACGGCGTGTCGGTCCCGAACGCGAAGCCGCGCGAGACTTCACGCTCGGCGTACAGTTCGACGAGTCCGTCGGCGATTTTCGCAAGCGCTTCGGAGACGCGGCCTTTGGTGCGCGCCCAGTCGGCGCCGCCCATCTTGCTGAGTTTGGGCGCGGCGCCTTCTTGGGCGCCGTACTTGGTGACTTGGTGCATCTGATGCACGGGGACGAGCATGCGGTCCGTGCCCGCGTAACGCAGATCGAGATAGTCGCTGGTCGAGCCGAGAATCGTTTCGGTGCGCAGTCCGAGGTACTGGCCGATGCCGTGGACCGCGTGCACGACGTAATCGCCGACCTTGAGATCGGCCAGCGTGACCGGTACGCCTTCTTTCACCGCGCGCAGCTTCACGCGCTTCGCGGGTTGCCCGAAGATCTCGCGGTCGCCGAGCACGTGCAGACGTAAGCCGGGCACGGAAAAGCCGGCTTCGAGCGATCCGCCGTCGACGAACACGCTCCCGCCGCGTGGACCGAGTGCGACGCCGTCGGTTCCGGCGGCGCGCAAATGCACGAGCCCCGCGCTGCGTTCGACCGCGATGTTCGCGTCGCGCAGAATTTCCGTGACGCGCGAAGCGCCGTTGACGATGAGCCAGACGGTTTCACCCGCGCTCAGCCACTCGCGCACCGACTGGAGAAAGCGTTCGATCTGACGGCTGAAGAGCTCGCCGGGATGCGTTTCGAGCGCGAAGCCTTGGACCGCGTGCGGCAGCCATGCTTGATCGCCGGCTTCGATGCCGCCGGTGACGATCAAGACGCGGCGCGCGGCGAGCGCGTCGCGATAATCGGCGAGGCGGGGATACGGTGCGTGCAGATCGGCGAGCAGCGCTTCACCGACTTCGTCGGCGCGCACGTCGAGCTCGCCGGACTCGACGCCCGCGAGCAGCACGTCTTCGGCGCGCGAGCGCTCATCGTCGAGACTGCGGTCGATCGTGGCGAGCATGCCGGGTTCTTCGAGGACGATGACGGCGCGCGCATCGAGGTAGTCGAGCAATGTCGCGCGTTCGTCGTAGGCGTAGCCGGCCCACGGTTCGGGCACGTCGTGGCCGGCGGCGAGGTACGCGCGGACGGCCGAAATGACGTTCGGCTCGCCGGTCGCGCGCGCGACGACGTTCGCGCGCAGCGCGTCGTCGCGCAGGATCTCGAGCCACGGCACGACGATGACGCGTTCGAGCGCGTCGTCCGAGCGTTGCGATGCAATGTCGAAGGGACGGATCGACTCGAGCTGGTCGCCGAAGAATTCGAGCCGCACGGGTCGATCGGCCGTTGCGGGAAACACGTCGAGAATGCCGCCGCGTACCGCGAACTCGCCGGCCGCACTGACCACATCGGCGCGCGCGTAGCCGAGCCGAAAGAGACGCGCTTGGACGACGTCCCAACCCGGTTCGTCACCGGCCGTAAGCGCCAGTATTTCCGCTTCGAAGCGCGCGCGCGGAACGACGTATTGCCGCAACGCCGCGAGCGGCGCGACGATGAGTTGCGGCCGCTTCGTGCACAGATCGTGGAGCAATGTCATCCGTGCGCTGCGGTCGGACGGCGACTCGATCGCGCCGACCGTTTCGTCCCGCGGCCGCACGAGCGTGGCGGAGCGCGTGTCCGACTCTCCGAGATAGTAGGTCAGATCGGCGAAGGTCCGTTCGGCGACGTCGGCCGTCGGCACGACAACGAACAGCGTGCCCCCAGTCGCCCGGTGAATCCCGGCGAGCAGATACGGCCGCGCGGCGGCCGTTGTCTCGTGGAGCGCGAACGCAAGTCCCCGATCAGCGGGCGTACGCAACCGTTCGATCAGCTCCGCGAGGGGCCGGCTACTCGAGGAGAGCGCGCGGACGAACGAGGGCGCTAAAGCAGATGGAGCGTCGGGCACGGGTCCTTATCGTACCACACGCCGCGATTGCGCCTACCTCCCGACCCGCACGTCCAGCGAGGTCGCGTAGGTTCGGCCGTCGGATGCCGTCGCGACAAAGCGTACCGGGAGCGTCCGGTTCGCGATGAAAAACGGGATCGGCGGTACGTGGCCCATCACGCCGAAGCGGGCCGGTCCGGCGGAGAAGAGTGCGAATCGCACGCCGTACGCTTCGATCGTCACGCCGGTGACGTCGGGCGTCGTCGTGACCACCACTACGTACGACGCGCCGGAGCGAGCGATCTGATCGCTCATCGCGATCTGCGTGATTGCCGGTCCGCCGGCAGCCGGCGCAGGGGGCGTGACGAGATAGGTCAGGGGAATCAGTGTCGGTGCCGCCGTCGGCGATGCGACGACCGACGGTGACGGTTGGGGAAACGGCGTCGCGCTCGCTGACGGCGCCGGTGTGGGGACGGCCATACCGACGGCGGGCTTCTGTATGCGGCGGCGCTAACCCAACCGCCCATGACCGATGGCTGGATCCGGCACGCGCTGGATGCCAAACGCGGCGGAGCGCCGCTCGACGGCACGACGTGGACGCGGCTGATCGACGGCTACCTCGACGGAACGGTCGAGGACGTGGCGATCGCGGCGCTGCTGATGGCCGTGGCAATTCGCGGGCTCGAGGGCGACGAAATCGCGGCGTTGACCGATGCGATGGTGCGGTCGGGCGAGGTGCTCGCGTTCGACGGCGTCGTCGTCGATAAACACTCGAGCGGCGGGGTCGGCGACAGCGTTTCGCTGATCGTCGTGCCGCTGGTCGCGGCCTGCGGCGTCGCGGTCGCCAAGCTCTCGGGCCGCGCGCTCGGACATACGGGCGGAACGCTCGATAAGCTCGAGTCGATTCCCGGGGTTCGCACCGACCTCTCGCCGGAGGTGTTTCGGGCCCAAGTCGAACGCGTCGGCTGTGCGATTTCCGCGCAGAGCGACCGGCTCGTTCCGGCCGACCGGCGCCTCTACGATCTGCGCGACCGCACCGGCACGGTCCCGAGCATCGGGCTCATCGCGGCGTCGATCGTTTCGAAGAAGATCGCGGGGGGCGCGTCGGCGATTGTGTTCGACGTCAAAGTCGGGTCGGGCGCGTTCATGCGGACGGTTTCGCAGGCGCGCCAACTCGCGGAGACGATGGTGACGCTTGCGCGCCGCTTTGACCGCCGGGTGTCGGCGCTCGTGACCGACATGAACGAACCGCTCGGACCGTCGATCGGTGACGCCCTCGAGGTCATCGAAGCGCGCGATTTCCTGCGCGGCCGGCAACGCGACGCGCGTCTTGCCGACGTCGTGATGCTCGTCGCAACCGAAATGCTTGCGGTCGGCGGGCTCGCGCGCGACGAGGCGCCCGCGCGAATCGCGATGGCGCTCGACGGCGGCGCGGCCCTCGAACGGTTCGTCGATCTGATCGAAGCGCAAGGCGGAACGCGCGCAGCGCTCGATGCGATGCGCGTTCCCGCGGAGCGCGTCCCGATCCGGGCAGATCGCGACGGCGTCGTGCACGCGGTCGACGCTGCGACGATCGGCGACCGCGCCCGCGCCGCCGTCACAGCGTACGGCAATTCGGCTGGGATCATCGTGCGCGCCCGCATCGGCGAGCGCGTACGCGCCGGCGAGACGCTCGCCGAACTGATCGGCGGCGACGCTGATACGGCGGCCATTGCGGCCGCGTTCACGCTGGGCGAGGCAGCGGTCCCAAAACATCCGTTGCTCGCGGCTGCCGTTCGGGATGCCGACCCCCTCGTGTCGTCGAATTAACGCTGGAATGAACGGTTCGCGAACTGGCCGAGTAGTCGTCACGGGCGCAGCCGGTTTGATCGGCAGCGCTATCGTTTGGGAACTGAACCGTCACGGCGTCGAGGATATCATCCTCGTCGACCGTCTCGGTTCGACCGAGAAGTGGCGGCATCTCGTGCCGTTGCGATTCACCGATTATCTCGAAGCGGACGAATTCTATCCGCGCGTCGCGAGCCACCCGAATGCGTTCGGCCACGTCGGCGAGGTCTACCATCTGGGCGCATGTTCGGCGACGACCGAGCGTAACGCAACGTACTTGATCGCCAACAATTACCGCCTCACGCAACAACTCGCGACCTGGTGCGTCGCACAGGATACGCGGTTCGTCTACGCATCCTCCGCGGCGACGTACGGCGCGCGCGAAATCGACATGCGTGAAGATCTCGACGCGCACGCCCTCACGCCGCTCAACATGTACGGCTATTCGAAGCATCTCTTCGACCTGTGGGCAGCGCGCGAAGGGCTGCTCGATCGGATCGTCGGCTTGAAATTCTTCAACGTCTACGGCCCGAACGAGGATCACAAGGGCGACATGCGCAGCGTCGTCGCGAAGGCCTACGAGCAGATTCTCGCTGCCGGTTCGATGCGGCTTTTCGAAAGTTACCGGTCCGGTACGGCGCACGGCGAACAGACGCGCGACTTTCTGTACGTCAAAGATGCCGCAGCCGTTGCGGTCCATCTCGGACGAACGCCGGCCGCGGCCGGAATCTATAACGTCGGCGCCGGTGTCGCGCGGACGTGGAACGATCTCGCGTACGCGATTTTCGACGCGCTTCGTCTTGCGCCCGACATTGCGTACATTCCGATGCCCGATGCGCTGCGCGGCCGCTACCAGTACCGCACCGAAGCGTCGATCGAGCGGTTGCGCGCGAGCGGGTACGCGACGCCGTTCACGACGTTGGAAGCGGGTGTTCGTGACTACGTGTGCGGGTACTTGATGCCGGGCGTGCCGCTCGGTGCCGAAGCGGCGGTCAATTCGGCGCGTTCGACCGCGGCGACGACGTAGAGCGGACGGCCTTTGATCTCTTCGTAAATTCGCCCGATGTATTCACCGAGAATGCCGATACCGATCAATTGCACGCCGCCGAGAAACAGAATCGCGAAGATGGTCGAGGTGTAGCCGGGGAGATTGTAGCCGGTGAAGATTTTCAGCACGATCTCGAAGATCGCGACGACGAATGCGACGGCCGACACGATGAATCCGAAGTACGACGCAAAGCGCAACGGAATGTCGCTGAACGACGTGATACCGTCGATCGCGAAGCGGACCATCTTTGAAAACGGATACTTCGAATCGCCGGAAAATCGGGCGTCGCGATCGTACTCGATAGCGGTTTGTGGAAAACCGACCCACGAGACGAGGCCGCGAATGAAGCGGTGCCGTTCGCGAATCGTTTTGAGCGCGTCGACGACACGCCGCGACATCAAGCGGAAGTCGCCGGTATCGACCGGGATCGAAACTTTCGTCAACCGGCGGGTGATGCGGTAAAATGAGCGCGCCGTCCAAATTTTGAACCGGCTCTCGCCTTTCCGCCGGCGGCGTACGGCGTACACGACGTCGAACCCGGCGCGCCAGCGCTCCACCATCGCCGGAATCAGTTCCGGCGGATCTTGCAGATCAGCGTCGATCAAGACGACCGCGTCGCCGCGCGCTTGGTCGAGACCCGCCGTTGCCGCGAGCTGATGACCGAAGTTTCGCGAGAGCTGGACGATGACGATACGCGGATCGACTGCGGCGTGCGAACGCAACAGTTCCAGCGTTCGATCGCTGCTGCCGTCGTCGACGAACACGAGTTCGTAGCCGTCGACGATACAGCCGTCGGCGGCGGCTCGCAAGCGTCGCAGCAGCTCCGCGACGTTCCCTTCTTCGTTGTAGAGCGGTGCGACGACGCTCAACAACGCGCGCGTGCCGTTCAGAAGCGTTTGACCTTCGCCAATCCGGCAGTGCGAAACGCGGTCTCGACTTGATCGATCGTCTCCGTTTTCGCGAAGTACGCGATGATGCTGCGGCCGGCCGCCAGCGCTTCGATGTAATTTTCGATTTCGTCGTCCGGGATCTCGTAATCGCTCAACCGATCGGCGAGCGACTCATCGCGAAAGAAGTTCGCTCCCGAATCGCCGGGAAGCGTTCCGGTCGTGAGGCCGGGAACGCCGGTGCCGGTATCGAGTCCGCCGAGTTTGCCGTTATTCGCGAGGCCGTGCGGCGCGATCGCGCTTACCTCAATCGGTTCGACGACCTGAATGTGCTCAAGCGACAGGCCGGCGTCTTGCAGTGCCGATTCCAGTGCGCCGACGTCGGGTGTCTGCGAGATGCCGGTAACGACGAGACCCATAACCTTCCTTTCGAAAGCGAACCGCAACGACGGCCCGGTTCCCTTACATTGGGCGGCTTTGCATCGGCGGCCCGCCGATCGTAGCACGTCGCACCGCCTCGATCGAAGCCGAGCCGAAGAACGCCAGAATCGCCGCACCGAGGCCGGTCAGCCACACCATCGCCGTCACGGCCCACCCGACGTACGGCACGGTCTCCGCTGCGCTGACGACCACGAGGCCGAGAACGAGCGCCCACAGCGGTGACGGCGTGCGCGCCGGCAACACCAGTTCTGCCAAACGGCGCCCGACGAGCAGCGCGATCGCGCCCGTGCCGAGCCAAATCCCCGCGAAAATTCCAGCGATTTCCAGGGCAATCAGCGGAATGCCGATCAAGCTGATCAGCAGCAGGAGCGCGACCGGTACGACGGCCACCAGGGCGCATGTTCCGACGAGGGCGGCGAGCCCCGGATGGCGCTCGACGCGGTCGAGCGCGAGACGCATGCGCAACGGAAAGAGCAGAAAGACGAGCAGCACGACCGCGTTCGCGCCAAGCCTCACCAGCATACGCTTATCTTGCTTGGCGAATTCACCGATCGTCGGCGCGCCGATCAGCCACGGTGCGAGGGTCCGAGCGGCGTCGCTCGTGACGCAGTGCTCCTCCCCGTCGATCTCCGCGCCCTCTAGTTTCACGCAGCGTCCGAAGAGCGTGTTGACGTCTCCGCGGACCGTTCCCGCGATGCGCGCGTCACCCATGATCACGTTGAGGTCGCCGTCGATCACCTCGTCGGGCCGGATGTACGTATCGTGGAAGATGACGGTCTTGCCGTGGTCGCTGATATGCGCGAGCGCCGCTTCCGGCCGCTGCGCGACGTACGCCGTCGCAGCGAACGCGAGCAACAACATGAGACGCAGCGACATCCTCACGAGCGCTGGCGCTCCGTTTGCCGCAGCGCGCCGAACCGCACCGCGGTCACCAGCACGCCGGCGAGCGTTGCGTCGACAATGACCACGCCGACGGCCACGGCGGTCCACGAACTCAACGCGCCATGATCGCCGAGGTACATCGCGACGTGCAACACCCCCCCGAAGGCGACCACCACGGTGCGCCCGACACCGAGCGACGTTTCACCGAACGCGCGCATCGCGTGCGGGTCGAGAACGAACCCTGCGCCGATCAGCGACCAGGCCGCAACGACGTAACAGACGAGGTACGCCGGCAACGGCGACGGTGGTACGGACGGCGGCGGCATCGCCCGAATGTCGGCCATCGTCGTGCGCGTGAAATCGGGCGCCGGCTCGACGGCGTGCGGCGCGAGCAACAGGCCATCGACAACGCGCAACTCTTCGAGCAGCGAGCGGCATCCCGCGCAGCCCTCGGTATGCGCGAGGAACCGTTCACGTTCGACCGGGGAAACTTCGCCGTCGAGAAAGCGCTCGAAGCGCTCTTCACACCAGCTGCAGGTCACCGAGCCTCCGCCGCGCAGGGGTCGCATCGATCGTCCCGGCCACCGCTGCGGCCTCGCGCTCGCGGAACTTCTGGGCAAGCGCGAATTTGCCGCGATGGATCAGCGTCTTGACGTTGCCGAGCGAGAGCCCCATCGTCGTCGCGATGGTCTGATAATCCATGTTGTCGTAATAGCGAAGCGAGAGCACCGTGCGCGTCCGCTCGGGCAACGCCGCGAGTGCCGCGCGAACCTCCGCTTCGGCTTCGGAGCGCAACACGTTGCCGATCGGATCGGACGCGTGCGAGGGGTCCGGCAGCGTATTCTCGAGCGTGCGTTCGTCGCCGAGTTCGGCGGCGACGGGACGCCGCTGCGAGCGCCCCAGAAACGTCCGGACGACGTTGCGCGCGATGTGGTAGAGCCAGGTCGAAAAGCGGCCCAACTCGGGGTTGAACGTGCCCAGGTGGGCGTAGGCCCGCAAAAACGTTTCCTGCGCCAAGTCGGCGACGTCGGACGACGAACGAACGCTCGCGCCGATAAAATTTGCGATTCCTCGCTTGTGTCGCTCGACCAACGCCGCAAACGCGTCGCGGTCGCCGCGAAGCACGTCTGCGACCAACGCCTCGTCGGTCGAATCTTCGATGATCATCGTGTCCTCAGCCATCACCGGCACCACTCACAATACGTCCGCGCGGGGCGAAAGTTCCATCGGGACGCTGAGGAGAAACGGCCGGGATGCACGTTTTGGTGACGGGCGGCGGCGGCTATATCGGGCTCGAGCTCTGCCGCTGTCTCCTCGAACGCGGCGACCGGGTCCGTGTCGTCGACCGGTTCTTTTTCGGAAGCGCGCCGCTCGACGAACTGGCTGCGGCCTACCCCGGTTGCGTCGACGTCGTCACCGGCGACCTGCGCGGTTGGGACGACGCATGGCTCGACGGAATCGACGGCGTCTCGCACCTGGCCGGGCTTTCCAATGATCCGACCGCCGAGTACAACCCTGAGGCCAATTGGCAGATGAACGCCGTCGCAACGGAACGCCTGGGAGCGGCCTGTAAGCGGCGCGGCGTCACACGATTCGTCTTCGGATCATCGGCCTCGCTCTACGACGGCTTAGGACCGGGGATGTTCGACGAGCGTACGCCGGTCGAACCGCGTGGCGCGTACTCCGTCTCGAAGCGCTACGGCGAAGAGGCATTGCTAGCGCTGGCCGACGGCACGTTCGCGCCGACGATCTTACGGCAGGGGACCGTCTACGGTTACAGTCCGCGCATGCGCTTCGATCTCGTCGTGAACACGTTCGTGCGCGACGCGATCGTACGGCAGAAGCTCTTTTTGCACGGCGGCGGCTGGCAATGGCGCCCGCTGGTCGACGTCAGCGACGTTGCGCGCGCGCACGTCATCGTGCTCGGCGCGCCGCGCGAGCGCGTCGGCGGTGAAATCTTCAACCTGATGCAAGAGAACTATCAGGTGCGGCAGCTCGCAATGCTCGTCGCCGGGTCGTTACTGCTGCTCGGCCGTACGGTGCGTCTCGAAGACGCGCCGCTGCCGAAGATCGTGCGCGACTATCGGATGTCGAATCTGAAATTCACGCAGGTCACCGGCTTCACGCCGGCTGTGACGGTGCTCGAATCGATCGACGCGATGCTCAAGGCGCTGCCGCTCGACGACGTCGGCTTCCTCACCAATCCGCGCCACAATAACATCGCGTGGATGACGTTGCTCGAAGAGATGCACACCACGCAGCGGACGTTCGCCACGATCTACTGATCGCGTGCCGCCGGCGCGAAGAGCGGCGCCGCCTGGTCTTTCGCGGACACGCGCGGCGGTCCGACGAGGGGCCAGTCGATCGCGAACGTCGGATCGTTCCAGCGAAACGCGAACTCGCGCGCCGGATCGTACAGCGCGCCGTGTTTGTAAGAAAAGACGACGTCGTCGGTCAGCGCGATGAACCCATGCGCGAAGCCCGGCGGGATGTAGAGTTGCACGTGGTTGAACTCGCTCAAAATGAAGCCTTGCCACCGGCGATACGTCGGCGAGGCCTCGCGCAGGTCGACGATCGCGTCAAAGATCTTGCCCCGCAACACGGTGACGAGCTTGCTCATCGCACGGTCGCCGTGCAGACCCCGGATGACGTTTTTCGACGAGAACGAGACGCTGTCTTGAACGAATTCGTCGCCGAGGCCGAGTGCTTCGTACTTGCCGGTCGAGTAGACTTCTTTGAAAAATCCACGGTCGTCTTCGTGCACGTCGGGAACGAACAGTCGCGCGTCGGCGAGTTGCGTCTCACGAACCTGGAGCGCCATCGCCCCGGGGGTTGGCCTCGTCACGCAAAGAACCTCTGCGCTTCATGCGTGTTCCGCGGGCTCTCATCATACTCGCATCGTTTGCTGCTGTGTTCGCGCACCCGGCGGGTGCTGCGATCGAGAAGCCGGCCGCCAACCTCGTGCGACCGGGCGCGTCAGGGGCAGCATGGACCGCGGCGGAGATCGGCGCACTCGACCGCGATCTCGACGCGCTGGTCGCGAACGCACCGACGTTGCACGGCGCTCACATCGGCGTGCTCGTCGAAACGACGGCAGGCCGCACGCTCTATGCGCACGGGTCCGACGATACGGTTCAACCGGCGTCGACGTTGAAACTGATCGTCGGCAGCGTCGCACTGGAACGTCTCGGGCCCACTCACCGCTTTCGCACGACACTGACCCGCACGCCGCCGCCCCCGAATGCGAGCGGCTCGGGCGATCGGCTGTTGTTGCGCGGCGGCGGCGATCCGCTCTTGAGCGCGACCGATCTCGACGCGGCGGCGGAAGCTGCGCTCCGCGCGGGAACGAGCGGGCCGGTCGATCTTCGCATCGATACATCGCACGTCTCGTCCGACGTTCGCAAGGGCTACGGCTGGCAGCTCGACGACATCCTGTGGTACTACGCGCCGGTCGTCAACGGGTTGCCGTTCGAGGAGAATGTTTTGGCCGGTTGGCTCGATCCCGCGGTGACGATCGGCATGCCCGCCACCCTCCGCTTGCAGCCGCCGTTCCGTCCCCAAGCGCTCGGGAGTGACGCGTGTCCCGGCGGTCCGCTGTTGCTTACGTTCGGCGTCCACGTTCGGACGGTAGCCGCCGCGCAACCCTCGCACGTCATGGTAACGCCGGGCCGTTGCGGCGAGATCGACATCAGCGGCGACGTACCGCAGGGGCACCCGTCAAGTCTCGCCATCGCGATTGACGCGCCGGAAATCTTAGCACGCCTCGATTTCGCCGACGCGCTCGGCCGGCGCGGCATGACGGTCGCGGCAGCCGCCCCGGCGACCGCGGCCGATCCGCTGCCCGGCGTCAGCGATCAGCCGCAGCCACCCGGCGCCGGAGAAACGGTGGTGTGGACGCACGACGGTGAGCCGCTCGCGCAATTGCTCGGCGATTTTTGGCTGCCGTCCGACAATCTCGTCGGCGAGCAGTTATTCTACGAACTCGATGCGGCGATCAATCATCGGCCCGGCGGCGCAACCGGCGCGATCGCGATCGAAAACGCGTGGCTGCGCGGCATCGGTGTCGATCCGGGCCTGGTCGAGATCGTCGACGGCAGCGGACTCTCGCAATACGATCGCGTTACACCGCGTGCTCTCGCGACCGTGTTGCGCCACGATTGGAACGGACCGTATCGCGATATTGTGCTCGACGCATTGCCGGTGCTGGGGTCGCGCGGAGACATCGGCGGGATCGGGCGCGGCTCGCCGGGCGCAGGACGCGTCTTTGCAAAGGGCGGCAGCATGTCGCACGTACGCGGGCTTGCCGGATACGTCGTCACCGCGACGCACGGCACGGACGTGATCGTGTTGAGCGTCGATGACTGGCTGGGCAGCGACGAGGACCTCGATGCGTTCCGGGCCGCGTTCTGCTCGCGAATCGTCGCCGGGTAAAGCCGGAACTCCGTCAGTTTCCGCAAAGCAACCGTCATGCTCCCCGAATTGCTGGCCTGGTTCACCGGCAAGGACGTCAACAAACGCAAGTATCCGCGCAAGCGGCGTCCGTATCGGGCGACCTATAGCGTCGACGGAAAAACGCAACGTCCCGCGATCGGTCTCGATTTGAGCGGCGGCGGCTGCTGCATTCTCACGCAAGAGAATGTCGCGCAACGTGAGTTCGAGCTGCGCGCACAGATCGAAGAACGTCTCGTGCGACTGCGCGCGAAGACGGTGTGGCAAGATAACGTCACACACCAAGGGCGGCGCGTCTGGCGGTACGGTATGCAGTTCACCGGGATCCCCGCCGACGACTGGGATGCGATCATCCGCTACACCTCCGACAAGGCCGTCGCCGAATCCAACAAGGCCGTCGAAGATCTGACCAAAGTTCGCCTCACGCCCGACGATACGGCACGTCTGTTGCCGTCGGCGTTGCAAAACCGTTTGCTCACGATGCTCGTCCAGCGTGGACGGCTCGCGCCGCTCGACGAACGCATTACACCGCTCGTGCAATATTTCTATTCGGGCGTCGTCAAGCACGAGGGCCGGCCGATGCATCGGTTGTTGATTCAGTCGAAAGTCGTGGGCATGGACCGTCAATCCGAATTGTTCGAAACGCAGTTCGTATTCGATGACACCGGCGCGAACATCGGCATCTTGGAACTTCCCTCGGGTCAATCCCAAAACGGAGCGACGTGAGTACCACCGCGCTTATCACGGGAATCACGGGACAAGACGGATCGTACCTGGCGGAACTGTTGCTCGGCAAAGGCTATCGTGTCGTCGGCATGACGCGGCGAACGTCGACCGACGTGCACGAGCGCATCGGACACTTGGCCGGCGACGTCGAGTTTGTGTCGGGCGACCTGCTCGATCAGAGTTCGATCACATCGATCATCGCGCGCGTGAAGCCCGACGAGATCTACAATCTCGCGGCGCAATCGTTCGTCCCGACGTCGTGGGATCAGCCGGTGCTCACCGGCGAGTTCACGGCGCTCGGCGTGACGCGCGTGCTCGAGGCGATCCGGTCCGTCAACCCGGGCATCCGTATCTATCAAGCGTCGAGTTCCGAGATGTTCGGCAAAGTCCAAGCCGTACCGCAAGACGAATCGACCGCATTTTACCCGCGCTCGCCTTACGGCGTCGCGAAGTTATACGGACATTGGATCACAATCAACTATCGCGAGTCGTACGACTTGTTCGCGGTGAGCGGCATTCTGTTCAACCACGAGTCCGAACGTCGCGGCAAAGAATTCGTGACGCGCAAGATCACCGACGGCGTTGCGCGCATCAAACTCGGGTTGGCGAGCGAACTGCGGTTGGGAAATCTCGAAGCGCGGCGCGACTGGGGATTTGCCGGCGATTACGTTCGCGCGATGTGGCTTATGCTGCAGCAGGCGACGCCTGAGGATTACGTGATCGCGACCGGCACGACGCGCAGCGTCGGCGACTTCGTGCGCGCGGCGTTCGCTTGCGCCGAGTTGAATTGGGAACGCTACGTGGTCGTCGATCCGCGCTTTTATCGTCCGGCGGAAGTCGATGTGCTGGTCGGCAATGCGGCAAAAGCGCACGAATTGCTCGGGTGGGAGCCGGAGATGTCGTTCGAACGTCTCGTCGAGTCGATGGTCCTTGCCGATCTGAACCGTTTGCGGCCCCTCGCACCGGTGTAGGTGTAGCCGATGCGCGTCCTCGTGACGGGGGCCGGCGGTTTCGCCGGCCCGCATGTTCGTGCGGCGCTCGGCGACGCCGGGCACGACGTCGTTGCACTCGGCGGCCCGCACGATCTCCCGCCTTCGCTCGAGGTGCTGGACGCGACGGCGGTGCGAGCCGCCGTCGCCGCCGCGATGCCCGACGCGATCGTCCATCTCGCGGGTCAGGCCTTCGTGCCGCCCTCGATCGCCGAACCGCTTCCAACGCTCGCGATCAACGCGACCGGCACCGCGCACGTGCTGGAAGCAGCACGTGCGAACACGACCGCGACGCGGCCGATTCGCACACTCGTCGTCAGCAGCGCCGAAGTCTACGGTCGGCAGCGCCCCGAACGGATGCCGCTCGACGAGAGCGTTCCGCTGCGTCCGGACAACCCGTACGCTGCGAGCAAAGCTGCGGCCGAAACGTACGCCGCAACGTGGTCGCGCGTGTACGGGCTCGATGTCGTCATCGCTCGGCCGTTCAATCACATCGGACCGGGGCAGGACGCGCGATTCGTCGTGCCGTCCTTCGCGCGTCAGCTCGCCGAGATCGCCGCGGGCGCCCCGCGCGTCATGGCCGTCGGCAATCTCGCCGCCCAACGTGACTTCCTCGACGTGCGGGACGTCGCCGGCGCCTACGTCGCGCTGCTCGCAAACGGCCGGTCCGGCGAGGTGTATAACATATGCAGCGGCCATGCGGTCGCGATTCAAGAGGTCTTGCGGCAATTGATTACCATCGCACGCGTCGCGGTCGAGATCCGAGACGATCCGCAACGTTTGCGCCCGGCGGACGTTCCGCTGTTGTCCGGCGACGCGAGCAAGCTGCGTGCCGAGACGGCGTGGGAGCCGGCGTTTACGCTTGCGGCATCGTTGCGCGACATCTACGCCGATGCGTGCGCACGCCTCGCCGCAGTGCGCGCGTGAGCGTCTCGACGGCGGTCGATCGATTTGTATTTGCGCGCCGCGGCGAATTGCTCGCGGGGCCGGCGCTCGCGCTCGCGGCGTTCGGAAAGCCCAGCGCCTTTTCGATCGCGGTCGGACTGCCGCTCGCGTTCGCCGGTGAAGCGGTGCGGGCGTGGGCGGTGGGCTATTCGGGCGTGACGACGCGCGGTGACACCGTCACGGCACCGGCGCTCGTCACGGCCGGCCCGTACGCGTACGTGCGCAATCCGCTCTACGTCGGGAACGTCATCACGGCAGCGGGCTTTGCCATCGCGTTCACCGGCGAGAACGGCCCGCGCGCGCGCATTCCACTGGTCGCCGGCGCGCTCGCGGCGATGCTCGGCGTCTACGCGATCGTCGTTCCGCACGAAGAGCGTTTTCTGCGTCGAACGTTCGGCGAAGCGTTCGATGCGTACGCCACGGCCGTGCCGCGCGTCCTGCCCCGCACCTCGCCGGCCGGATCGCAAAGCGGCCGTTACGATCCCGCGGTGATCGGGCGCGCCGAAACGCGGACGTTTATGACCTTCGGCGCGATGCTCGCCGCGCTCGCATGGAAGGCCTACGCACGATGAGCGGACACACGCACAAGGTCACCAGCGGCGCGCTGCGGCTCAAGATCGCCCTGATCGCGACCGCATTCGTTGCGTTGATCGAACTCGCGGGCGGCCTCGTTGCCGGTTCGCTAGCGCTCCTCTCCGATGCCGCACACGTGATGATGGACGTCGTCGCGCTCGCGATCGCCGTCGCAGCCGCAATCCAAGCCGCGCGTCCGGCCAACGAACGGCAGACGTACGGCTTCGCACGCTTGGAGATTCTCGCCGGACTCGGCAACAGCGCGCTGGTCCTCGCGATAACGATCTTGATCGTCGTCGAAGCCGCGCATCGCTTCGTGCATCCGGAGATACCGGGTGGCCTCGTGATGGTCGTCGTCGCTGCGATCGGTCTCGCCGTCAACGTCGCGACCGGCCTCATGTTGCTGGGCGCGGGGCGGCAAACGCTCAACTCGCGTGCGGCGATGCTGCACATCGCCGGTGATGCGCTCGGCGCGGTCGCGGTCATGGTCGGCGGCGCCGTCATCGCCGTCACGCACGCGGCGTGGATCGATCCCGCGCTCTCGCTCGTCGTTTCGCTCATCATCGTCCTCGGCGTCGTCGCCGTCGTGCGCGACGCGACGATGGTATTGCTCGAATCGGCGCCCGATCACGCGACGCTACCGGTCGTTCGCGAGCGGATTCGGCGCTGCGACGGTGTGGTCGACGTGCACGATCTCCACGTCTGGACGATCGGCGCCGATTCGCATGCGCTCTCGGCGCACGTCGTTCTCGACGATCGACGGATCAGTGAAGCGACCGCCATGTTGCGGCGGATCAACGACGCGATGCACGACGAGTTCGACATCGACCACGTCACCTTGCAATTCGAATGCGAATCGTGCGGCGCGGACGAGAAGATCGTATGTACGCCGACGCCGCATTCGAGGGAGCCGGTTTCCGCGTCCGGAACATAACCGAACGATGTCTTCGACCGCCGTCATCAGTTCCGCCCGCACGCCGTTCGGCCGGCTTGGCGGCGCGCTCGCAGCGCTCAATGCGACGACGCTGGGCGGCGATGCGTTGCGCAACGCGATCGCGCGCGCCGGGATCGACGCGGCTGATGTCGAGCACGTGATCATGGGTTGCGTGTTGCAAGCCGGTGTCGGACAGGCGCCGGCGCGGCAAGCCGCGTTCAAGGCCGGCCTGGCGAAGACGACGACGGCGGACACGGTCAACAAAGTCTGCGCGTCCGGCCTGCTCGCGATCGCGTACGGCGCGCGGTTGATCGACGCGGGCGAACACGATGTGGTGGCGAGCGGCGGCATGGAGTCGATGTCGAACGCGCCGTATCTACTTCCGAACGCGCGCTTCGGTTATCGCTACGGCGACGGCGCACTCGTCGACGCGATGGTGATCGACGGTTTGTTCGACGCTTACTTTAGCGAGCCGATGGCCTCGCAAGGCGCGCGCGTGGCCGCCGAACTCGGCGTCACACGCGAGGTGCAAGACGCGTTCGCGTATCAATCGCATACGCGTGCGGCGGCTGCGCACGATGCCGGTCACTTCGCCGGTGAGATCGCGCCGATTCGCGTCGCGACCAAAGCAAAGGGCAAGATCGTAGTCGACGCGCTGCCCGCGCCCGCCCGCGAACGCGTTCCCGCGCCGGTCGGCGGCGGCGACGCCGGCGTGTGGAATCACGTCGCGCCGGCCGCGATGGTCGCCGACCCGGCCCGCTACTCGCCGTATGTTACCGGCGACGTTCCCGCGACGCTCGTCGACCGCGACGAACCGGTGCGCGCCGACGCTTCGCTCGACGCGATGGCGAAGCTCAAGCCGCTCGATCGGGACGGAACGATCACGGCGGGCAACGCGCCGGGCGTGAACGATGGAGCGGCAGCGGTCGTGCTCGCGAGCACCGCGTACGCGCAGCGGAACGGGATCGAGATTCTCGCGACGATCGAAGGGCATGCCGGCGTCGCGTGGGATCCGCCGTATCTCGCGCTCACGCCCGCGATGGCCGCGCAGAAGCTGCTCGACCGCCATCGTCTCACGACGGCCGACATCGCGGTGTGGGAATTCAACGAAGCCTTCGCCGCCGTCGCCCTGACCGCGGCGACCCGGCTGGGTCTCGATCCGAGCGCGATCAACATGCAGGGCGGCGCTGTCGCAATCGGTCATCCGATCGGCGCGTCGGGCGCTCGCATCGTCGGGTCGGTCGTCCAGCAGTTGCGGCGTCGCGGCGGCGGCCTCGGCATCGCTGCAATCTGCAGCGGCGGGGGCCAGGGCGACGCGTTACTCGTGCGCGTCGGCTAGTGTCGGCACACTGAGCTCGTGCGCGTGTTCATCGTCGGTGCGGGGCAGATGGGTGCCGGTATCGCGCACGTCTTTGCGCTGCACGGACACGAGGTGCTGCTCAACGACGTCGACGAGGTTCGCATTCGTCGCGGCATCGACGGCATCGCCAAGCGGCTGGATCGCGACGTCGAGAAGGGACGCCTGACCGAGCTGGAACGGGGACGCATCCTCGAGCACCTCGACGCGCGGCCCCACTTCCGCGACCTCGATGTTGCGCTCGCGATCGAGGCCGCGACCGAAGATCTGGCGACGAAGCTCGATCTGTTTTCGCGCATCGACGAGAACACGGCGCCGGAAACGATTCTTGCGACGAATACGAGTTCGATTTCGATTACGATGCTCGCCGCAGTTACAAGCAAACCCGAACGCGTGATAGGCATGCACTTCATGAATCCGGTTCCCGTGATGCCGCTCGTCGAAGTGATCCGCGGCCTTGCAACGAGCGAAGCGACGGCGCAGACGATCGTCGATCTCGCCGCGTCGCTCGGTAAGACGCCCGTCGAATCGCGTGATTATCCGGGCTTCGTCGCGAACCGCATTTTGATGCCGATGATCAATGAGGCGATCTACACATTGTACGAAGGCGTCGCGTCGATCGATGCGATCGATACCGTGATGAAACTCGGCATGAATCACCCGATGGGTCCGCTCACGCTCGCCGATTTTATCGGACTTGACACGTGTCTCGCGATCATGAACGTACTGCACGAGGGGTTCGGCGATTCGAAGTATCGTCCGTGTCCGCTCTTGCGCCAATACGTCGCCGCCGGTTGGCTCGGCAAGAAGTCGGGACGCGGTTTTTATGACTACCGCGCCACGACAGAAGTCGTCCAGGGCGACCGGCGGCCGCCGCGGAACGGGGGCGAGCCATGAAATTGATGGAGTATCAAGGCAAGGATCTGTTCCGGCGCGTCGGCATTCCGACACCGCGCGGCGTCTTTGCAACGAGTGCCGGCGACGTGAAGACGTTCATCACCGACAACCCCGGATCGTGGGTGCTCAAGAGTCAGGTGATGATGGGCGGCCGCGGCAAAGCGGGCGGCATCAAATTCGCTGATAACGCCGCGCAGGGCGAGACGCTCGCACGCGAACTGATCGGGAAGCATTTGGTTTCCGTTCAAAATCCGGACGGGGAAACGGTGAAGTCGCTACTCGTCGAAGAGAAAGTCGCGATCGAAAGCGAGGCCTATGTCTCGATTACGATCGATCGCGCAGCGAAAAAACCGGTGATTATCGTGACCGCGCAAGGCGGCATGGACGTCGAAGACGTCGCCGAGCACGACCCGAACGCAATTTCGAAATATTGGGTCGATGCGGCGATCGGTTTCTCGGCATTCGAAGCGCGGCAGCTCGCATTCGCGGCAGCGTTACCCGCCGGATATTTCAAAGCGTTTCCGAAAATCGTCGGCGGTCTCTACGATCTGTTCATGAATTACGGCGCGAACCTCGTCGAGATCAATCCGCTCGTGCTCACGAAAGACGGTGCGGTAATCGCGTCGGACGCGAAGGTCGACCTCGACGACAACGGACTCTACAAACACCCCGACGTCGCTGCGTGGAACAAACAAACACCCGCCGATGAAGACCAAGCGGCGGGCGTCGCGATTGGTCTTGGGATGTCGAATTACGCGAAGTTTGCCGATGAGGCGGGTCAGCCGCCGAAGAACATCGGCACGATCGCAAACGGTGCCGGTCTCGGCATGGGCACGATGGACGCGGTCAAAAACGCCGGCGGCGGTGCTGCGAACTTCCTTGACATCGGCGGCGGCGCGCAAGCCGAACTCGTGAAGAACAGCTACAATCTCGTGACGTCGGATCAGCGCGTGAAATCGATGTTCATCAACATTTTCGGCGGCATCACGCGCGGCGATCAAGTTGCGCTCGGCATCGTCGACGCGCTCAAGGGCGACGACGTGCGCAAAGTTCCGCTCGTCATTCGCTTGACCGGAACGAACGCGGAAGAGGGACGGAAAATTCTCGCCGACGCGGGTTTCTTTCCGGTCGAAACGATGGATGAAGGCGCTGCAAAGGCCGTCGCCCTCGCAAACGGGAGCAACTGACATGTCGATCTTCTTGGATAAGAACTCGAAGGTCATCGTGCAGGGGATCACCGGGCGAGAAGGGCTCTTTCACACGAACAAGATGCTCGCGTACGGCACGAATATCGTCGGCGGCGTCACGCCTGGTAAAGGCGGAACGACGATCGAAAGCGGCCAGCCGGTGTTCAATACCGTCAGGGACGCGGTCGAAACGACCGGCGCGACGCACACGATTATCTTCGTACCGCCGTTCGCCGGTTCGGACGCGCTGTGGGAAGCGTATGACGCCGGAATCACGCTCGCCGTCTGCATCACCGAAGGCATACCGGCCCACGAAATGCTGCGCGTTGTCGCGACGACGCCCGGAATGCGGATCATTGGTCCGAATTGTCCCGGAATTATCTCCCCGGGGAAATCGATCGTCGGCATCATGCCGAGTCAAGTGTTCAAGGCCGGCAATATCGGGATGATGTCCCGCTCGGGAACCCTCACGTACGAAATCGTCGACGGTCTCACGCGGGCAGGGCTCGGCCAGTCGACGTGCGTCGGCATCGGCGGCGACCCGATCATCGGCACGACGTTCGTTGACTGCCTGCGCGAGTTCGCCAACGATCCGGAGACGCACGCGGTCGTCGTCGCCGGCGAGATCGGCGGTTCGGACGAAGAAGACGCCGCCGCGTTCATCAAGGAACATCTGCCGAATAAGCCGGCCGTCGCGTTCATCGGCGGGCGCTCTGCGCCGAAAGGCAAGCGATTGGGGCATGCCGGCGCAATCATCTCGGGCAATACGGGCACGCCGGAGAGCAAAGTAGCCGCGTTTGCCGCCGCCGGCGTTCCGGTGGCCGATCGCCCATCGGAGATTCCGGCGATGCTCGCCGAACGCCTCAAGCTCGTGACAGCCTGACACGGGAGCGTGCAGTTCGGCTACCAATGCGAGGAGTGTGAGGAGGCAATCTGGCCGGCGACGACGCGGGGCGAACTCGTTTGGTTGCGTAACCGCCGCCACATCGTACGCGAAGTGCTTAAGCACGTGAGCGGCGGCCTCGATACCTGGATCATGGAGGGGACCGAGTTCATCGACCAACATGACGGCCACAGTGTCGTGATCGTCTCTCGCTCGTAAAAAAAGCGCTTGACCCTCATATCGCGGAGCGTTACAATTGTAACGAAATGAGATACACTAATTGCGACAAGTGTGAAAAGCCGGAGTAATTCAATCTTCGGCTCGCGCATGCGCGACCGAATTCTCGTTCTGCTTGCCACGAAGGGCTCTTCGCACCTTCGCGAGATCGCGCGAATCTACGCGGTCACCGTCCCGATGGCTCAGAGAGCGCTCGCGCAACTCGAGCGCGACGGTCTCGTTGTTGGCCGCGCGATTGGGACCAGTCGTGTTGTTGAGCTCAGCCCGCGCTTTTATGCCTCTGATGAATTGCGCGCATTGCTTCACGCGATCGCGATTGCACAGCCCGAATTGTATGAACCGGCGATGGCAATCCGCTCTCGACCGCGACGCTCTGGAAAGCCATTTGATTGAAATATTCAGTTGAGTTTCCAGTTGGACCACTCGCAATTGGAAGCGATCTTATTCGCAGGTTCGACACTGAATCGCGAGGTGACCAAACGACATGTCCTCACGCCTACTGACTGCGCGCGTGACCGATTCATGGCATACGACGCATGGGGCGATTTGTCAGCGCTCTCTTGGGCGGTCAGTGTTGCGCTGGCGGCCGGCGATCTTTTTGATGCAACGGCCTTTAGACGCTTTGCGGAGCGAGAAGCCGAAACCGTCGGCGGATACGATCTGGCGCGATGACAACTCTTCTTCGTTCGCCTGCACCAGGGACGCAAATGACGGAAATCCGCAACAAAAAAAAGCCGCGCATTGTGCGCGGCTTTTTTAAATAGATATCGGGCGGTTATTGGGGGATGCGGAGCTTTTGACCCGGGTTGAGCGCGGCGCCGTCGAGGTGGTTCACTGCGACGATCTCATCGATCGTGGCTTGGACGTCACCGTCGGAGGCAGTCCGGTTGGCAGCGATCGCCCACAAATTGTCGCCGGACTTCACGGTGACCGTCGTATAGGTGACCGGCTTTGCCGCGTGGAGCTGGGTGGCGGAGAGCGCCGGAAGCGTCACGACCAGGCTAAGTCCGGCAATGGCGATCAGCGGCATGAGAGTGAATCGTTTTCTCGACGGTCCGCGCATTTGATGTACTCCCTAGATATTGTGCCAAACGCCTGTTCGTCCCCCACATAGTAGCATCGGTCTGTACAAGCGTCAAGACGTCGTCGAACATATGTTTGCATTTTTCGGGTCGAACGTGCTAGCATCGATGCTAATGAGGGCAGCGTATCTGTGCGCTGTGCCTACTGGGTGGCACGCCGGTCGCCGGATATGATCGAAAGCCGGCCGTTCGCCCGCACGGGAGGAAACATGACCGAACGGGGGACGACCGAGAAGCAGCAACGCATCCTCGACGTGATCCGCGATTTCACGGCACAGATGGGCTATCCGCCGTCCGTCCGCGAGATCGGCGAACGCGTCGGGCTTTCGTCGTCGTCGACGGTACAGTCGCACCTCAAGACGCTCGAGCGGCACGGGCTCCTGCGGCGCGACCCGACGAAGCCGCGCGCGCTCGTTCCGTCCGATATGGTGCTGCGCGCGGTGCCGGCACCGGACGATCGGCCCGATAGCGTCGCGCTCCCGGTGCTCGGCCGGGTTGCCGCGGGCGTGCCCATCACAGCCGCCGAGAATCTCGAGGACACGTTCGTTCTGCCGGCGAGTTTCGTGAAGCGCAGCGGCGCGTTCATGTTGCGCGTCAAGGGCGACTCGATGATCGAAGCGGCAATTCTCGACGGCGATTTGATCGTCGTCGACCCGCGGCCCGATGCGGAGAACGGCGAAATCGTCGTTGCGATGATCGACGGCGAGGCGACGGTCAAACGTTTCTATCGAGAAGCGGGGCGCGTGCGGTTGCAGCCGGAGAATCGCGACATGGAGCCAATCTACGCCGACGATGTCACGGTCGTCGGACGCGTCGAGGCAGTCGTCAGACGACTCTAGCCTGCCTGCGGGCTTCGGGGCGGTTCATTGGATCGAGCGGCACGTCGGTCCGTTTGCCGAACGCTTCGGCAACGCGCCGGCGGTTCGCGCATTGCGCGAAGCGCTGCCGATCAGCTTCATCGGGCTGCTGCTGGCATTAGCCGTCATCGTCGCGTTCGTCGAACGCGGCTCGTTCGTCGACCGGTTGCGAGCGAGCATACCGGGCTCGTTCGCGGTGATGTCGATCGCGCTCGTCGTCGTCCTCTCGCTGCGGCTCGCGTTGCGCTTTCGCTACTTGCTCGCACCGACGATCGGCGCGTCGATTCTTGCCTTCGCGTTTGCGCTGCCTCGCGAGTCGATGCGATCCTTTGCGAATTTCGCGACGATTCTCGGAACCTCGGGGCTGTTCACGGCCATTGTGTGTTGTCTTGGAACCGCCGGCGCGATCGGATTGATGCGACGCCGTTTCCCGGGCGACAAAGGCGTCGTGCTCGGCGCGCTCGCCGTGTGGATCGCATCGTACGGACTTTATGCGCTGCATCTCTCGATCGGTGCCGCGTTAGCGGCGCTGATCACGCCGCTCGGAACGCTGGGCGATAGCTTTACCGCGCTCGCGATCATTACGGGAATCGAGGCGCTGCTGTGGCTGTTCGGCATCCACGGGCCGGCGCTCTTGGCCGCGCTGGTACTGCCGGTCTACCTGAACATGCAGTTTGCGAATACGTCGGCGTACGCGCATCACGAAGCGCTGCCGCACATCGTCGTCGTCTCGACGTTCCTTTTCGTGTTTCCGGGCGGCGCGGGGGCGACGCTGCCGCTCGTTGTTTTGCTCCTGCGCAGTCGCGTCCCGCGGTTGCGCGCGTTCGCCTACGCGACGATCGTCCCGTCCCTCATCAACACGAACGAACCGGTCATGTTCGGCTTGCCGCTCGTCTACAACCCGATCCTCGGCATTCCGTACCTGCTCGCGCCGCTGGTGCTCGCCGGAACGACGTATCTGTCGCTCGCGCTCGGCTGGGTCCGCGCACCGGTCTACTACATGCCGTCGACCGTACCGATCTTTCTCAACACGTTTCTCGCTACGCTCGATTGGCGCTCGCTGATTCTCGTGCTCGTGAACCTGGCTATTGCCGGCGCGATCTATTTCCCGTTCGTGCGCATGTACGAGCGGATCGAGTTGCAGAAGCTCCCGTGATCGACGCGATCGTCGGTTCGCGCGCGATCGATCGGCGCGTGCGTGCTGCGGCGGAATTCGCGTTGCCGCGGCTCGCCGCAGCCGACCCGCGTCGCCCGGCCATCCGTATGCGCGTCATCGATGCGTTTCTCGCGGAAGGCATCGTTGAGAGCGACCTCGGCGGAACGACCGGTTACGGCTACGACGATCCCGCGCGCGATCGCTTCGAATCGTTGCTCGCGCGCATCTTTCACGCAGAACGCGTGCTCGCACGGCTCTCGATCGTGAGCGGCACGCACGCGATCGTCGCGGCGCTCGAGGCGCTCGTTCTTCCCGGTGCGCACATCCTTGCGGTCAACGGTGCGCCGTACGATACGTTGCGCTACGCGCTCGTCGATGCGCCGTATTCGCTCGTCGCGCGCGGTGCACGGTATCGTGAGATCGCGCGCACGATTTCGGGCGAAACCGATCTCGTCGCGTTGGCCGCTACGCTGCGCGCGGGACCCCCTTCGGTCGCGTTCGTGCAACGTTCGCGCGGCTACGCCGCACGCCGCTCGCTTACGATCGACGCGATCGCGGCCATCGTCGAGGTCGTACACGCGAACGCGCCGCAGACGGTCGTCTTCGTCGACAATTGCTACGGCGAACTCGTCGAGGAACGTGAGCCGCTCGAAGTCGGCGCGGACGTCATGGCCGGCTCGCTGATCAAGAATGTCGGCGGCGGACTCGCGCCGACCGGCGGGTACATCGCCGGCCGCGCCGATCTGATCGAGCGAATCGCCGCGCGCGTCTTCGCGCCGGGAATCGGTGCCGGCCTGGGCCCGATGCTCGGTCTCGGACGAACGCTCGTACAGGGTCTGTTCTACGCGCCGCTCGTTATCGGTGAGACGTTGCGCGGGCTCGACTTTGCCGCGGCCCTCTTTGCGCAGCTCGGCTACGACGTCGACCCGTTACCCGGGGAGTTGCGCACCGATATCGTGCAAGCGATTGGGCTCGGCTCACGCGAGCGCTTGATCGCCTTTGCCCGAGGGTTGCAGCGCGCGTTGCCGATCAATGCGCGGTTCGCGCCGGAACCGGGACCCGTTCCCGGCTACGTCGACGCGGTGATCATGTCGAGCGGCTCGTTCGTGAGCGGTTCGACAATCGACCTTTCATGCGATGCGCCGTTGCGTGCACCGTGGCACGTCTATTTGCAGGGCGGCATCGTTGCCGAGCACGTTGCGCTCGGCGCGATCCTCGCCGCTGACGCCGTTCAGACCTCCGGAACGTCCTCGCCCATGAAGCCATAGAAGAAATACGTGACGCCGTCGTCGGTATCCAGCGCAATCCGTGTTTCCTCGACGCGCAGGTCGGTGATCGTGCGGCCCACCAGCCGGTGGAGGAGAGAGCGAGCCTGCATCAACTCCGCTTCGCGAAGCGTATCGGACTCGATGTGTTCGCCGAGATCGTCTGTCATCGTTCGTTTCTATCGGAAAGGACCGTGCGCCGCAAGCGGGCGAAGGCGGACCGTGATGTATGTCCTCGAAGTGATGAGCGGTCCGCTCGACGGTAAAACGTGGTCGTTCGATCACGAAATCACCATCGGACGCGACGACGCCATTGCGGGTGCCTGCATCACTATCGATCGGTATATATCCCGAAAACACGCCCGTCTGTACGAAGAAGCGGGATATTTGCGGCTTGCTGATCTGGCCAGCCGTAACGGGACGCGTATCGAGGGCCGTCCGGTCGCTACGCCGGAAACGATCGCGGTCGGCCAAGCGTTCACGGTCGGCCGCACGACTTTACGCGTCATCGTCGAGTAATGGACACCGTACGCACGATCGCCGAGGCCGCCGTTACCGCACGGCGCTTACCGGGTCCGCTCGGGCTCGTGCCGACGATGGGCGCATTGCACGGCGGTCACCTCGCACTCGTCGAGCGTGCCCGCGAGACGAGCACGTCGGTCATGGCGACGATTTTCGTTAATCCGCTGCAATTCGGTCCGAACGAGGATTTCGCCAAGTATCCGCGTGCGTTTCCGGCCGACGCGGAGCGACTCGAAGCCGCCGGGGTCGACCTGCTCTTCGCACCGAGCGTCGAGGAGATGTATCCGCGCGGGTTCGATACGTCGATCGTTCCGGGCTCGATCGCGACGCGTTACGACGGTGCCTTGCGCCCCGGCCATTTTCGTGGCGTGGCGACGGTGTGCACGAAGCTGTTCAGTATTTCCGGCGCCCAACGCGCATTCTTCGGCGCCAAAGACGCGCAACAAGTCGCGGTGCTGCGGCAAGTCGTGCGCGATCTGTGTCTGCCGGTCGAGATCGACGTCGTTCCGACACAACGTGACGATGACGGCCTCGCGCTCTCGAGCCGCAATGCCTATCTTTCGAGCGCCGAACGCGCGGCCGCTCCGGGACTCTACGGCGCGCTGCGCGCGATGACGAACGCGGTTGCCCGCGGCGAGGTCGACCGGAATCGCATCATCGCTGCGGGCCGCATCAAAATTCGAATGCCGCTGCGCGAAGCGTATCTCGACGTCGTCGACGCCGACACATTCGCGCCCGTCGACGCCGCCGCGCGCAGCGGCCCGCGAACGTTGCTCGCAATCGGAAGCGTCTGGATCGGACAAACGCGGCTGATCGACAACGTGCCGTTTTCCGTCGCACCGCAGCCGGCCGCGACGGCGCCGGTCGGCCTCACCGGATGAGCATCGCGCGAATTTTGCTTGGCGTCAGCGGCGGAATTGCGGCGTATAAAGCCGCATCGCTGGCCAGCCGGCTCGTGCAAAACGGCGCGCAGCTCGATGTGATTCTTACCGCCGACGCGCAGCGGTTCATCGGTGAGGCGACGTTCGCCGCGCTCGCGCAGCGGCCGGTCTGGACCTCACTTTGGGAGCGGACCGAAGCGATTCCGCACATCCGTCTCGCCCGCGAGAATGATGTCTTCGCGATCGTCCCGGCGACCGCAAACGTGATCGCGAAACTCGCGCACGGGATCGCCGATGATCTGCTGACCAATGCCGCTTTGGCCGCACGCATTCCGCTGATCGTCGCGCCCGCGATGAACTCCGCGATGCTCGAGCATCCCGCGACGGCGGAAAATCTCCGGACGCTCGTCGCACGCGGCGTCACGGTCGTTCCGCCGGAGGTCGGCTTTCTCGCCGAACGCGAATCGGGTGCCGGCCGCCTCGCGGCGGAACCGGCGATCGTGGCCGCAATCGAAGCCGTAATCGCGCGAACGCGCGACCTGATCGGTGAACGCGTGCTGATCACCGCCGGGCCGACGCGCGAAGCGCTCGACCCCGTGCGCTTTCTTTCCAACGCGTCCACGGGCACGATGGGCATCGAACTTGCGCGTGAAGCGCTCGCGCGCGGTGCGCAGGTCGACCTGATTCTCGGGCCGACGCTTCTCGCACCGCCGGAGGGTGCCGACGTCGTGCGCGTCACGACCGCGGCCGATATGGCTGCCGCGACGCTCGAGCGCGCACCGCGCGCGACGATTGCGATCGCGACCGCAGCCGTCGCCGACTGGCGTCCCGCTCACGTGAGCGCGACCAAGGTGAAGAAGAACGACGCGGCCGCATCGATCGTGCTCGAACGCACGACCGACATTCTCGCCGAACTCGGCGCGCGGCGAAACGGAACGTTTCTGGTCGGCTTTGCGGCCGAAACGGAGGCGCACGAAGCCAACGCGCGCGAGAAACTCGAGCGCAAGCGACTCGACGTCATCGCGGTCAACGACGTCGCGGCCGACGGCGGCTTCGGGACCGGTGACAACGCGTTGACCGTGTTGTGGGGAACGGCCGGCCGGCGCGTTCTCGAACGTGCGTCGAAGCGCGAATTGGCGGCCCGTCTGTGGGATACGCTCGTCGAGCTTCGAATCGCGCGCGACTGAGGTGCTGCTCGCGATCGACGTCGGCAACACCGAGACGAAACTCGGCGCGTTCGATGCGTCGGGTGCCCTGGCCGGCACGTGGCGCATGACGACGGCGCGTCGCCGAACGGCTGACGAATACGGCGTCCTGTTCTCGTCGTTTTTTTCAATCGCGCATTTTCCGATCGCGGATGTCGCTGCGATCGTCGTCGGTTCCGTCGTGCCGGTGATCGATCGGCCGCTCTTCGACGGCTGCGAAAAGTATTTCGGCGTGCTGCCGATCGCGTTCACGGCGGCGACGCAGACGATCATCGAGGTGCGCACGGACCGGCCGGCCGACGTCGGCGCCGATCTGGTCGCCGCTGCCATCGCGACGCGTGAACTCGTCGGCTCGCCCGCGATCGCGATCAACTTCGGGACAGCCACGACGTACGGTGCGATCGATGCCGATGGTGCGTACGCGGGCGTTGCCATTGCACCCGGCTTACAAGTCGGTCTCGATGCGCTCGTCGGACGGACGGCAAAGTTACCTCAAGTCGCCCTGCACGCTCCCGGACGCGCGGTCGGGCGCGATACGGTCAGCGCAATTCAAGCGGGAATCGTGTACGGCACGATCGGCGCGACGGAGGCCCTCGTCGCGCAAATCCGCACGGAAATCGGCACGCACGCGCGCGTGATCGCGTCGGGCGGTTTGGCCGGTGTGATTGCCAAGGAGACGCCGGTCATCGAGCGCGTCGAGCCGCATCTCGTGCTCTACGGCTTACGCGTGCATTACCATTCGCTGCGCAGGTGAGCGCAGCCCGAACTACGCGAACAGCGCGCCGGCAACGGCGGCACCGAGGCACCACCACAGCGGACTGATGTCGAACACCAGCGACGCGAGGAAAACGACGCCGGTGATCGCGCCGAGCAGAAACGCGTGGTCGGTCGTAGCGGCGACCACGATGCCGGCGGCGATCCAGAGTCCGCCGGTGACCGGACGAAACGACCGGCGCACGACCTGCAATGTCGCGTTCTCGTGACGGTGCAGCACGCGGCCGACGATGAACGTCAAGGTCATCGGTAAGACGAGAAATGCCGCCAGCGAGACGACGGCACCGGGCCACGCCGCGATACGCCAGCCGACGAGCGGGACCAGCAAGAAGTTCGGTCCGGGGGCCGCTTGCGAAATCGCGAGCATTTCGGCAAACGCGTGGTCGTCGAGCTGATGCAGCCGGCCGACGAATTCTTGGTGCATCTGGGGGATGATCACGCTCACGCCCGCGCCGATCGTGAAAAGCGAGAGCACCGCGAACCGCCAAGCGAGGCCGAGGAGCAGCGGAATCGAGACGCTCACGCGGCGCTCGCCGACCGGCGATGGATACGGCGTTCGACAACGACGCTCAGCGCGACGAGGAGAACGACCGCATACGGGATCCACAGATGCAATCCGGCGACGAGCACGATGCCGAGCGCGCTGATCGAAACGCGCGCGCAGCGCAGCACGAGCGGCACGTCCGCGACGGTGTCGTTCCACAAGAGGGCGACGAGCCGCGTGCCGTTCGAGAGAAAAATGCCGGCCACCGCGGCGGTCACGGCGACTTCCGCAGCGGCAAAGCGTGCGTTCGTCGCAGATATCGCGGTCGCGGCCGACGCCAGCAGGACGGCGAGGATCAGCGAGGGGATGCACAACCCGGCGACGGCGGCGAGCGATCCGAGCGGTCCCGCGAACCGGTCGCCGAGCATCACGGCGACGTTCACGACGGTCGCACCGGGCAGGGCCTGGCTCACCCCGAAGAGTTCGGCCAGCTCGTGTTCGTCGAGCCATTTCCGCTGCTTGACGACGACGTGGCGGAGCGGTCCGGCGGCGCCGCCGACGCTGGTCAGTCCGATATTCATGAAGCCCACGGCGAGCGCGAGCGGAGACGGTGCGGGGCGTTCGTTCACGACCCGTCGCGCTTCGCCGTTCCCGTGTGGTACACTCTGCGCTTGTGACACCACGCGCAAAGCCGCTCGAGATCGGCTCGATCAGCATCTGGCCGCCGATCGTTCTCGCCCCGATGTCCGGGGTGACGAACCGGACCCTGCGCGCCCTCTACAAGCCGTTCGGTTTCGGACTAACGGTCACCGAATTCGTCTCGTCCAATGCGTTGCAGTACGGCGCGAAGCGCACGATGGAGATGATCGACCAGCACGGCGTCGAGCGTCCGGTCGCCACGCAACTGTGGGGGAACGATCCGGCGATCATGGCGCACGCCGCCCGCGTCGTCCGCGAGTGTGGCGCCGATATCGTCGACATCAACTTCGGCTGCCCCGCACCGAAGGTGACGAAAACCGAAGGCGGCAGCGCGTGCCTGCGCGACGTCGAGCGCTGCGAGGCGATCATGCGGGCCGTCGTCGGCGCGGTCGACTGCCCGGTAACGGTCAAGATGCGCCTCGGCTGGACCGAGAGGGAAATTGTCTATTTGGACGTCGCCAAACGCGCGCAGAACGCCGGCGTGCGAGCGATCACGTTGCACGCGCGCACGGCGAGGCAGTTCTATCGCGGCGAAGCTGATTGGGCGCACATCGCGGCGCTCAAACGCGCCGTCGACATTCCGGTGATCGGGAACGGCGATCTCGGCGACGCGCGCGAGGCGTTTTCACGAATGCGTGAGAGCGGCGTCGACGGGGTGATGCTCGGCCGCGCGACGCTCGGCAATCCCTGGCTCGTTGCGCAACTGCACGCACTGATGGAAGGCCGCGAGCCCGACGCCGTTCCGCCCGCGAGCGACCGGCTGCGTTTCGCGGTCCGGCACTATCATGCGATGGTCGATGAGTGGGGTGAATCGCGCGCGGTGCCGCAAATGCGCAAACACCTCGGCTACTATCTCAAAGGGTTCGCCGGCGCGAGCGCCTTGCGCGAGCGCTTGATGCGCACCGAGACGGCCGCCGAAACGTTGCGTATCGTTGCCGAGACGATCGCCGTCCTCGAGCAGCCGGCGCGCGAGCTCGCGGTCGCGTAAGGTGCGAGCCGCGGTCGAAGCGCCGTCGCTCGCCGACGAAACCTACGAAAACTACCGGCGCTATCTGAACGCGCCGCTCGCGCGCGTGATGAAACTCTCCGGCAGCCCGACCGAAGTTTCCGCGTCGGGTGTGACCATCGTCGATTCCGCCGGCAAGGAATATCTTGATTTCGCCGGCGGATACGGCGTCTTCACGCTCGGGCATCGGCACCCGCGGGTCGTCGCCGCGGTGAAAGCGCAGCTCGATGCGATGGCGCTCTCGGGGCGCACGATGTTCAATCCGCTCATGGGCCGGCTCGCGAAGCGACTCGCGGAGCTGACGCCGGGAGATTTGCAGATCTCGTTCTTCGGCAACAGCGGTGCCGAAGCGGTCGAGGGCGCGATCAAACTCGCGCGCGCGGCGACGAAGCGGACGCGAATCGTCGCGACCGACGGCGCGTATCACGGCAAGACGCTCGGTGCGCTCTCCGTCAGCGGCAGTGAATCGTTTCGCGCACCGTTTGCGCCGCTGCTGCCCGACGTCGTCCACGTGCCGTTCGACGATCTCGCCGCCCTCGAAGCCGTCGCCGCCGGCGCGGCCGCGATCCTCGTCGAGCCGGTGCAGGGTGAAGGCGGTGTCAACGTCCCGTCGCCGGCGTATCTACCGGGAATTCGCGCGCTGTGCGACCGCACCGGCGCCGTGATGATCGCCGATGAGGTGCAGACGGGACTGGGACGTTGCGGCGCGCTGTTCGCCTGCGATCTCACCGGCGTCGTTCCCGATGTGATGACGCTTGCGAAAGGGCTCTCCGGCGGCGTCATGCCGATCGGTGCATACGTCGCCCGGGCCGACGTGTGGAACGCGGCCTATGCGCGTGCGCCGCTCCTGCATACATCGACGTTCGGCGGTAACGAACTCGCGTGCGCGGCGGCGCTTGCGGCGCTCGACGTCCTCGTCGAGGACGACCTCCCCACGAACGCGCGCGAACGCGGCGCGGAACTGCTCGACGGCGCGCGCACGATCGCTCAGCGCTACCCGCACGCGATCGCGACTGTGCGCGGCGCTGGGCTGCTCGTCGGGATCGAACTGACCAGCGAAGGCTACGCTGGAACGATCATCCCTGAGATGTTTCGGCACGGCGTCACCGCGGCGTGGACGCTTAACCACCAGCGCGTGATCCGCCTCGAACCACCGCTGATCGTGACGCGCGCGCAGATCGGCGTTGCCTTGCGCGCGTTCGACGCGGCGCTCGTGACGGCGGTCGAGCGTCTTGGAGCGTTCGTGTGCCCTTCATAGAGACCACGATCGTCGTCGACGCGCCCGCGCGTCTGGTCTATGAACTCGCCAAAGATCAGGAGCGCTTTCCGGAATTCATGCCGGACGTCGATTCGGTAACGATCGTCGAGCGGCACGCTGAACGCGTTCTGACGCAATGGAAAACACTGATCGAAGACGCACCGATCGAATGGCTCGAAGAAGACCGCTTCGATGACGTCGCGACGCGCATCGACTATCGCTTGATCGAAGGCGATCTCGAGACGTTCGAAGGCAGCTGGACGTTCGAACCCGCGACCGGCGGAACGCTCGTGACGCTCGGCGTGACCTATGATTTCGGCGTGCCGACGCTGGCCGAACTTATCGGACCGACCCTCGCGAAGAAAGTGCGCGAGAATGCGGAAATGATGCTGGCCGCGCTCAAACGCGAAGCGGAAACGTCAGCGGTTGCATGGCATCGTTCTGTTTCATAACGCATCCACTCTCGCTGGCCGACGTCGCTCGTTACGAACCGGGCGCGGCCGCGAAGTCGCCGGCGCTAATCGCGAAGATCTTGGAATGGATGCCGGAATACGCCGCGGCGCGCGTCACGGGCATTCGTGCCCCCGACGGACGGACGACGGACGGCTGGTTCATCATGGTGCCGCTGCTGCCGGAGCAGTTGTTGGCGTTGCCGCGCGAGGCCGTCTACGAGCGTATCGTGCGCGCGGTCGAAATCGGCGCGGCTCTCGGCGCGACCGTCGCGGGCCTTGGTGCGTTCACGGCGGTCGTTGGTGACGGTGGTGTGACGGTCGCGAACCGCGCGTCAATTCCGGTGACGACCGGCAATTCGCTGACTATCGCCGCCGGCGTGCGCAGCGTGTTGCGCGGTGCCGCCGAGATGCAGATCGACACGCATGCCGCGACCGCCGTCGTCGTCGGCGCGACCGGTTCGATCGGTTCGGCGTGTGTCGCCCTGCTCGCGCCGCACGTTCGCCGCATCATCGCCGTCGCGCGCAACGCGACGCGTTTGCGCGCGTTCGTCGCGACGACGGCGCCGCAGCTTCCGTGCGACCTGAGCGCGTCCGTCGATCTCGGCGGCGCGGTGCGCGAAGCCGATCTGATCGTCACCGCGACGACGTCGACGCAGAACGTGATCGCTCCCGACGATTTGCGCACCGGCGCCGTTGTGTGCGAGGTATCGCTTCCGCACGACGTGAGCCGGCGCGTCGCGCTCGAACGCCCCGACGTGCTGGTCACCGAGGGCGGTAACTTGCGCGTTCCGGGCAGCTTGATGATGGAGCGCGTCCGCGAACGGGGACAGCCGTTCGATCTCGCGCTACCGCAAGACACGGCGCTTGCATGTATGTCCGAGACGATGGTGCTCGCGCTCGCCGGCCGGTGTGAGCCGTTCACGCTGGGTCGCGGCATCGACCTCGCTCGCGTACGCGAGATCGATGCGTTGGCGAGCGAAGCCGGGTTCACGCTCGCGGACATGCGTGCGTTCGACATCGCGATTACGCCCGAGCGCCTTGCCGCGACGCGCGCCGCCCGCGACGCCCGCCTGGCGGTTCTCGCTTGAAGGAGATTGTCTCGGTTTCGCTCGGCTCGTCCTCGCGCGATCATCGCGCGCGCGTTGAATTGCTCGGGGAAGCGTTCGACATCCGGCGCGAGGGAATGAACGGTTCGCTCGATCGTGCGCTCGTGCGTCTGCGCGAGCTCGACGGCACGGTCGATGCGATCGGGCTTGGCGGCATCGACGTCTATCTGTATGCCGGCACCGAACGTTTCGCGTTGCGCGACGGGCTCAAGCTGTTGCGCGCGGTCACGCGCACGCCGGTCGTCGACGGTAGTGGGTTGAAAAACACGCTCGAGCGCGAGGCCGTCGCATTTTTAGAAAACGAGTATGGGATGACGTTGCGCGACCGGCGCGTGCTGATGGTAAGCGCGCTCGACCGCTTCGGCATGGCGCAGGCGCTCGTCGCAGCGGGCGCCGACGTGATCTTCGGCGACTTTATCTTTGCGCTCGACCTCGACCGTCCGGTACGCGGCCTCGACGAATTCGAAGCGATGGCGCGTAAATATCTTCCGGACGCGTGTAAGCTGCCGTTTCAATTCTTCTATCCAACCGGCAAGAAACAAGACCGGCCGCCGGAGCCGAAGTATCCGGAGTACTATGACGACGCGGAGATCATCGCCGGCGACTTTCATTTCATGCGGCAGTACATGCCCGACCGGCTCGATGGCAAGCTGGTGCTCACCAACACGGTGACCGCGCACGATATCGAGGACCTGCGCGACCGCGGCGTCGCGACGCTGGTCACGACCACGCCGGATTTCGACGGCCGGTCGTTCGGGACGAACGTCGTCGAAGCGGCGCTAATCGCGCTGCTGCGTAAAGAGCCGGGCGACGTCGGCGACGCCGATTACACATACCTGCTCGCCGAGCTCGCGCTGCGACCGCGTATCGTTCAGCTCGCCCGATAGATGGATTCGCGCGAAGCGAATCCGCGCTCGCTGGTCGGGCGGCTGTTCGCGACGCAACCGTTCGACCGGCTTCGTCCCGAGAGCGATGCGCCGCTGCGGCGCGTGCTCAGCGTCACCGGGCTGATCGGCGTCGGCCTCGGGACGATGCTCGGCGGCATCTTCACGACGATCGGTGCGGGCGCACAAGCGGCAGGTGCCGGCGGCGTGCTGGCCTCGTTCGCGCTGACGGGCATCGCATGCGTCTTCGTCGCGCTGTGCTACGCGGAGCTTGCCGCGATGGTCCCGATCGCGGGAAGCGCGTACACCTACGCCTATGCGACGCTCGGCGAGTTCATCGCGTGGATCATCGGCTGGGACCTCATTCTCGAGTACGGCATCAGCGTCGCGCCGACGGCCGCTGCGTGGTCGGGATACATGCAGAGCTTCATCGGCACGTACGGGGTGTCGTTGCCGCAATCGCTGCGCGTCGCGCACCTTGCCTTCGCGCGCGGCGGCATCGACGTCGCGCACTCGCAGATCGACCTGCTCGCGATCCTGGCGGTTCTCGCGATTTCGGTGCTGCTCGCGATCGGCATCCAAGAATCGTCCCGCGTCAACTCGCTGTTCGTCGCCGTGCAGGTGATCGCGATCGCGATCTTTGTCGCGGCGCTCGGAACCGCCGTCAACCCGGGGCGTTTCACGCCGTTCTTTCCGACTGGGGGCAGCGGCGTGATCGCCGGCGCGGCGTTGGTGTTCTTCGCTTATATCGGCTTCGACACCGTGACGGTCGCTTCGGAAGAAGCGCGCAATCCGACGCGCGATATCCCGCGCGCGGTCGTGTGGTCGCTCGTCGTCGGCATCGTCGTCTACATGGCGGCTGCGTTCGTCACCGTGGGCATCGTGCCGTGGCAGCACGTCGATCAGAATGCGGCCATGGCCGACGCGGTGAAACACGCGGGAAATGCGCGCTGGCTCAACGCGATCGTCTTCGCAGGTGCGTTCGCCGGAACGACGACCGTGATGCTCACCTCGATGCTCGGTCAGATCCGGATCTTTTTCGTGATGGCGCGTGACCGCATGCTTCCGCCGATCGTTGCGCGCGTCAGCCCGCGCACGCGCACGCCCGTCATCACGACGCTCACCACGGGCGTGCTCGTCGCGCTGCTTGCCGGCGTCATTCCGATCGACGCGTTGCTGGCGCTCGTGAACGTCGGCACGCTCTCCGCGTTTGCGATCGTGTGCGTCGGCGTCATCGTTTTACGCATCCGGCGGCCCGATGCGTCGCGCCCGTTCCGCGCGCCGTTCGTGATGATCACGGCACCGCTCGGTGCACTGCTCTGCGTGCTCGTCATGACCGGCCTCGGGGCAGAAACGTGGGTGCGGTTCATCGGCTGGTTCGCCGTCGGTTGCGTCGTGTACGCGGCTTACGGATACCGCCGCTCGCTGCTGCGCAGCTAGTGACGGGCCGCTAATGCGCCGCGTCCTGGGATTCGGCGACCTGCTGCTGATTGCCGCGGCCGCGATCGGTCCGGCGTTTTCGCTTGCGACGACGTTTGGACCGATGGTCGCAGCCGGCGGTAGCGCCACGCCGTTCGCGCTGCTCGGGATGACCGTCGTGATGCTCTGCGTCGCATCCGGCTATCGCGCCCTCGGCGCGCGCGACCCGAATGCGGGGTCGTCGTACACGTGGGTCGGCGACGCGTTCGGCCCGGCCGCCGGCGCATACGCAGCGTGGATTTTGATCGTCGCGAACATCTTTGCGATCGTCGCGACATCGGCACCGGCAGGTGCCTATACGCTGGCGTTGATCGCTCCCGGCTCCCCGCCGACACCGCTCGCCGACGCACTGGTCGGATCGGTCTGGGTGCTCGCGGCCGGCGCGCTACTGTGGCGCGGCATGGCGCCGACCGCGCGCGTCGCGAACGTCCTCGCCATCGCCGAATTGTGCGTGCTGGGGGCCTGCGCGCTGGGCGCCTTCGCCCGCTCGCCGGTCGCCGGGGCCGTGGCGGCCGCTCCTGTCCCCGGCTACGCGGGCTTCGCCGGCGCCCTCGCGATCGGTATTTGGATGCTCGACGGTTGGGAAGTCTCGGCGTCGACGGCGGAAGAGGCGGAAAACGCGCGGGAAGGGCCGGGCACCGGCGGGATCGCCGGCCTCCTGGTGACGGCTGCGGTGCTGTGGGCGTGTATGACCGCGTTTCTGCGGCTCGGTTCGCCGGAGAGCTTTGCGCAGCACGAAGCCGACGCGCTCGCCTATGTCGGCGCAGGCCTCGGCGGGAGCGTTTGGCGGAACGCGCTCACCGCCACCGTCCTCGTCTCGCTTGCCGCCGCGATGCAGGCGACGCTGATCTACCTGTCGCGGAGCATCTTCGCAATGGGCCGCAGCGGCGTGCTGCCGGCCGCGTTCGGCGCGCTCGATGAACGCCGCCAGCCGGCGTTCGCGGTCACGGTCCTTACCGCGATCGGCATCGCGGGCACCCTCGCAAGCGGCATGTTGCCGACGATCCGGTCGGCGTTCGCCTTCATCTTGGACGGGACGTCCGCGTTCTTGGGCGTCCTCTTCGTGTTGACCGCCGCCGCGTCCGTACGCATCTTCGCGGGCGACGATGCCGCGCGCTGGAGGGGCGTGGCGTGGCCCGCCCTCGGGGGCGTCGCGCTCGTCGCCGTCATCGGATTCTCGTTCGTCAACAGCAATTTTCCGACCCGATCGTTCATCGCCGCGGCCGCTCTCGCCGGCTTTCCGCTCGCTCTCTGGCGCGGGCGGCAGGGCCGGCTAACGCGTCGTCACGAATGAGCGAGGTCGAGTTTGGCATCCGCCGCAATCCGCGGCGTTTCGTTTTCCCGGGAGTCGGTTTTGAACGACAAAGAGATCATTTTAACGCGCGATGGGTTGAAGAAATTAGAAGACGAGCTCGACGAGCTCAAGACCGTGCATCGGCGCGAAGTCAACGAACGCATCCGGCAAGCCAAAGAATTCGGCGACATCTCGGAAAACGCTGAATACGAAGACGCGAAGCAAGAGCAGGCGTTCGTCGAGGGGCGCGTGCTCAAACTCGAGTCGATGATCAGGAACGCACGGATCATCGATCAGAGCGATTTCGTTGCCGACGCCGTGCACTTGGGTGCAAGCGTCAAGGTGAAAGAAATGGCGTCCGGGCGGCAGCACGATTTTACGATCGTCGGCTCCGCCGAAGCCGATCCGAAAAACGCGCGGCTGTCGAACGAGTCGCCGCTCGGGGCCGCGCTGATGGGCCGCAAGCACGGCGAGACCGTCGATGTGACGACGCCGCGCGGCGTCATGAAGTACAAGATCGAATCGATCAACAAAGCCGCGAAGAAAGCCACCGCGAAAAAAGCAAGCTAGCTGTGGTCCTCGGCTCTTCTCCGCTGCGCTCCGACTCGCTGCGGTCCACACACGTGTGGGCCTCGGCTCTGTCGGTGAACATTTCGATTGACGGATAGCGATCGTAGCGAGGATCTCGGGAAGCGCGAAGCGGAACTGATCGCGGCCAGGCGGGCAAACCTGGCCGCGCTTCGTTCGCGAGGCGTCGACCCGTTCGCCGCGACGCGCTTCGCGGTCACCGCGCACGCGGGCGATCTCGCGCAGACCTACGCCTCGCTCGGCGCGCAGGAGCACGCCGAAGAAGCAACGTGGTCGATCGCCGGCCGTGTGATGTCGCTGCGCGGTCCGTTCGCCGACCTCTCCGATCGTACGGGTCGCTTCCAACTTTATTTTGCGAAAAGCGAACTCGGCGACGACTTCACGCTGCTCAAGGCGCTCGACCGCGGGGATTTCCTCGGAGCGACCGGATTCGTGTTTCGAACGCGCATGGGTGACCTAGCGTTGCACGTGAAATCGTTCGAGGTGTTGGGCAAAGGGCTCGCGCCGCTGCCGGACAAGTGGCACGGCCTCACCGATATCGAGAAGCGCTACCGCCAACGCTACGTCGACTTGATCGTGAACCCGCACGTGCGTGATGTGTTCGTGCAGCGCAGCACGATCGTCGCGGCGATGCGGCGCTTCATCGACGCGCAAGGCTTCTACGAGTGCGAGACGCCGACGATGCTCAATATCGCCGGCGGAGCCAGCGCACGGCCGTTCCTCACCCACAGCAACGCGCTCGATGTCGAGCTGACCCTGCGCATCGCGACGGAGCTGAACTTGAAGCGGCTGATCGTGGGCGGCCTCGAGCGCGTGTACGAGATCGGCCGCATCTTTCGAAACGAGGGCATCGACACGACGCACAACCCCGAGTTTACGATGCTCGAACTGTACGCCGCGTACTGGTCCGTGCACGAAATGATGGAGTTCAACGAAGCGTTGATGGCGCATCTCGTGAACGAACTGCACGGTAGCGACGCGCTGATGTACGGCGAGAACGCGATCTCGTTCAAACGGCCGTTCGCGCGCGTTGCCTATCTGGACGCGATGCGGGAGTACGGCGGCCTCGAGCGCGAGCAACTGCTCGCGTTCGATGGTGCGCAGGCCGCCCTCGACGCGTTCGGCATCCCGCGCTCGCCGACGCACGCGCACGCGCTCGACAAACTCTTCGAACGGATCGTCGAACCGCGCTGCCTGCACCCGACGTTCGTCTACGATTATCCGGTTGTTCTCTCACCGCTGGCCAAACGCAAGGCCGGTGACCCCGGCATCGCCGACCGCTACGAACTGTTTTGCGCCTCGATGGAGCTCTCGAACGCATTCACCGAGCTCAACGACCCCGACGATCAGCGTCGGCGCTTCGAGTTGCAAATCGCGGAGCGTGCCGCCGGGGACGACGAAGTGCCGGCGCCCGATTGGGATTTCGTAAACGCGCTCGAATACGGGATGCCGCCGACCGCGGGCATCGGCATCGGGGTCGACCGGCTCGTCATGCTCCTCACGAACAACCAATCGATTCGCGACGTCATTCTGTTTCCGTTGCAGCGACCGCTTCTCGACTAGTGCCCTGTCTCGCAAGTGGCGATACACCAAGCGAGAGCGAAAAGCGCCGAGCGACTGTATCGGCATTTGCGAGACAGGGCGCGAGATCGCTTTCGGTACGACGCAACGCCGAGCGCGGAGGAGCGCGGTCGAAGAGTCGCGGACTTCACCCGGCCCCCACCTCACCTCCGATGGAGCGTACGACGACATGGATCTCACTACGTCCTATCCCGCCAGTGTGCGCGACACGATGCACGGCATCGTTCAACTCAAACGGACGATCGACAAAGGCAAGGCGCTCGCGAGCGGCAACATCGGCGATTACCACTACAACTGTCCCATGGACAAGCACATTTTCGGGTTCCTCGGCATCGATCACCAGGCGCTGCTCGATGTGATCAAGAGCGCTCCGAGCGATGCGGAGATCGTCGAATACGTCGCGCCATACGTCCACACGAAGACCGCTGACGAGATCGACGCATTCAATCGCGACTGGCTCGTTCATGCGCCCGACAAGGATAGTCCGGGCGAAAAGTCCTTCTATGCGTTGCGAGACGAAGTCGCGCCCGATCGCACCGACGTGACGGCCTGGGCCGATCTGCTCGATCTCGACGAAAAGCGTTCCGTTCCACATCGCGTCGCCGCATAGGAGGGTCCGCCTGCAGCGAATCCTGCAGATGAACCCATGCCGACCTATCGCGTCGTTGTCGAATACGACGGGACGCTCTTTTCGGGATTGCAGTTCCAACCCGAGGAGCGGACCGTCGCCGGCGAACTCCAGCGCGCGCTCAGCGGGCTGTTCGCCGAGCCGATCCGCATCAGCGCGGCGGGCCGCACCGACGCCGGCGTTCACGCGTCGGGACAAGTCATTTCGTTTACGAGCGAGCGCGCTTTTCCGGCCGGGCGGCTCGTCCTCGCGCTGAACGCAAATCTGCCGCCGGACCTCTCGGCGCGCGACGCGGCGGTCGTCGAGGACGCCTTCTCGGCGCGGTTCGACGCGCTCGCGCGGGTGTACGTGTACCGCATTCTCAATCGCCCGTTTCCATCGGCCGTTTCGCGCCGCTTCGACCATCACGTGCATCAGCCGATCGACCTCGACACCATGCGAGCGGCCTCGAACGACTTACTCGGCCGGCACGACTTCATCGCGTTTTGCGGCGTGTTGCCGCTGCGCGGCGGAACGGTACGCACCATCCATTCGATCGACATCACGCGCCACGGTGAGGACGTGCGTCTACGGATCATCGGCGGCGGTTTCTTACATCGTATGGTGCGCATCTCGGTCGGCACGCTGATCGAAATCGCTACCGGCCGGCGCGCCGCTGACGAGATTCCGGCGATCATCGCATCGCGTAATCGCAAGCGAGCCGGCTATACCGCGCCCGCTGCGGGCCTCATGCTGGTCGGCGTCCGCTACGCGGGCTTCGATTCTGAGCTTCAGCCCTCGTCATCGTAGCGGTTGACGAGAATCTTGACGCCCCGGCTCTTGACGCTCCGTAAGAACGTGATGTTCACGCGCTGGCGCCCGAACGAGAAGACAAACACGAAGTCGAAGGACTCCGCACCGTCGCCCGGCTCGCTGACGAAGCGCTCGAACCGGCCTTGGAAATCGCGCACCGCCGTGCAGGGCGCCACGTCGCGAAAAAAGTTCCGCCCGATCACGCGTTCTTTCGGCAAACGCGCCAGTTTCGACTCGTACGCGTTGTACTGCTCGATCGTCCCGTCGGCGCCCACGGCGATCAATCCGAACGGCAGAGCGTCGATCTCCGCGTCCGGTAGATCGAACAGTTCGTTCGCATCGACCGCCATGCGCGCTGCTCTTCGCCACGGGTGAGCGCCACCCCGTGCCTGAACGCTACGCCGCGTGCCGGTACTCGACGACGACGAAATTGAGCGTTGTGCCAACGTCGGCCGCGTCGAACGCGTCGCTCGCCGTGACGTGGTGCCGCTCGACGGCCCGACCGCCGCCATCGTCATCGACGGATGGTTCCGCGTGTTTCGCAATGCGGCGTTCGTTCGCGACGTGACCCTGTTCCTTGCGAAGCGCGGCGACGTCCTGGCGCCCGGCGCACTCTTCGGGCAGCGGGGCGGCGAAAGCGGAGCCGAAGCGATCGGCGCGTCGAGCATCGCGCTTATCGTGCCGGATGCGTTCGAACGCATCGCGCTAGCGGATCCGTCGCTCTATGTCTCCCTCGCCCGCAACATCGCGCATCGGACCGCGCAGGTGCAGGGGAAGCTCGAGCGTCTGAGTCGCGCACCGGCCGAGGCGCGCGTAGCCGCGGCACTGCTCGAAATTTGCGACGATTTCGGAACGCCGCTCCCCAGCGGCGGCCACCGCATCGATTTGCCGCTCTCGCAAGAGGATCTGGCCCGGCTGGCCGGCACCACCCGGGAAACCGCTTCGACGGCGGTCGCCGCCTTTGCCCGTCGCGGTCTGATCCGTGGCCGGCGCTTGAACGGACTGGCGCTGATCGATCCGGCCGGTCTCGCCGCGACGGCGCAAGCCCACGTCTGATGTGATGCACGGGGTGTCGACCGGTGCTAATACGGCCGAATGGAAGCGCCGATAGTTGAGGTGAGACGCGGTCCTGCCCGTCTCGAGCCAGCTCTGCGAGTGTATGCGTAAGCCTCATGTTCTGGCGCGCCTTCTTTGGGCGAGCTTGTTGCTCTATCTCCTCGGCTTACTGGCACTCGCGTTTTGGGCCGGCGTCCAGACGCAGGCGCAAGCGGAATACACGCGCGGTCAAGTCACGCTCAGCGACGGCTGGAAAGAAGCGCGCTACTGGGTCGCCGAAGAAGAGACGCTCGAGCGCAAAGAGTTGTTGATGCCGGCACCCTACGTTCGCAACTTGCACGCGCAGGCGGCTGCCGAGTTGAAGCGCGTCGTCGAACAGATGGCACGTCTGGGAACGGCGGCGGACCGTCACGCGGCACAGTTCATCCTCGAGGACAACGCCCGCTACATACGTGCCATGCGGTTGATGTTCGACGCCGTCGAAGTGGGCAACGCCGGTCGCGCGCAAGCGATTCATGCGGCCATCGATCCGACCTACGACCGCGTCGAGCACGGTGTCGTCGATGAGGGCAATCGCTATCACTTCTCCGAGTACCTCGCGCTCGCACAGCTCGATCGCACCCAGGCGGTCGTCATCTGGGCCACGCCGATTTCGGCATTTCTGGGTTTGCTCGTCCTCGGAGCGTTCTTCATCGTTCTGCAAGGGTACCAGCGCCGATTCGAAGCGGCGCGCCGCGGAGAGATCGAACGGCTTGAGCGCGCGGCGTTGTGCGACGCGCTCACGCTGCTCGGCAATCACCGTGCGTTTCAAGAAATGTTTCGCCGCATGATATCCGATCCGCGCGTTGGCGATGCCACGCTGAAATTGGCGCTCGTCGACATCGACGATTTCAAACTTGTCAACGATCGCGGCGGCCATCGTAATGGGGATGCCGTCCTGGCCGGCATCGCGGCAATCTTGCGCACACATTTCGAGGGGCTGTCGTATCGAACCGGCGGCGACGAATTCGCCGTATTGTTGCCGAATTGCAGCGTACCTGACGCTCACGAACGCATGGAGCGCTTACGCGCCGACATCGAGCGCGCGCCGTTCGGCGCGACGGTGAGCATCGGAATCGCCGAGCGACAAGCCGACGTCCGCGATTCCGAGATGCTTTTCGAACAAGCCGACGCCGCACTCTATGAGGCGAAGCACCGTGGGCGCAACATGGTGGTCATGAGTAGTCAGAGCGTTCACGCGAGCGCATCCGCGCGTTCATCTTCAAAACGATCCGCGCTCTCGCACCTGATCGAAGAGCGAGAAATCCGCGTCGTTCAGCAGCCTATCTGGGATCTTGCCCGTGGCGACATCCTGGGATATGAAGCGCTTACGCGATTCTCGTCACAATCGACGTTGCACGGACCGGCCGAAGCCTTCTCGGTTGCTGAGTCGCTCGGGCGCGCGCACGAACTCGACGCTGTTTGTCTGCGCGAGATCGCGCTCCAAGCATCCGTCGATGAAGGTCAGCTGCTCTTCGTCAACATCTCTCCGCAAAGCATCCAATATCGCGGTTTGGCGGACGAATTGGTCGGCCCGCTCCTCGCGACGATGCCCGTAACGCCGCAGCGGCTCGTGATCGAATTGACGGAGCATTCGATCACTTCGGGGACGGCGGCGGTCGAGCAGTTGCAACGCTTTTCGCAGCGCGGCGTTCGTTTCGCACTCGATGACACGGCCAGCGCGAATGCCGGTCTCGAGATTCTCGGCTCCGTCCCGGTGCAGTTCGTGAAGATCGACGGCGTCGTCTTGTCGCGCGCTGTGCACGAGCGCCGCATGTTCGCGGTGTTGTTTGGGCTGCTGGCGATGGCGAAGGAACTCGGCGCCTATGTCGTACTCGAAGGCATCGAGAACGCCGACATCCTCCGGTCGGCGATCGGCAGTGTCCAACGCTCGCAGATGTGGGGCCGCGTCGGCGTGCAGGGTTATCATTTGGGGCGTCCGGGCGTCGGCCGTATCGGTCCGGAGCAGCGCGCGGAATTGGCGCTGCTCTTGCGATCCGTCTCGGGTCCCGTGACCGACGCGCCGTTGCTCCAACCCGTGTGAAGACGTACTGGTTCGCCGTCTTACTGCTCTTGGGCGCGCTGGTGCCGGCGGCGTGCGGCAAGGTCGCAAACGCCGACTCGACCCTGAACACCGAGCGTGCGACCGCAGCGCTAACGGCGAAGATGCGCGCGGCGATTCCGCGTTTCCGATTCATCGACGGTATGGCCGCGAGCAGTGATCCCGACGAGAGCGGCGTTTACGCCGTTCTCGCCCGGGACGGCGTGCTCGAGCCGTACGTTGCGCCGTCGACCCTTCAGCCGAAGCCGGAGCTCCACTACCGACTGACGAGGAAAGGACGCCGTCTCGCGCGCGGGTGGCAACGGTATACCAACGGCGATTATGAGGCCGCCATCGGAGCGTATCGGCTCGAAGCCGTCGACACCGTCGAGACGTTGGCATCGGGATATGCGATGGTGACGTACCGCTACAGCGTCGTGCTCAACGAAACCGGGCGGATGCTCTACGAATCCCGCGTTCCGAATCTGCGATATTTCGATGAGCTGAGTTCGCGGCTGAACGCGGTCAGGCGCGCGATGGCGGCGTCGTCCGGCATGGCCGAGCTGACGCTTCGCGACGAGGGATGGACGGCGGAGTGACGGTTGACGGAGGTGGCATGCTCCGGTATACTCCGAGGGTTGCCGCGCCGACCGGTGGGGTAACGTTTCTCTTTCCGACAGATGTAGAAGCCATGCGCACCTTCCAGCAGACCACGGCTCAGGCCGGCCACGACTGGTTCATCGTCGACGCTCAGGGGCAACGCCTCGGAACGCTCGCGGTCAAAATTGCCCGTGCCCTTTCCGGCCGTACCAAGCCGACCTGGACACCACACATCGACGCCGGCGACTTCGTCGTCGTGATCAACGCCGATAAGGTCGAGCTGGGCGGCGACAAGTGGAATCAGAAGGTGTATCACCGTCACTCGGGCTTTCCGGGCGGCCTCAAGACCGAGACGGCGCAGCAAGTCCGCACCAAGTATCCGGAACGTCTCATCGAGCGCGCCGTGCGCGGCATGCTCGCGACGAATCGGATGCGTGACGTCCAACTCGGACGCCTGAACGTGTACGTCGGGGACACCCATCCGCACGCGGCGCAAAAGCCCGCGGCACTGGCATAGGGCATGCAAACGTCTGAACTCTTCCAAGGCACCGGCCGGCGCAAACGCGCCGTCGCTCGCGTGCGCGTCACGCTCGGGCAGGGCGTGATCACGATCAATAAGCGTTCGATCGACGATTACTTTCCGCGCGCCGTGCTCCAGCAAGTCGTGCGCCAGCCGCTCGAAGCGACGCAATCCGGTACGCGTTTCGACGTCACCGTATCGTGTCAGGGCGGCGGCCCGGCCGGTCAGGCGGGCGCCGTGCGTCACGGCATCGCGCGAGCGTTGCTCGAAATGGACGAAGCGCTGCGCGAACCGCTGCGCCGTAACGGCTTGCTCACGCGCGACCCGCGCGAAAAAGAGTCGAAAAAGTACGGCCGCAAACGCGCTCGCAAACGCTTCCAGTTTTCCAAGCGCTAATCGAACCCGCGCTTTGGGATACGAAGAGATCCGCGTGAACGCGGGTCTCTCTTTTTTAGAGTTCGTACACCGTGATCGGCGCATCGCGGCCTTTGATCTTCGCTTCGAGACGGCCGGCGGCCGGCGAACCCGCCCGGCTGTAGGTTGCGTGATCGAGCAGGGTACGCCCGGGCATTGCCGCGCTTTGCAACCGGTGCGCGAGATTGACCGCGTCACCGATCACCGTGAAGTCTAACCGGCGCGGGCTGCCGATGTGGCCCGCGACGACGTGGCCGGTCGCGAGGCCGACCGTTAGCGAAAGGCGTTTCCCGTCGGCGTCGATCGTCGCGGCGGCGCGGTGCAGTTCGCGCGCGACGGCAACCGCGCGCATTGCGTCGTCAGCACGGACGCGCGGCGGCCCGAAGACCGCCATCAAACCGTCGCCGTAAAACTTGTCGAGCAACCCGTCGTACTTGAAGATCGCGCCGACCGCGCTGGCAAAATACGAATTGAGGATGTCGACGACATCTTCGGCGTCGAGGCGTGACGCGAGTTCGCTGAAACCGCTGATGTCGGCGAACATGATCGTTGCGATCGTCCGTTCGCCGCCGAGCGTCACGCGCTCAGGTGACTGCAGCAAGGCTTCGACGACGTGCGGCGCGACGTAGCGGCTGAACGCATCGCGAATCGCGAGCCGCTGTTCGACATCGTCGCGGTGCAACCGTTCGAGCCGGCGCCGCTCGGTCAGATCGGTGATCGCAACGGCGGTACCGTCATCGGCGTCGCCGAGGTCGAGCGGCGCAATACGAACTTCCAACGTTAGCTCGCCACGCGCCGGATGGTGCCCCGCGACTTCGAACGCACCGGTGCGCGCGACGACATCCGCAATGAGAACTTCCAGCTCGGGAATGATCGCTCGCAGGGCGCTGCTCGGCTTCCCGTGGAGCAGGTGCGCGTCGATGCCGAGCGTCGTCGCCGCGGCTTCGTTCACGCCGACGATCCGGCGCTCCGCGTCGAGCGTGATCACGCCGTCCGTGATCGAGGCAAGAACGCGCGCCTGACGTTCTTCCAGCCGCTCGATCTCGCGTAACCGTGCGCGTTGCTCGGCGAACAGCCGTGCGTTTTCGATCGCGAGCGCGGCTTGATTGGCGAACGCCATCAACAACTCGTTGTCCCCGCGCGCGAACACGTTTGCCGTCAACTGGCTGTCGAGATAAACGACGCCGATACGCCGCTCGCGTATCGTCAACGGCACGCAGATGATCGAGCGTAAGCGCAAGCCGCGCACGGAGTGTTGCGTCGAAAACCGAGGATCGCGAAGCGCGTCGGCGGTGAAAATCGGCTCACCCGTTTCGAAGACGGTGCGCACCGCCGTTTGCGAGGGACGCATCTCTTCGCTCTCGAGCGCACCGGGCTTGAGACCGTAAAATGCGGTAAGTTCGAGTTCTCCCGTACGCTCGCCGGCGATCATCACGAACCCGCGTTGCGCGTTCATCACTTCGACCGCGGTGTCGAGCACGCGACGTAGCACGACTTCGATCTCGAGTGAGGAGTTGACCGTTTCCGCAACGCGTCCGATCGTCGCCGCGCGCCGCGCTTCGCGGTCGCCGCGTGCGTCCGCCGCGGCAAGTTGTCCGGCGATTGCCGTCCGATCGAGCGCGATCGCGTCGACGGCCCGCGCGAGATCGTCGATCGCGCATTCGAGGGCCGGATCGTCGTGCTGGCGTGCCCGGTCACGCAGCGCGGCGAGTGCCGCCGCCCGCGCATCAATACGTGACTCAGCGGTGCTCAAGCGAAACTCGAGAAAAGAGAGAAGACAGCGGTGGTGGAGGGGTTCCGCTGCCTTCGCATCATTCGACCGAACGGCACAATCGCCGGTTCCTCACCATCGCGCAACAACCCGCTCACATACCTTGCCTAGTATACCGGCATGGAACTCGACCTTGGAACGTCAACGATTCGTGCGGCCGGCGCGGCGCGAGATGCGCTCGCCCTCACGGGAGGGCGCGCCGACGAACGCCGCATGGCGGCGGTCGCACAGCATGCGCTGTTCAGCGAAGCCCTGCTCGGCGCGATCAAAGCACGCGTTGCCGAACTCAAGTCGGTAGCGAAGTGACCGACTTTGCGTTGCTCGATCGAGCGGCGAAGGGGATGTCGGCGGAGCGAACGATGCTCGATCTCGCCGCGCGTAATGTCGCCGCAGCGCAAGCCTCGCTCCCCGGTCATCCCTACCAACGGCTTGTTGGGTCGCTTATCGAGATTCCGGCCGACGCTGATCCGGGCGACGACGACGAACTCGCGATCGATGCGCCGCTCCGCGTGACGCGCGAACCCGGCAGCGGCGATCCGGTTACGGAACTCATTGCGGTGCTCGACGCGCAGCGCGCGTACGAAGCGAACGCATCGATGTTCGACATCGGCAAACGGCTTGCCGAACGTACCCTGGACGTTGACCGCTGATGCGCATCGAAGCGCTCGTTCCCGACGTCGCTCCGGGACGGCAACCCCCTTCGAAACAGAACGCGTTCGCGTCGCTGCTCGACGCCGCCGCTGCGGCGCTCGCCTCCGCCGATCGAGCCGAGGCCGCGTTTGCCGCGCACCGCGGAGGCCTCCAAGAGATGGTGGTCGAGCGCGCCCGAGCCGATATCACGTTGCAGATCGCGGCAAGCGGCGCGCAGCGCGTCACGCAAAGTCTGCAGACCGTGCTCGGCATGCAAATCTGACCGATGGACGTCCAACGAATGCTGGCGCGCTTCACTGCGCTGTCGCTGCGCGTGCGTTTCGGCGCCATGGCAATCGTATCGCTGACGATCGCAGGCAGCGCGATTGCGCTGACCGCGACCCGCGACGTACGCGTCGCGCTGTTCGCGACGCCTCTCTATAGCGACCAAATCAACGAGGTGCAAACGCGTCTCGCCGCTTGGCGCGTTCCTTACGCGCCGCTCGCCGATAACGTTCGCGTCGATCCACGAACGCGCGCTGATCTCTTGCTGCGGCTCGCGCTCGCCGGCGTTCCGCATCGGCATCTGACGACATCGGACGAAGCGTTCGCACACGTCGGCGCGTTGACGCCGCAAAGCGTGCTCGACGTGCAGACGCGTGATGCGCTCGCTGCCGATCTCGCACAGGGTTTGCGCGGTCTCGCCGGTGTCGCGGACGCGCAAGTGATCGTCGCGCCGGCCGGCGGAGGTGTTTACGCCGACGAACCGGCCCGCGATGCCTCGGCGAGCGTGCGCATAACGCTCGCGCCCGGTGCGCGTCTGGCAGCCACGACGATCGCCGGCATTCGCGCGTTCGTCGCAGGCGGCGTGCCGGGCCTCGATCCCGACCGCGTCACCGTTCTCGACGATCGCGGCGCGGCCGACGACGCTGAACCCGACGACGCGAGCGCACAAGCGTCGCTGCAGACAGCGCTCGATACCGCATTCGGCGCCGGCACGACGATCGTGCGCGTGCACCGCGAGACGCTCGGCGAACGCCGCGAAGACCACGATGTAAAGCGAACGCCGCTCGCCGGAACTCTCGAGCGCTCCGCCGGTGACGAACGCTACGCAAGCGACAAGAAGAAGTATGCGAAACAAACGGTGGTCGAAGAACACGGCAACGAGACGCACGACGTCGTGCGCGTGGCGAATGCCGACGCGACCGCGCGGCTTTCCGTCGCCGTCTTCGTCGACGGCGCGAAATTGTTCGATCTCGACAAGATTCGCGCGCTCGCTGCCGCGACGACCGGCGTCGACGAGCGGCGCGGCGATACGCTGCAAGTCCAAGCTGTGCGGTTCGCTGCGTCGGCGAACGCACCGCCGCTGCGCGGCATCGACGCCTGGGCAATTGCCGGTTTGATCGGCGGAATCGCGCCGCAATTGGTGCTCGCCGGCGGATTGATCGTGCTCGTCGCGCTGGGCTCGCGACCGGTCTATGCGCTCGTAGTGCGAGCCGTCGAGGCGGCCGGTGCCCGCGAGGCCGCGCGCGGCACGGCCGGATTGCCGCCCTCGCGCGTTCGCGGCGCGCTGGCGGGCGAGCCGCCGCACGTCGCCGCCGCGGTGATCTCGGCATTGCCCGCCGCGACCGCGACCGCCGTCCTCGAACTCTATCCGCCCGAAGAGCGCGCGCAAATCGTGCGCCGGCTTTCCCGCGCCGCCGTCGATCTGGTCCCGCACCCCGAGGAGTTGCTGCGTGCCCGCGGCTGAGCGGTTCGTTCCGCTCGCGGTCTGGTTGGGCCGCCTCGTGGAGGGCGACGGCGCGTCCGAAGGGCCTCCGTCGGCTGTGCTCGAGCCGGCGGCCGACGCACCGATCGGGTTCCCCGCGCCGACCGACGCCGACCGCGCGCTGCGCGACGTGCTTCGCGACTGCCGGCTTTTTCGCGCGCGCCTTGCCGACGCGCTCGACGCGGCGACGATACGCGTCGTGCGCGAGTTCGCCTACGCCGTCCTCGGCCGCGAACTCCACGCTGCCTCCGCCGACCTCGCCGTCCTCGCGGCACGCATCATCAGCGAACATCCCGCGGCGACGCCGCTGGTCGTGCGTCACGCGCCGGGCGACCACCTCGACGTCGCCTTTCCCATGGTTGCCGATCCCGCGCTGGAAACGGGCGACCTGATCGTCGGGTTTGCCGAGGGCGACGTCGACGCGCGATTCGGCGTTCGGATCGACGTCGCGCTCGAGGCTTGGTCGTGATCGGGCGCGCCGGTGGAACGGTGACCGGCATCGACGCGCGGGTGCTTTCCGCAACGTTGCTCGGAGCGACCGCCGGCGACGCCGCCGCCGTCCGAACAGCGTCCGGCGCACGGATTCCGGCGCGCGTCGTCGCGGTCGAACGCGGACGCACGTTGTTGGCGCCGCTCGTCGACACCGATGGCGCCGGCGTGGGTGATCGCGTCGTCCTCGACGCGCTGGCGCTCACCGCGCTCGTCGGTACGCCGCTGCTGGGCCGGGCGGTCGCGTCGACCGGAGCGGCCCTTGACGGCCGGCCCGATCCCGCCGGGCTGCGCGCGCCGCTCCGTTCGCGGATCACCGCACCCGGCGAACGCGCTGCGATCATCGAGCCGTTCTGGACCGGCGTCCGCGCGATCGACGGTCCGCTTGCCTTTGGCCGCGGCGCGCGCGTCGGGATTTTCGGCAGTGCGGGAGCCGGGAAATCGACCCTGCTCGAAGCGATCGTCGGCGGGAGCTGCGCGGATGCGACGGTCGTCGCACTCGTCGGCGAACGCGGTCGCGAGGCCGAGCGTTGGCTGCGTTGCATCGGTCCTCGCACGACGGTCATTTGCGCGACGAGCGATACCAACCCGGCTGAACGGCTGCGCGCGGCCGACCTCGCATTCGCGCAGGCCGAAGCGCTGCGTGCTCGCGGTCTGCACGTGCTGCTCGTCCTCGACAGTCTCGCGCGCGTTGCCGGCGCGGCACGCGACGTCGCGCTCGCGGCGGGCGAGCCGGCCGGTCGCGGAGGCTACCCGCCGTCGGTCGTCGGGCGGCAAGCGAGGCTCCTGGAACGCGCCGGCGCGACCGCCGCCGGCAGCGTGACGCTCGTCGCAACCGTGCTCGCCGAAGGACCGGTCGACGGCGACCCGATCGCCGATGCGGCGCGCGCCGCCCTCGACGGGCATATTCTGCTGGCCGCTCGTCTCGCCGCAGCCGGGTGGTTTCCCGCGATCGACATTTGTGCGAGCGCGAGCCGCACGTTCGCCGACGTTGCGTCGGTCCGGCATCGACGGGGCGCAGCGTTGCTGCGGGGCGCCATCGCTGCACTCGATGCGAGCCGCGACGCGCGGGCCCTCGGCCTCGACGCGGCAGCCGGTGATCCGCTTTTGGCGCGAGCGCTCGCCGCGGAGCCGCGGATCGCCGCGTTCCTCCGGCAGCATTCCGATCCCGCACCGGCCGACGAAACCCTCATGCTCCTCGACGAAATCGCCGATAGTCTCGACGATGGATATCTTCGCTGATATCGCGGCGACGCAGTCGCGCATCGCCGAGATCACCGGCGTCCCCGCGCCGGCAGCCGCAACGCCGGCGGTACCGTTCAATGCGGTCCTCTCGCAAGCGCTGCAGCCGCAAACCGTGCCGGGTCCCGTCACCGAGAACCTCAGCGCGCCGGCGCCCGTCGCGCCCGAACAGATCGACGCCCTCGTGCAACAAAACGCGCAGATCTGGCAAGTCGATCCGGCGCTGATCAAATCGGTGATCGCGAACGAGTCGTCGTTCGATGCAAACGCAACGTCCCCGGTCGGCGCGCAGGGCCTCATGCAGTTGATGCCCGAGACCGCGGCCACGCTCGGGGTGCGTAATCCCTACGATCCCTCGCAAAACGTCGCCGGCGGCACGCGTTACTTGCGCTCGCTGCTCGATCGCTTCAACGGCGACACGCGGCTCGCGGTCGCAGCATACAACGCCGGCCCGGGTGCGGTCGAAAAATACGGTGACGTTCCGCCGTATGCCGAAACGCGCAACTACGTTCAAAACGTCCTCGGCTCACTCGACCGTTATCGCGCCCCATAAGCGCTTCGCCGCACTGCTCGTCGCCGGAGCGTTGCTGTGCGCACCGGCGCGTGCCGCGCGCCGCGCCGCCGCGCCCGTCTCGGTCGAAGCGATTTTTCGCGCCTACGAGCGTGCGACGCATTCGGTAGATCTGGCCGTCGTCGAAACGAGCGGCACCATTGCGGGCGAGGGTCTCTCGGGCACGTTCCACAGCTGGCGACGCGGCGATAACGAACGCGTCGACGAACAACTGGGACCGCGCACGGAAACGACGTTGCGCCGCGGCACGCGCATCTGGGTACGCAACGCGAACGGCAACGTACGGGAACTGCATGGAACGCTCTTACGCCGCGCCGTAACGGCGGAGTTCATCGATTCGGGGGCGTTTCTCCATGCGCCCGAGCGTGCACGGTTTGTGGGCTACGGCGTCATCGCGAAGAGACGCTGCTGGCGCGTCGAGGTGAACGCCGCCGGCGGCGAGCCGGAAACGATTTGGATCGATCGCGGGACCGGTTTGCCGCTGCGCACGGAATACGTCGACGGCGACGGGCCGACGTTCGTCGATCTTTCGGATTGGCGGGACGTCGGTGGGCAAACGATTGCGTTCCGCTCGTTGACGACCGACGGCGCGCATGCGTTCGATCTGCTCGAACAGACGACGGTCGTGCGCATCGATGCGCCGATCGACGACGATCGCTTCACGCCGCTCGTTGCACGGCGGTTGGTCGCGGACGACGTGCAAACCGTCCCGCTCGTGCAACTCGGATCGCATATCGGCTGCACGGTGATGCTCGGCGGCTCGGCGTATCTCTTTCTCCTCGACACCGGTGCGCAGAACGTGCTGCTCGATTCGCATGTCGCGCAGCGGCTGCGCATCGAAGAATCCGGCGCGCTGGAAGTCCGCGGCGCGGTGCGCACCGGCGGCTTGCATCTCGCACGGTTGCCCAGCCTCGCGATCGGATCGGCGTCGCTGGACGATCTGGTCGTCTCGACGATCGAGCTGACGCCGGCGTTCGGCGGCGCTGCGATCGACGGTATCCTCGGCTATCCGTTTTTCGCGTCGGGTCTCGTGCAGCTGGATTTTGGCGGCGGCGTCATGCGCTTCGGGCCGCCGGGTGCGTTCGATCCGCCGGGCGAGCGCATCGACCTCGATGTCGATCGCGAGATTCCCGAGGCCAGTGTTCGGCTCGACGGCCGCGTGGACGCCCCGTTCATCATCGATACGGGCAACAGCGGCCAGATTCTCTTGTATCGTCCGTTCGTCGACGCCCATCCCGGCATCGTGCCTGCGAACGGATCACGCTCGAACACGTACGGCGTCGGCGGCTCGGACGTAACGTATCGCACGCACCTCGACGACGTGCGGATCGGAAGCACGCTGCTACCCCATCCTACGGTCGACGTCGTTCAGGCATCGAGTGGCGCGTTCGCGGACCGCATCGACGCGGGAAATATCGGACTCGACGTATTGCGCAATTTCGTCGTGACGTTCGATCTCGGCAACGCGGCGATGTATCTCTTGCCGGCGCGGCCGCTAACGGCCGGCGGGAAAACGGCAACAACTTCGTAGCCGAACGCTCATGCCTCGGACCTATGCTGGCTGCGGAGGGTTTCCGACATGACGACCGCTTCCGACGTCGCCGTTGTAGCGACGCACCTGGCGCAGACCGACCGCCGCGCGCTCTCGCAAGCATGGTATTCGGCGCTGCACGTTGCGCCCGGCGACGCACGCGCCGCGATCCGCTCGACGCGCGCTCCGAACGCGTCGAGCGCGCGGGTCGGCGAACGCGCCGTCAGCGCCCTCGCGGAATCGGACATGCCGGGCAAAATGCCGGCCGAAGCGCGAACGTCCCGCGGCGCCGGCGTATCGTCGCCGTTCGTCGAGCGGCGTAACGTTGCCGACGCGAGCACGCGGCGCGTCGAACGCGCCGTTGCCGCGCTGGCGCGCGCGCCGCGTCGGACGGTGCCGCACACGGTTGCGCTTGCCGGCGGCCGTGTGACGATCGTTATCCGCGGCGACGCGCACGCGACGCGCATCGTGGCCCTCTGCAGCGAACCGCTGCGTGCGACCGTCGAACGTGCGCTCGCGCATGCCCGCTTCGCACTCGCTTCGCGCGGTGCGTCGGTGAACGCGTCGTGATGCTCGGATCGACGACGATCGACGCCCTGCAGCGCATTGCGGATCGCGCGAACGACGTGCTTTCCGCCTACGGCCCGGGGGCCTTTCCGCTGCGCTCCGATGTTGCCGGGGCGCATGCGCCGCTGCCGGTCGCCGATCCGCTCAGCGTCGTCGCACCACCAGCGACCTGGTTCGTCACGAGCGACGTCGGCGGCGCGCGCACGTTTACGCGTGCCGGCGGGTTTCGACTCGCGGAAGACGGCACGCTGCGGACCTCCGACGGTGCTCCCGTCCTCGGTCTTGCTCGCGATACGACCCTGCAACCGCTGCGCGTCCCCGACCCCGATCGCACGCTGGGCCGCGCGCTCGATGTGCGAATCGCCAGCGACGGAACCGTATCGTATTCGCGGTCGACGATCGATCCACGCACCCGCGAGCGCCGGAACGAATCGATCGTCGTCGGCCGGATCGCGCTCGCGCGTTTCCCTGCCGGCAGCACGCCGCAGCGGATCGACGCGACGCACGCCCGCAGCGCGCCCGGAATCGTACCGCACCTCGGCGTACCCGCAGACGGCACGTTTGCGCCGCTCGTCACGTCGGCGCGCGATACCGGCAGCGTCGATCTAGATGCCGGATTGCAAAAGCTGGCCGACGCCTACGTCGCATTCTCGGCGCTGCAGGCGGCGCACAAAGCGCAGGGCGCGGGCGACAAAGTCGTGATGGATCTCCTCAAGTGATCGCCTCGCTCGCGTTTGAACCGTCCCTTCGGCGCGTCCGGCGCGCGCGATTCATGCCGCGCGCCGGGATTTCGCTCGATGCTGCGTGCAGCGTCGCGAACGGATTGCGCGACGCGCTGCAGAGCGCGTTCGGCGAGCGGTGCGACGTCGCGGTGGGCGACCCCGTCGTTCTCGAAGCGTCGGCGTGGCGGTCCTTAGCGGCGAACGCGCTGGCATTTATCCTTCCGGGTCGTGCGACCGACGTCGTCTTCGTGCTGCCCCACCGCGATGCGCGAGGGCTGATCGCGGCCGCGTTCCGGGAAGAGCCCGCGGCATACGACGCAACGTGGACGGCGCTCGAAGCCGGGGCCGTGCAACGCATCATCGCGCGGGCTGCACCCGCCTGCGACCTGCTTTGCGGCGAACGATGCGGACCCGTCCGCGCAATCGATCCGGCGCTGCTCACCCCGTGTATCGACTTCTTCGACGTGCGCGTTTCGGCGCCGATTCACGTGACGATCGGCGTCGGTATCCTCCGGGAGATCGCCGCGCGACCCGTCACCGCGCCGGTTCCGCGTGTCTCGCTCGCGGCGATTCCATTGGAACTTCGCGTGGTTCTCGGGTACGGAACCATCCCAGCGTCTCGCTTCCTCGAGCTGCGTGCCGGCGACGTTGTGCGGCTTGACACCAAGGTCGCCGGCGACGCCGAATTGAACCTCGCGGGCCAAAGCATTGCACTCGGGACGTGCGGCGTGGTCGATGGCCGCGCGGCATTCGATGTCCGATCCGCAAAGAGAGGAGACGCTCCGTGATCGCGCCGGATGGTAATAATCTCGACTTGCTCATGAACGTCCCGCTTACCGTCACGGCCGAGCTTGGGACATGTAAGATGCTGGTGCGCGACATCTTGAAGCTCGGGACGGGGTCCATCGTCGAGTTGGATCGCCTCGCCGGCGGCCCGGTCGACCTGCTCGTCAACGATCGGCTCGTCGCACGCGGCGAAGTCGTCGCGATCGATGAGAATTTCGGCGTGCGCGTGACGGAGTTGATCGAGAAGCCGTAATATCGCGGCCATGCGACGCGCGTAGCGTTGTCGTATGGACGGACTGCTCTCGCTCGCCGGCCGCGCGCATACGACCCTCCCGCTCGACGTGCTCGCAGCCCTTACGCTGCTCTCGATTGCGCCGTTCGTGCTGGTGCTCTCGACGTCGTTCGTGCGCATCGTCGTCGTGCTTTCGCTCGTGCGTTCAGCGATCGGCGCGTCGTCGTTGCCGCCAAATCCCGTGCTGACCGGCCTTGCCCTTGTGTTGACGCTGGTGATCATGACACCGACGCTCGAGCGAATCGACCGCGAAGCGCTCGAACCGTACGCGACGGGCAAGATGTCGCAACATCAGTTCCTCGATCGCGCCGTGGCGCCGTTGCGCGCGTTCATGTTGCGTCAGACGAAGCGCAACGACATCACGGTCTTCGCGCGCGTCGCTCACGAGCCCGCCGGCGAGGCCTCAACCGCGCAGCCGCTCACTGTGTTGATCCCGGCGTTCGTGGTCGGTGAATTGCGCAACGCGTTCGCGATCGGCGTGAGCCTTTATCTGCCGTTCGTCGCGATCGATCTCGCGGTCGCCGCCGTCCTGATGGGGCTCGGCATGTTCATGCTCAGCCCGCCCGTGCTCTCGCTGCCGTGCAAATTGCTGCTCTTCGTGCTGGTGGACGGCTGGGCGCTCGTCTGCAACGGGGTCGTGGCGTCGTTCAGATAGAATCGTTCTTTATGCGGATCTCCGAGCGCCTGCGTTCACGGGCCCCGTTTTTCTCATTCGAGTTTTTCCCGCCGAAGACCGATGCGGGCGTAGCCGCGCTGATGGAAACACTCGTGACCCTGCGCGCGCTCGATCCGGCGTACGTCTCGGTGACCTACGGTGCCGGTGGTTCGACACGCGATCGGTCCGTCGAAATCGCCAAACGCATCAAAAATGATGTCGGGCTCGAGGTCCTCGCGCACATCACGTGTTCCGGCAGTACCGCCGACGAGTTGCGCCGGCTCGTCCGTGAACTCGAAGCCGCCGGTATCGAAAACGTCCTGGCGCTGCGAGGCGATCCGCCGAGGGGCAGCGACGCGTATCTCAGCATCGCCGGCGGCTATCGCTACGCGAGCGACCTCGTTTCGATGCTCGAGCGCGACTTCGACGTCTGTATTGCCGCTGCGTGCTATCCGGAGAAGCATCCGGAAGCGGCGAGCTTGCACGACGACCTCGACGCGCTCGAACGCAAGGTCAACGCCGGGGCGCGCTTTCTCGTTTCGCAGCTCTTCTTCGACAATGCGAGTTATTTTGAATTCGTCGCTCGCGTGCGTGCGCGCGGCATCACGGTACCCGTGATTCCCGGCATCATGCCGATCACCAACTACGCGCAGATCGACCGCTTCACCGCCATGTGCGGTGCAACGATCCCGGCCGGCTTACGCGCCGAACTCGACGCGCGGCGCGACGAGCCGGAAGCGGTCGCCGAACTCGGCGTTGCGTTCGCCACGTTGCAGTGCGTCGAACTGCTCGAGAAAGGCGCGCCCGGCATTCACTTCTATACGCTCAACAAATCGCCGGCGACACGCGCGGTCGTTTCGGCTCTCTATGCCTTCGGGTCCGTTTCAGTCAATACGACGCAGTTGCGACCGCGTCTTTTCGCTTCGTAGAGCGCTGCATCGGCGACACGGAGCAGATTCGGCGTGTCGCCGATTTCCGGGTTCATCTGTGCAATACCGATGCTCACCGTGATCGAGAACGGTTTACCGTCGGCCTCGAATGCCGATTGCTCGATGCGCGCGCGGATCCGTTCCGCCACGATCCGCGCTCCGGCTGCCGTGCTGCCCGGCAAGAGAATCGCGAACTCTTCACCGCCGTACCGGGCGACGACATCCACCGCCCGAGTCTCATCCCGCACCGTCGTCACGATCCGGCGTAAGACGTCATCACCGCTCGCGTGTCCGTAGCGATCGTTGACGAGCTTGAAGTGGTCGATGTCGAGCATCAAGAGGGATGTCGCTCCGCCGAGCCGCTTGCGGCGCTCCTCCTCACGCAGCGCTCCATCGAAGAGACCGCGACGGTTTGCTGCGCCCGTAAGCGGATCGGTTGTCGCGAGCCGCCGCAGCTGTTCCTCGGAGCGTTTGCGCTCCGTCATGTCGCGCGTGATCAGGGAAAACCCGATGTGCTGCTCGGCGTTGTTGTCGCGCAGTACCGATATGACACAGTTGGACCAGTAACGAGACGCGTCTTTACGGACGCGCCAGCCGTCGTACTCATACCAGCCGTTCCGCAACGCCGTTGCTAAGAGATGCGGGAAATCTTGCGTGGGACTCGTAGCGGCCGGGAAGAGAACCGCCCCTTGCGCGCCGATGATCTCGTCGGGGCGGTATCCGTCGCCGTCCTGCGCCGTCCGGTTCCAACTCGTGACGATTCCCGCCGGATCGACCGTGCAGATGCCGTAATCACGAACACCGTCGAAAACGGCGTGGAGCCGCGCTTCATGCATGCGAAGAAGCTCTTCGCGTTGAGCGTCGGACGTGACATCGGCGATGACGGCGACAATGACATCGTGATCGATTTTTTGGAGCGTAATCGAAAGCACCACGGCGCGCTTATGGCGCCCCAGGCCAACCGTGGTCATCACACGGAACTCATCGCAGATCCGCCCGGCACGAGCGTTATATCGCGACGCCATTTCTTGGAGTTCCGGAGACACCAGCGCGAAGGCGTCGAAGAGGTTCGAGATGTCGCCGCCCGGTGCGATCGGCATCAGCAGTTGGGCCGCGATCGGGTTCATCAATTTCACGTTGCCGAGCAGATCGATTTTAATGACGGCCGACGGACAAAGGTACAGCAGCTCCAGCAGGTCGGCGGCGACATCCGCGTCGACGTCGTTCATCGCCGTTCAACGACCAGATATTGATGAACGCTCTCCGGTGCCTTCAGCAATCGCAGCCGCACCCGTGTGGGCTTCATGCGCAGCGTGAAAACGTAATCGACGGATTCGTCGAGTTGCTCGTTCTCTTCGAAGCGGCCGGCAACCATGTAATTATTCGTGCACGGAGCGACATTGCTGAAGAAGTGCAAGCCGACCACGCGCTCCGGAAGTAAGCCCGCCAGCTTCGCCTCGGTGATGTTGTAGTGCGTGACCGTACCGGCGCGATCCATTGAAACGACGCCGAACGGCGCCGCGTCCAGATCGTCCGGCGTTGCCGCTTCAAGTTGCGTCAGTAAGTCTTTGTCGTCAGAGGTCAAGAAGACACGCCTCAGGTGCAGCGAGAAGCATGATATTCTCAAATGTCGGCGTGGCCGGCAGCGAACCTTAGCAGCGCCGAAAAAGTTCGGCTATACCGCGGCAATCCGGAGTTCACGTCGCGCGTCTACCATCGGAGCGTGGCTGGATTCGAGAGTCTGCTGCGCGAGGCGCTACTGGTTACGGCGATTTTGACCCTGCCGATTTTGGTGCTCGCGACCATCGTCGGCGCGATCGTCGCCGTGTTGCAAGCTGCGACGCAGGTGCAAGAGCAGACGCTGACGCTGCTCCCAAAAATAATCGCGGTCGGACTTGCCGTCGCGCTCGGCGGCAAGTACGGGCTCTCGCTTTGCGCGCAACTCTTGCTCGACGCCCTCGCACGCATTCCGGCAATCGTTCGCGGATGACGCAAACGACGCTGCTCGTCCTCGCGCGCAGCGCCGGCATGGTTTTCCGCGCGCCCGGATTTTCGCATCCGAGCGTCCCGGCGCCGGTCCGCGCCGGGCTCGCACTTGCGCTGGCGTTTGCCATCGCGCCGCACGTGCATGTTGCGCACGGGCTCGACGGCGCTTCGCTCGCCGCCGCAATCGCGGGCGAAACGCTGCTCGGCGCCGCGCTCGGCACCGGCGCTGCGTTGCTCTACGACGGCGCATACTACGCCGGGCGATTGATCGACGACTACGTCGGCGTTCGCGGCAGCGTGCCGAATGCGAACGTCACGTCGGCGCAGGCGTTTGGACGCCTGTGGTCGTCGGTGTTTCTGGCGGGCTTCTTTCTGCTCGACGGATACGTGCCCGTCATCGGCGCCTTCTCTGCGAGCTTCGACCACATCATGCCGGGTTTCGTCATCGCACCCGATACGTGGATGCGTGTCGCGCTCGCGCTGCCGGACACCATCGTCCGGGCGGCGCTCGCGATCGCGGCACCGGCGATCGCCGTCGTACTGACCGCGCAATTCGCACTGGCAGCCGTGGCGCGTGTCGTGCCCCGCTTCGCCTCGTTTTCACTTGCGTTTCCCACCATATTTGCGGCCGCGTTGATCGTCACCATCGTCGGCGTCCCGTTGCTCGCGCCGCTGGCGGGCCGCCCGTGGCTCGTGCTTCCATGGGGCCCCGTTCCGTGAGCGAGTCGGCGGAGAAGCGATTCGACGCAACGCCGTCGCGGCGCGAGCGTGCGAAACGTGAGGGAAATAGCGCGCGCTCCTCGGAGCTCTCCGGCGTCGCTTCCTTTGCTGCCGGACTGATCGCGACGGCAGCCGTATTGCCGCTCCTTGCATCCGCCGCCGCATACGCATTGCGCGTGAACGCTGTAGCACCGTTGCACGGCGATGCCGGCAGTGTCGTCGCCGTCATCGGCCTCGGCTGCGTGCCGGTCGCCGCGGCTGCCGTCGCCGGCGTCGGCGGGACGTTCGCGCAAACCGGCGGCTTGCGCCCCTCACCCGTGCGTTTCGCTCCGGCGAAGCTTGCACCGCGCGCCGGACTCAAACGGATGTTCGGCGGCGAAGCGGCCGTCGGCGCGGCGCGCGCGCTCGTCGCGCTGCTTGCCGCGCTCGCCGCAACGATTCCAATCGCCGCGCATGTGGCCGCCGTAGCGACGCGGGCAGCGTCACCGCTCGACGCGGCGCGCGCGACGCGCGACGGCGCGTTCGGCGCGTGCTGCGCGGCGTGCGCGGCGGGACTCGTGTTTGCCGTCGCCGACTACGGGCTCGTCGTGCGTCGCTGGCTGCAATCGCTCAAGATGACGTTTCCCGAATATAAGCGCGACATGCGCGAGCAAGACGGTGATCCGCAGGCACGTTCGCGGCGCCGGCACATGCATCGTGCGATCGCACGCGGCGCCGTTCAACGCACGCGCGAAGCGTCGTTCCTCATCGTTAACCCGACGCACGTCGCGGTCGCGCTGCGGTATGCACCGCCCGCGACTCCGGTTCCGGAGATCCTCGTTCGGGTCGTCGACGAGGCGGCGCTCGCAGCGCGCGCGATTGCAGAGCGTGCAGCGATTCCGGTCGTCGAGAACGCCGGTCTCGCCCGCTGGCTCTTTCGCGTGGGCGAACCGGGACACGCGATTCCGGCCGAGACGTTCGTCGCCGTCGCCGAAGTAATCGCTGCGCTCGCCCGCGCAGGCGCGTTGGACGTATGAAACTCAACGGCATCTTCGCGGTCGGGGTGCTTTCGATCGTCGGGATTTTAATCGTTCCCTTGCCGCCGTTCATCCTCGACGCGCTGCTCGCGCTCAACATCTTCGGTTCGGCGCTGGTCCTGCTGATAAGTTTGCGGGTCGAAGAACCGCTCGAATTCTCGGCGTTTCCCCCGGCGCTCTTGCTCGCAACGCTCTTTCGTCTCTCGCTCGACGTCAGTGCGACGCGGCTGATCCTCACGCAGGGCCATCTACCGGACGGTGTCGGAGCGATCGTCCCGGCCTTCGGGCAATTCGTGGTCCGCGGCAACATCGTCGTCGGCCTGATCGTTTTTGCCATTCTGATAACGATTCAGTTCATCGTCATCGCAACGGGCGCGCAACGCGTCGCGGAAGTCTCGGCGCGCTTCACGCTTGATGCGATGCCGGGCAAACAAATGGCGATTGACGCCGACGTTCACGCCGGTGCGCTCGATGCCGAGGGCGCCCGCCGCAAACGCGCGCGCGTCCAGCGCGAAGCCGACTTCTACGCGGCGATGGATGGTGCGGGAAAGTTCGTCAAGGGCGACGCGATCGCGGCATTGATCATCGTCGCGCTCAACCTCGCCGGCGGCGTCGTCGTCGGGATGGCCTATCACGCGATGGGGCCGTTCGAGGCGTTGCAAACGTTCGCCATTCTCTCGATCGGGAATGCGTTGGTGACGACGCTGCCCGCCTTCCTCATCTCGACGTCGATGGGGTTGATGGTGACGCGGGTCGCCGGTGAGGGCGCGCTCGGTGTCGATCTTGCTTCGCAGCTGATCGCGCGTCCGGATGCGCTGCGGATCGCCGGCCTGCTGATGGCGGTGCTCGCGCTCGTGCCGGCGTTGCCGGCGCCGGTATTCGGTGCGCTCGCGCTGGCGGCGTTCGGCGGTGCGGCCGCTGCTGCGAAGCGTCGCGCGACGGCCGATGCGCTGCAGCGCGCGGCGATCGAACGGCGGCGCAAGGACGCGATTCGACGCCCCGAGGCGGCGTTTGCGCTCGTCGGTGTCGACGCACTCGCGATCGACATCGGATCCGATCTCTTCGACCTGCTCGCGCCGCCGAACGCCGACGCGCTGCTCGATCGGATCGGCGACGTCCGCCGCGCGCTCGCGGGCGAAACGGGCATTGTGATTCCCGGCGTGCGTTTGCGGGACGACGCGATGCGTGCCGACACGTACGCGATTCGCGTGCGCGATCGCGTTGCCGCGGAGGGGCGCTTGCGCCTGGACCGGCTGCTGGCCGTCGGCACGGATGCGACGCTCGCGCAGATCGGCGGGGACCCGGCGATCGAACCGGTCTACGGGCTCGCCGCGCGTTCCATCACGTCCGAGGAACGCGATCGAGCGGAGGCGCTCGGTGCGTTGACCTTCGACGCGATCTCGATCATCGGTTCGCACCTCTCCGAAACGGTACGCGCGAACGCAAGCGAACTCTTCGGGCGACAAGAATTACAAACGCTCGTTGAGCACCTGCGTGCGACGGTGCCCTCGATCGTCAAGGATGTCGGTAGCGACGTGTTGCCGATCGTCACGGCGCATCGCGCGTTCACCTACCTGCTGCGCGAACGCGCGTGGCCGCGCGATCCGGTTGCGGTCTTCGAGGCGATGCTCGACGCGGCGCCGCACGTACGCGAGCCGCGCGACATCGCCGAAGCGGCGCGGCGCGTCATCGTGCCTCAGCATCTCCGACGCGAGAATATCGTGCGCATCCGTCCGCTGATGATCGCCCCGCAACTCGATGCCGAACTTACGCGCATGTGGGGGAACGATGGGCTCGCGCCCGATCCCGCGACCGCGCTGCATATACGCTCCGCCGTCGAACGTTTCGTCGCGGATCCGGCGTTCGCACCGCACGCACTCCTCACGACGGCAGCGCTGCGCCCAATGCTTGCCGATTTCTTCGAACGCGTCGGGCCGCGCATCGATGTATACGCGTTCGCTGAACTGCCGGCTTCCGTCAGCGTTGAACCGGCGGCCGTCGTGGGCGATGCTACGACTTGAAAAAGAGGTCCTCAGCCGGGAACGACTTGATTCCGGCGTATCGAGCGGCGAGGCCGATCATCGGTTGAAGATACGCCGGCTCGCGCCGCACGGCGTACTCCGAGCGCACCGCATGTTGGACCGTCGCGATATCGATGTGCGCGGCATCGGAGAGAATCGACGCCGACTTGTCGCGATTGCGGTTGGCCCAGTCGGCCGTTTCGTAGAGCACGGCTTCGAAGCGGCGAACGGCATCGACGTTCGCCTTGGCGTAGGCAAGCATCGTAAAGTGCGCGCCCTGATAAAACATCGGCGCGATCGCGTCCATCGGCGTCGCAATCTTCTTGGCGACTTTGGCGACGTCGGAGACAAACGGTTCCGGAATAAACGCCGCGTCGATACGATTGTCGGTCAACGCCTTCGCCATGACGGCCGACGTGAGTTCGACGAACTTGACCTGCGACGAATCGCCGCCGGTTTTGTCGATCCATGCTTGCGTCCCGTATTGGGCGAAACCGTGCAGGCCTTGTACCCCGACCGTCTTGCCCAGAAGATCCTTCCCGGTCGACGCCGTCGAATTCGTCGGGACGAAGAGGGTGCCCGCGGTACCGGGATTCGAGCGCGCATTGTTGATCGCGCTGCCGGCAATCACGGTGAGCGGAACGCCGCGGCTGAACGCTGCGATGAGCGAGATCGTCTGCGAGACGCCGATGTCGATCGACCCGCCGATGACGGCTGCTGCAACGGATTCGCCGTTTGCCAAATGAGCGATGTCGCACGTGAAGCCGGCCCTTCTGAAAAAGCCCTGCGCCTCGGCGTAATAGTACTGCGCTGACGAGTCGGTTGGCGGTGCAGCAAGCCGTAGCACCGCCGTATCGGCGACGCCCGGTCGCGATTGCACCAGTGGTCCGAGCGCGATGCCGCCGGCCAGCGCGAGGGCGGAGCGACGGTTCACGCGCCGACCGCGGCACGGTCAGCGGCGATGCGCAAACCGGCGTGCTCGAGCCGCGCGATGATTTCCGCATTGAAGTACGGCAAATCGTCGAGATAATTCACAAACGTCAGGCCGACGCCGTCGAAGCCGCTGCGGCTCAAATTGATGAGGAGCTCGGCGACACGGTCGGGGTTGCCGATCAGCGGATATTGACGTATCGCCGTCGTCCGCTTTTTCATGTACGCGGGCGACGCAAGATCTTTCGCGGTTCCGCCGGCCTGTATCTGACCATCGACGGCGTCCCAATCGGCGTTCTCTTCGAGTACGTAACGATAATAATCGATGGCTTCTTGCTGCGTCGGACGGCAAATGACGTTCACGTTGCAAAACACACCGATCTCCCGCCCGATTGCTGCTGCTTTCTCACGAACGCGCCGCAAGTTGCCGCTCACCGCGTCGATGTCGGGCGTAACGATGCCGGTCTTTTCATCGAACTCGGACGACTTGGCCGATGTAAAAAACGCATCCGCGTTTTTAACCGCGAAGGCTTGTCCGGCGTCGGAACGCGCCGCATTCAAGATGACGGGCATCGTTCCGCCGAACGGTTTGGGTTTCGAGCGGACCGATTTGAGCTGGAAGAATCGGCCGTCGAAGTCGAAGTCTTCCGGCTCGGTCCAGAGCCGCTTCACGATCGTAATCCACTCTTGGCCGTGTTCGTAGCGGTCCGCGTTATCGAAGCACGGGATACCGAACATCGCGAACTCATCTTCGTTGTGACCGCACACGATGTTGAGCGCAAAGCGGCCGTGCCCGGCTTGATCGGCCGTGACCATCTGCTTTGCTGCGACGACCGGATGAAACAATGGTGCGTGAATGGTTGCAAAGACGACGATCCGTTTCGTTGCGACGAGCAGACCGGTTGCCCACGTCAGCGTTTCGAAGCCCGTTTCTTGATAGCCCGTGATCCCGCCGAATCCGCGCCAACGGCCGATCGGCAGAAAGAACTCCAGGCCGAAGGCATCGGACATCTCCGCAAGCCGCTGATTGTTGTCCCAGGTTGCATCCCAACGCTCCGGTATCAACGTTGCGTTCTTCCCGGATGATAAGTTCGATCCGAAGATGCCGAGTTTGAGCCGGTTACGCGACTGAAACGACATCCGGTCTGAACGTGACGACCCGCGCTCGAGAAGCATCATGACCTCCGTGCAAATTTCGGAATGAGAAAACCGTCGCGCACTTCCTCGAACGTGACGGCAACCGGCATGTCGCAAGCGACGTCTCCGGCCGGCATGCCGACCACATTGGACGGGATGCGCGGGCCTTCTTCGAGCTCGATGACGGCGAGCACATACGGCAGACGATCTTTGAACGCCGAGCGATACGCGCGCTGATACACGACGAAGCTGAAGACGGTGCCGCGGCCGCTTACGTCAACCCATGCGACGCCGGGCGAATCGCATACGCGGCATGCGACGGACGGCGGAAAGCGAAACGCGCCGCAATTCGAACACTTCGGCATCACGAGCCGGCGCTCTTGAGCGGCGTCCCAAAACGCCTGCGTCTCGATCGACGCGCGAGGAAGCGGCAGGAGGCCCCGATCGTTCATGCCGACGCCGCTCACGCCGTGCGCCCCAAGATCAGCGTCGAATGGCAGACGGTGTTGCCCCCGTGTCCGCTCACCAGCGCCGTTTCGGCATTCCGCACTTGCCGTTCGGCCGGATAGTGGTGGCGAAGCTGCCGTGTCGCCTCAACGATCTGTAGCATCCCTTCGACGTGCGCTTCGGAGAGTTGGCCGCCGGACGTGTTCGTCGGCAGCACGCCGTCCATGCGCAACGCGCCGGACTGCACGAATGGGCCGCCGTCGCCCTTCGGACAGAATCCGTAATCTTCCAACTGCGCGATCACCATCCCGGTAAAGCAGTCATAGATTTGCGCCGTATCGATGTCGGCCGGCGTTAAACCGGCCATCGCGAAGGCGGTTTTGCCGCTTTGAATAGCGGCCGTTTTGAACATATGATCGTCGACGAGCCAGCCGCTGAGATTGTTGAAGCTGCCGAAGCCTTTGAGATACACCGGTGGCTGGCGCAGATGTCGCGCGCGTTCCGCCGACGTCACGACGACAGCGCCGGCGCCGTCGCTCTCGAGACTGCAATCGAAGAGACCGTAGGGTTCGACGATCATGCGTGCGCTGAAGTACTCATCGAGCGTCATCGGTTTCTTCATGACGGCATCGGGGTTGCGCAGCGCGTGTTCGCGAAATGTCATGGCGACGTGCGCAAAGTGCTCGCGGGTCGTACCGTATTCGAACATATGTCGCCGAGCACCGAGCGCGTGCGTCGCCGGCGCTCCGAACCATCCGTACTCGGGTGCGAATTCAGTCGGCAACTGCTCTTCGGCCATCGTGCCCATCGCCGTACGCGAGGTGTCGTTTGCGTGCGTTCGCGTCCAGCTATTGCGGCCGTATCCGCAGAGGACGGTCGAACAGAGACCCGCGTCGATCGCCATCGCCGCAACGATGATCGCAAGGATCTGGCTCGCCCCGCCGTTGTCGAGTGAGGTGCTGAAGCGTGCGTTGATGCCGAGTCGCGCGCCCATGCGCTGGTGATGGGTATACACGTCGTCCGGGCCGCGCGAGATGATGCCGTCGACGTCGGCGATTTTCAAACCGGCATCGTCGAGGGCACGCCGCATGGCCTGCTCCAACAGCGCCAGCGAATCCATGCCGGTGCGACCGAGATCGCTGGTCGCCGTGCCGGCGATCGCGTAGTTGTTGGCGAGCATCAGCGCGCCGGAACTCCGGGCGCCGTGCGCGAGCTTTCCAGCACGGCGGCGGTATCGGCGCCGAGCTCGGGTGCGGCATGACGCAGTTCGACGGGCGTGTCGCTGAGACACACGCCGCTCCCGACGACGCGCACCGTTCCCCGCAACGTGTGCGGCAATTCTTTGACCATAGCGAGATGCTGAACTTGCGGATCCTCGAAAACGCCGGCAAGGTCGTAGAGCGGGCCGCACGGGACGTCTTCGGCGCGTAGCCGCGCAAGCCAGACATCGCGGTCGCGGGTGCGGAAGATCGTGGCGAGAAGGCCGTGCAGTTCGTCGTAGTGCTCGGCACGCTGCGGCCGCTTGATAAAGCGAGGATCGTCGATGAGGCCGGCGCGCTCGACGGCACGCGTGAGACCTTCCCAGAATTTGGGCGGCGAAGAGAGATGGATGACGAACGGCTTGCCGTCGCCGGCGACAAACGCGTACACCTGGGCGCTATGCGTGCGCGTCGCGCGCGACGGTGCCGTTCCGCGCTCGAAATAACCGGCGGCGTTCTCTCCTAAAAATGCGAGCGTCGATTGCAAGAGCGACGTTTGCACGAGTTGGCCGCGACCGGTACGGTGCCGCGCGATGACGGCGGCCATGATGCCGTAACAGGCAAAGATGCCGGCCAGATGGTCGGAGAGTGAGATGCCCATCGGCTTCGGGTCGTTGACGTCCGTCAACACGCTCAAGAGGCCGCTCATTGCTTGGCCGACCGTATCGTAACCGGGAAAGCCGCCGTACGGACCGCCGACTCCGAAGCCGCTGATCGAGCAATAGATCAGCCCCGGGTTGTCTTTGCTGAGATCGTCGTAGGCCAAGCCCCAGCGCTCCATCGCGCCGGGACGAAAATTCTCGAGCAGCACGTCGGCGGTTGCGGCGAGTCGCCTGAGATCGGAACGCCCAGCGTCGGACTTCAGGTCGAGCGTAATGCTCTGCTTGTTGCGATTGAGCGAGCCGAACGGCGGACTGTAGTCGACCCGTCCCCAGCCGCGATACGGATCGCCGGTGTGCGGCGGTTCGACCTTGATGACGGTTGCGCCGAGGTCGGCGAGGAGCATCGCGGCATACGGGCCGCTCACGTAGCTCGCAACCTCGATGACGGTGAGACCATCCAGCGCACCCACCTACGCGGGAACTCCGGAACGACGCGGTTCGCGTATACCCAGGCGCTCGAGTCGCGGCAACACTTCGTCGCAGAAGAACGGGAGCTCGTCGAGATAATTGATCATGCCGATCGCCAGCCCGTCGAAGCCGGCGGCGTGAACGTCGGCCAGTAACTGCGCGACGGCATCGGGCGATCCGACGATCGGAAATCCGTGAATGTGGTTGAAGCGGCGACGTTGGAACGACTCCGGATCTTCAGCGGCGGGACCTCGCCTCCGTAAGCGGTAGTCGATCGCGCCCCAATCAGCGCTTTCTTCGACCGCGTAATGATAGTATTCGTCGGCTTCACGTTGCGTAGCCCGGCACACGATCTCGCCGCGCGTGTAGACGCCGACACGCCGGTCAATCTCGCTCGCGAGCGCGCGAATGCCGCGCACGTGTTCGGCAGCGTCGTCGATCGCGGGAACGAACCTGCCGGCAGCGTCGACCGATGCCAGCCGAACGCCCGTGAAGTACGCGTCGCAATTGCGAATCGCGAACGCCCGACCGACCGCGGAAGCGCCGGCATTCATCACCATCGGCCGGCTGCCCCCGAACGGCTTCGGATTCCCGATCACGTTCGCCATGTGAAAATAGTTCGTCGAGAAGTCGAACGGCGCGTCACGATCCCAAATCATCTTGACCGCATCGATCCAGTCTTGACCGTAGGCGTAGCGTTCGTCATGATCGCGAAGCTCGAGACCGAACATGTCGAACTCGTCTTCGTTCGAACCGCACACGACGTTGAGGCCGAAGCGGCCGCGCCCGACCACGTCTGCGGTGACCATTTGCTTCGCCGCAACGACCGGATGAAAGAGCGGCGTGTGAACCGTGGCGAAGACGGTGACGCGCTGCGTCAGCGCGAGCAGCGCGGCGGCCCAGGTGATCGTTTCGAGCGTCGCTCCCTGATGATCCGTCACGCCGCCATAGCCTTTCCAGCGCCCGATCGGGAGGAGAAAATCAAGGCCGTATTCCTCGGCCATCAGGGAAAGCGCGACGTTGTCTTCCCAATTTCCGCTCCATCGTTCGGCCACGGTTGTCGGGAAACGTCCGTTCGAACAGTTGGACGAGAACAGCCCGAGCTTCAACCCGTTGCGGTTGAACATGGCAATTCGATCGTCGAGCGACACGGTGGCGGCCGGCTTCGTCTGCATGGCGGAGCTCCTCAGACGCGAGTGTACATCGCCGTGCTCAGATTCGTCCAATGCCGCATTTTTGTTACAGTGATGCCATTTCGGTATTACGCTTTGCGAAACCAACGAATCCATGAACGAGCGGTGACGTCTCGCTGCGATGCCACCACGCCAGGATGCGGTAACGCCAGCGCTCGACTCCGGCGATCGGCTTGAAGACGAGTTCGGGAAAACCGGCGACCGTATGCGCCCACGGTTCGGGCATGATCGCAATACCGAAACCGCAGGCGACGAGTCCGATCTTTGCTTCGACTCCCGCCACATGTTCGATCGCTGCGGGGTGATAACCGCGTTCGTGACACATCGCGATAACTTGGTCGTACGTCTCGGGGATGCTGTCGCGGCGATAGGCGATCAATGTTTCGCCGGTGAGGTCGGCGAGGTCGATGTAGCCGTGAGCCGCTAAACGATGGCGCCTCGGTAAGACGACCCGATACGGGTGTTGGGAGAGCATGGTTGTCTCGATGGCATCGTCGACGGCAGGCGCCCGCGCAAACGCCAGATGGATCGTGCGGCTGCGCAGCGCTTCGGTCATTTGATTGCTGTACATGATCTGGAGATGCAACCGTACGTCCGGGTGACGTTCGCGGTACGCCGCGATCGTGCCCGGCAATTCGCCGACGACTGCCGGGCTCGTTGCGCCGATCACGAGGTCGCCGCGCCGGCCGCCGTTTGCCTCGAGCGCCCGCGATCGGGCGTCGTCGAACTGTTCGAGCATTAGCCGTGCTTCATCGAGATACACGCGCCCGCTGTTGGTCAGGTTCACGCTGCGTTTGTCGCGATCGAAGAGGCGGACGCCGAGCTCGGCTTCGAGCGCGCGAATTTGTTTACTCAATGCCGGCTGCGCCGTGCCGAGCGCTTCGGCGGCGCGATGAAAATTGAGGTGCGTCGCAACGGCGACGAACGCTGCGAGTTGACGGAAATCCGCTATGACACGTCTCCGATAATATCTTGCGCACGCACCGCCCGCTCGATGAGGCCATAGTTTAACGCGATGTCGAGCACCGGCTGCATGAGCTTCGGGTCGAGAGCCGTGGCATACCCGATCCGGTTCATCGAATGCGTCAATGCCGGGTCGACCTTCGCATATTTCGACAGCGTGACGGCGGTATCGTCGTGATGAACGTTCGCCCAGCGCGCCGAGTCGTAGAAGGCCTGCCGCAGGCGACGCAGCGTGTCGGCGTTGGCGCCGATCCATTCGCGGCGGCCGAACCACGCGCTCAAATAGAAACTGCGGGCGATCGAGTCGTTCGGGAAGCCGATCACGCGCACATCCGATTTTGCAGCCGTGAGGAACGGCTCTCCGATGAACGCCGCGGTGACGGTACCGCGCATGAGCGCGGCGCTCATCTCGGCGTACGGCAACTCGTAGAGCTTCACACGCGCCGCATCGACGGCATTGAGCCGCAACCACTCGAGCATCGCTCCTTGCGTGAGCGATTTGAGCGCGACGATGGCGATCGTCCCGCCTTCGAGGTCTTTTGGTCCGCGGTACGCGGCGTTTTTCGCAACGCAGAGTTGAATCGTCGGCGCGTCGCTCGCGTAGACGCCGCTGCCGGCATAAAACGCGAGCGGAATGCCGCGGTTGTGGGCGTTCGCGATTTGGATCATATCGGCGGGACCCGTGTCAACGGCTCTTGCAATGACCGCTTGCGCGTTTGCAGCCCCGTTCGCGAACGGCGTGATCGACGCCGTCAGCCCGGCCCGGCCGAAGAAGCCCGCGTCTTGCGCAATATATGGTTGCAGGTAGAGGTCCGTCGCGTTGCAGCCGATCCGCACGAACGGGGCAGTTTGCGCCGACGCCGCGCGCACCGCAAGGGGCGCCGACGCCAGTGACGCTAACAGCAAGCGGCGTGTCAGGTTCATTCGTGCGCGCGAATCTCTTGATAAATGATATTCTTCGCGTCGAACGCTTGCGGCACGGCGTGATACTTCACGGCGACATTGATGATCGGTTGAAGATCCGCCGGACCGAGCGTCGTTCCGCACGTTGCGAGTTTCGCATTTTGAACGTCCGAGACGGGCAGACCCGAGAGATCGGCGACCAGAGGCGCGAGCTCGCGGTGGTGCGTGTTCACGTAGGCCTGCGCTCGCGTTATCACCTCCGTGAAGCGCTTTACGGCCTCCGGGTTCGCCTTTGCAAAGTCCGATGACGTAAACCAAACGGAGAAGAGGAAGTGCTTCCCGATCGCACTGAGCACCGGAATGATCGGACGCACTTTACCTTGCGCGATCGCCTCGCTCAGAACGGGTTCCGTATTGAATGCCGCGTCGATTCGGTGTTGCGCGATTGCGCTGGGCACGGTCGAGACGGGGAGTTCGACGTACCGCAACGTTTGTGCGTGCCCGCCGTGGCTATCCACCCACGCCAGCGTCGCAACGTGATCGATGCCGAGCAGCGTGGTCGTGCCGAGGAGTTTCCCGTCGAGATCGGCCGCCGAACGGATCGTCGAGTCCGGCGCGACGACGAGTTGCCCGTCCGGCGACGCCGCGTCGTAGGCTGCTGCGGGAGCGATGATCGTGAGCGGAACGTTGTGTGAATAGCCCGAGATAACGGACATCGTCGTGGACTTCCCGATGTCGACCGTCCGCGAAGCAACGGCTGCGGCGGTCGCGGCGCCGCTTGCGATGCGTTCGATCGTGACGTGCAATCCGGCACGCTCGAACATACCGGACCGCTCGGCATAGAAGAGCGGCGCGGCATCGTAGTTGACCACCGACATGGCGACGTTGATCGGGATCGACGCCGGCTCGTCGGCACGGACCGCCGACACGGTTATCACGGCGGCAATCGCGGATGCAAGCGTCGCGGTGCGACGAAGCCACTTCATGGTGCGGGATTCATCGGCGACCGCGGCCGTGACCTGGGAATTTCCACGGTTTTGCGCTAGACTAGAGAGACGATGCCGCTCAAAGGTCCATCTCAAAACCCCGCCCTGAAGCTGATTCGTGACGCCGCGCGTGCGGCGGCGCCGAACCTCGGTTCAGCCCCCGCCGGCCGGCCGGACAGCGTCGCCGAGAAACTCTCGCAGGCGAACTCCGATATTGCGCGCTTGCAGCGTTTCCTCGCGAAGACGCAGAGTTAGTGCCCTGGCACTAAAGTCCCATTTCCGGCAACGCGGCGCGCACCGTCGGGTGCGTGTAGACCTGGGCGACGAAGCTCGCGAGCGCCCAGCCGATGTTTTCGCCGATCGGATCGAACGCTTTCGCCCGCGTCCGGTCGATCGAAATGATACCGACGGCTTTGCGACCGGCGCCGGCCACGATCGGGGTGAGTAAGAGTCCGCGATACGCGTAGTCTTTCCGAATCTCGACGAAGTGCGACGAAGCGCGCACGTCGGAGACATTGTACTGACGGCACTCGACGTACGCCTGACCCATCAGTCCCTCGAACGGCTCGAAGAGATAGTCCCACGTCTTTTGATCGCGGATCTCGTTACTGAGCAGAAGGCGCAGTCCGCCGTCCGTTTCGAAAAACCACCAGACCGAGAGCCGGGCTTGCTCGTCGTTGAACGAGAGGAGGCTCGCAGCGTCTTCCATGCGCTCGAGGCAGAAGCGCGTCGTGATCGCGCTGATCGCTTGACCGTCGGTGCCGAATCGCTCGAGCGCGTCGTTGAGAAGAGCGCCATCCTCACTCCAGCTCTGGAGGCGGTTCGCCAGATTGTCGGCGACGTCGCGATAATTCTTGGTCACTTCGAGCGCGACGGTGGCCGTGCTGCGTTCCGCCCGCAATTTCAAGTTCGCTCCGCCCGGCAAGCCGATCTCGTTCACGTAGTTGATCAACACGCCGAGCAAGACGAAGATGATGAAGGCCAGCGTGAGCGTGTCGGTAATGGGGTGCGCGAAGTTTCGCCAGCCGTCGTATTCGTCGCTGAACGCGTGTTCGAACAGAAGCACGAGGCCGACCGCAATCCACGTGATTTGAATCCAGCGAGGCACGCGAACGGTCGCGACCGCGTTCTTCTCCGGTGCGCGATCGTCGAGCGGCGGCGCCGGTTTGTCGTCGATCTCGACCGACGTCGGGTCGTCGCTCAACGCCAAACGGTTATCGGGGTGCGGCGCACGTCGTACAGCGGCCGGTGACGACGATCGCGCAGTCGATATCGACGAAGCCGTGATCGCTTGCGACGCCGTGCGCGAGCGTCAAGACGTCCGTCACGTTGATGTTCACGACGTCGCCGCACTGCGTGCACAGAAGATGGTGATGCTTGTCGAGCGCGGCTTCGTATTTTGCCGCGCCGCCCGCGTGCGCGAAGACCTGCACGAGACCGATGCTGCGCAGGATATCGAGGGTGCGGTAGATCGTGCCGAGGCTCACTCCCGGTAGTTCGACGCGAACCCGCTCGAGGATCGTCTCGGCGCTGAGATGCCGGCCGTCCTCGAGGGCACGCAGGATGGCCGCACGTTGCTTGGTGAGCCGGTATCGCGATTGCAGGAGTCCTGCATCCACGCCCTTGGTATCGTGCACGAACCTCCCTCGCGAGAGCGCACATGACGTTTGACGCTCTTTCCCCGACCTGCTACGATTCCGGGGTTCTCCCCTTCCCCCGAAACAACGGTATGTGGAATAAGCTCAAGAGGCCCGTACAAGCGGTTCTCCTCTTGGCCGTCGTGGGGCTGTGCATCTGGGCGATCGTCCCGATCCAGCAAAAAATCCATCTCGGCCTCGATCTGCAAGGCGGCGCGCGCGTGTTGCTGGAGTTGCAGCCGACCAAAGAAGTTCCGACGATTACGCCCGACATCCAGAATCAAGTCGAGACCGTTGTCCAGAATCGCGTCAACGGTCTGGGCGTGTCGGAGCCGGTGATTTCCAAAGTCGGCAGCAACCGGCTTCTGGTCGAGCTGCCTGCGGTGAAGAACGCGGACGAAGCGGAACGCTTGCTCAAAGAGACGGCGGTTCTCGAGTTCAAGATCATTCCACCGCAAGTCAGCGAACGCGCGCACGCCGACAAGAAGTACGCCGACAATCCCAACGGCGCATACAGGGATGCCGGACCCGTCGTCTACAGCGGCGCGGAACTGAAGTCGGCGCAACCAGGGTACGGGCAGGCCGGTCAGCCGCAAGTGAACTTTCAGACCAAAGATTCGGCGAAATTCGGGAAACTGACGCAGCAGAATCTCGGCAAACTGCTCGGAATTTTCCTCGACAAGAAGTTCGTCTCCGATGCGACTATTCAAGGGATCATCACGTCGGACGGTCAGATTTCCGGCAGCTTTACCGACGATGACGTCTCGCTACTAGCGAATGAACTCAACGCCGGCGCGTTGCCCGTTCCGACGACGATCGTCGAAAAAGACGACGTCGGCCCGATCCTGGGTCACGACGATCTCACGAAGTCGCTCTACGCTTCGATCGTCGGGCTCGGACTTGTCTTGATCTTCATGGCCGTCGTGTATCGCTTGCCCGGTATCCTCGCTGACGTGGCGCTCGTCGTCTATGTCCTTGCGTTGCTCGCCCTGCTCTCCGCCGCACACGCGGTATTGACGTTGCCCGGTATCGCGGGATTCGTGCTGTCGATCGGCATGGCGGTCGACGCGAACGTTTTGATTTTCGAGCGGCTCAAGGAAGAACTCTGGGCCGGCAAATCGCTGCGTGCGGCGGTGAAGATCGGCTTCCGCCGCGCCTTTACATCGGTGTTCGACAGTCACGTGACGACCATCGTCGGCGCGGGCGTGCTCTTCATCCTCGGCACCGGTACGGTAAAGGGCTTCGCGTACACGCTCTTCTGGGGAACGGTGTTCTCGCTGTTCACCGCGGTCTTCGTCACGCGGTTCCTCATGGACACGATCGTCGAACGCAACGTCGTGAGCGATCACAAGGCCTACGGGGCATAAGCGATGTTCTTTCGTAATCTGAATTGGAACGTTGTCGGGTGGTTGCGGACGGTCTCGATCATCAGCTACGCGATCATCGCGCTCGGCATCGCGTCGATGATCTATCACTGGACGACGACGGGCTCGCCGCTCCGTCTGGGACTTTCGTTCACCGGCGGCACCGACGTAACCGTGAAGTTCGATCGCGTGGTCGACCGCGATGCGATCGTCAAGGCGCTCGTGCCGATCGGCATCACCGACGCCCAGATCAACACGCTCACGAAGGCCGGCGAACCGGCCGGTGAGCGCTACACGGTCGAGACGCAGAAAGATTTCGGCAACGGTTCGGATCCGCTGTGGAAAGCGCTGGGTTCGGTCGCCGCCGTCGACCGCGCGCAGTCATCGATTTCCGCCGTCGGTCCGTCGCTCGCGTCGGAGTATCTGCTCAACGCGCTCAAAGCGCTCGTCATTGCGATCGCGATCCAGTTTCTCTACATCGCGTTCCGCTTCGGTTGGAATTACATTTTCGGGCTCGTGACGATCATCGCGCTCGTTCGCGACTCGGCGATGATGATCGGTATCTATTCCCTTGCGAACAAACGCGTCGACGACGCGTTCCTCGCAGCGGTGCTCACCGTGATCGGCTACTCGGTGATGGATACGATCGTCATTCTCGACCGTATCCGTGAGAACACGAACCTGATGGCCGGCGAGCCGTTCGATAAAATCGTCAACACGTCGATTCTGCAGACGATGACCCGCTCGGTGAACACGCTTGCGACCGTCGTGGTCACGCTCGTCGCGCTGCTCGCGTTCGGGGGCGCGTCGCTGCAAAATTTCGCCTTCGCGCTGCTGGTCGGGATCTGCTCGGGGGGCTATCACTCGATCTTCTATTCGGCGCCGCTCGTTGCGTCGTTCCAGAAGCGTTTGGGTGCGCGCTCGGCGTCGCGGCGATCGCTCGAATCGCAACCGAAAACGATCGCCGATGCGCGCTCGCAAGCGCGCACCGATCTCGATCGGGCGGAAGTGCTGGCGCAGCGGAAGGCGCGCAAAGAGCGCGAGCGGCAATCGTCGCGCCGCACGCCATCGGCACCGCCGAAGTACAAGCGCCGTCGCATCGAAACGTCCAACGGCGTCGGCATCATCGAACCGGCGATCGACCAAACGGAGCTCGAAGCCGATGACGCGTATGCCGAACATGAGGTCGAACCGATGGACCCGCTCGACGCGCAAAACCTCGGCCTCCACGAGCGCGCCTACGACCTCGGTCACGAAGAAATCCGGCTGAATCTCGGCGACGACGACGGCGATCCGCCGCGTGAAACGCCGCACACGAGCTGATTCGTTACCGCCTCCGACACCCTCGGAGGCGGCTTTCGAACGGGTGCGCGCGACGTTCGGAACGGCCGGCAATGCGCCGAGCGCTCCGGCGAGCGAAGCCGGTGCGTTTCTTAGCGACCTCTACGCGCGGCGCGACGAATTTCTCGCGCGCGACACGTATGCAGCAATCGGCGATTCGTACGGCTTCCACACGAAGATCGTCGGCGTCACGTTCGAGGGCAGGCAGGATCTGGTCGCGGGGGTCGTAGCCGGGACGGAACTGACGCTCGTGCGCGATACCGCCAACGCGTACGATCCCAACGCGGTCGGCGTCTGGCTCGGGCAACTGCAGCTCGGCTTCGTGCGGCGCCCGATCGCGGCGCGCATCGCGCCGAACATCGATGCCGGGGAGCGGTATCGCGCCGAAGTCCGGCACGTCACCGGGGGCGGCACGCGCAGCGTCGGCGTGAACATCTGGGTCGCGCGTGAGCGCATCGCGAGCGCGCGGCCGGGGGTGCAGCGCGGCCGGTCCGACGGTGTCTTGGCCGCGCTGATCGGCGAGCGGCAACTCCGCGAATCGCAACGCGCCGTTCTCGAGCGCGTCGACGCGGGCCGCAACACGCTCGCGGTCATGGGTACCGGCCGCGGAAAATCGTTGTGCTTCCAGTTTCCGGCCGCCGTTCGGGCACTCGAGCGTAACGAGAAAACGATCGTTCTCTATCCCCTGCGGGCGCTCGCGAACGACCAGTACGACGCGCTGTTGCGGCGCTTGGAGCCCCTCGGCATTCGCATCTTTCGAGCCAACGGCGCGATCGATGCCGGCGAACGCGCGTCGCTCTTGGATGTGCTGGAAACCGGTGCCTGGGACATCGTCTGCGCGACGCCCGAGTTCGTCCAATTCCATGTCGAGCGGTTCGCGCACGAACGTAGCCGCCCGTCGCTGCTTGTGATCGACGAAGCGCACCATCTGATCGAGGCTACGCATCGTCCCGCGTACGGCCGTCTCCCCGGCGTGATTGCGGCGCTCGGGCAACCGCAGGTCCTCGCGCTGACGGCAACCGCCGGCGACGACGTCTTTGCCGGCATCCGCCGGGAACTGCGAATCGACGCGTGGGTGATCGATCCAACGGTTCGCGAAAATCTGCATGTGATCGACGCGCGCGGCGCAACGAATAAGCTCGCGTACATCGCCGGAAACATCGACGCCGCCGGGAAGGCGATCGTGTACTGCAACTCGCGCAACGAGGCCACGAAGAATGCCGAGAAGCTGCGGGCGCAATTCGGCGACGTCGTCGCGTTCTACCATGCCGGTGTCGGCGCGGCGGAACGTGCGCGTGTTGAAGACTACTTCCGAAGCGGAGAACTTCGCATCGTTGTCGCGACGTCGGCATTCGGTGAGGGCATCGATCTGCCGGACGTCCGCGACATCTTTCTCTACCACCTCAACTTCGATCTCACCGAGTTCAATCAGCAGTCGGGGCGCAGCGGCCGCGACGGCGCCGATGCGCGCATCCATCTGCTCTTCGGCGAACGCGACCGGAACATCAACGAATTCATCATCGAGCGTGAAGCACCGGCGTTGCACACGTTGCGTGCGATCTATCGTGGTCTACGCGCGATCGCTGCGAACGGACGCATCCATCAGACGTACGCCGATCTCGCGACACTGCTCGATCTCGGCGATAAGGTCTCGGACCGATCCGTCGGAACGGCGCTGCGCATCTTCGCCGATACCGGCCTCGTCGAGATCGGTGAAGACGACGACGGCCGCTACATCGAGTTGCGGGCGGTCGACGGTAAAATCGACCTCACGCGCAACGAGCGTTTCGCTGAGGGTGAGGCCGAACGGGACAGTTTCAAAGCGTTCAGCGAACTCGCGCTCGGCTCATCGGCGCTTCTTCTCGAGCGCGTGATCAACCGTCCGATTTATCCATCGAACGTGCCGCTGCTGCACTAGTGCTCCGTCTCGCAAATGCTGATACAGTCGCTCGGCGCTTTTCCGCCGTCGCGGCGTCTCTCATCGCTCAAAGGGCGCTGCCCTTCAGCGCTCTTCGCTCCTTGCGACGGCGAAAAATCGCTGTCGCTTTGTGTATCGCCGCTTGCGAGACGGGGACTAGGGCACGGCCGAGCCTATGTTGTGTATCGGGGCGCAAGCCCTAAAGTTTAGTCAGTGAGTAGCTGACGGTCGCGGGACCGGCGACGCGGATTGTGCGGCGGGCGCGTCTTGCCAACCCCCGCCGAGCGCGGCGTAGAGGTTTGTCTGCGCCTGGCGTTCCTGAAGTTCGGTCTGGGCGAGTGCAATCTCCGCATCGAAATATCGCGATTCGCCGTCGAGCACGTCGATGTACGAGCCGACGCCGCCGCGGTACCGCAGGTTCGCCAGCCGCGCATAATCGCTCGTCGCCGTCGCGAGGCGCGCCTGCTCGACGACCGCGTCGCGCTCGCGCGTGTAATCCGTCAACCCGTCGGCGACGCCTTGCATCGCCGTCTGGACGGTCTTGAGGTACGTGTAAAGGTCTTGTTCGCGCTGCGCCGTATCGAGCCTCACCGTCGATCGTTTGTAGCCGCCGTCGCTCAAAGTCTCCACGAGCGACGGTACGAGAGTCAGCAGAAACTGTGGACCGTAAGCGATGCCGTTGAGGATCGTCGCGCCGGCTCCCACCGACGACGACGGCGCCAGCGTCAATTGCGGGAAGATCGCGGCGCGGGCCGACGCGACTTGTAGGTTGTCGCCCTCGAGCGTGAGTTCGGCGCTGCGGATATCCGGGCGGCGCAGCAGCAACTGCCCGGGTAGCCCTGCCGGCGGGATCGCGTAGTCGACGAGTTGTTGATCGAGCGGCAATCCGCGCGGAATCGGTGCGGGATACGTTCCGAGCAAGGTCGCGACGAAGTCCTCCTGCTCGCCGATCTGGCGTTCGATGTCCGGCAGTCGTGCCGTGACGGTGTATAGCGCGGTCTCCGCCTGGCGCTGCGTTTGCAGCGTTGCCGTTCCGCCCGTTACTTGGCGCGCGACGATCTGGAGATTCGCCTTGCGATTCGCGATCGTCAAATCGGTGATGTCACGTTCGCTGTACAGCTCTTGGATGAAGAAGTACGCGTTCGCGATGTTGCGCACGACGTCGGTGATGATCGATTGGCGCGCTGCGTCCGAGGCCAGCAGCCGCGCGCGTTGCGCCGCGGTCGCGTAGCGTAGCGCACGGAAGAGGTCGACGTCGTACGGCGATGCCGTCGCTGCGAGCAATGTCGGCGCGATCGATTCCGTGGACGAGACGGCGCCGGGCTGGTTCCCGTTGGTACGCTGATAGGTCGTCGCGACGCCGGCGGTGACGTTCGGTCGTTGTTGCGCCGTTGCTTGGCCCAGGATGGCTTCCGCCGCGTAGATGCGTTGAACTGCCACGTTCACGTCGGTGTTGGCGACGAGCGCCTGGCCGATGAGCGCACGCAACTGCGGATCGAGGAACAGCTCTCGCCAGTTGGTGTCGCCGATCGACGCCGAATCCGTTCCGCCGAAGCGGTACGTTGGCGGAAGCGCCGGCGGAACGGCCAGCGGATCGACGGGCGGGACGCACGATGCGAGCAGGTTGAGCGTGGCAGCAAACGCCAGGATCAGCTTCATGCGTTACGTCGGGTCGGGCGACGCTTGGAGTTCGACGCGCGCGGGCTTCCGCGCGAACCGCGAGACGCCGCTGGACACGAGCACGTATAGCGCGGGTATGAAGAACACGCCGAGCACGGTCGCCGCGATCATGCCGCTGAAGACGGCGGTGCCGAGCGACTGCCGAGAAGCGGCTCCGGCACCGCTCGCCGTGACGAGCGGCAGAACGCCGACGATGAACGCGAGCGACGTCATGAGGATCGGTCGCAGCCGCAGCCGCGCGGCCTCGATCGCTGCTTCCGCGTACGTCGCACCGTCTCGTTCGCGCTTCATTTTGGCAAACTCGACGATGAGGATCGCGTTTTTCGCGGCCAGGCCGATCAGCATCACGAGCCCGATTTGCACGTAGACGTCGTTCGGAATCTGGCGCATGTAGATGCCCAAGAAGGCGCCGAACACGCCGAGAGGGATGCCCAGGACGATACCGATCGGAATCGACCAGCTCTCGTAGAGCGCCGCGAGAAATAAGAACACGAGCAGCAGCGAGAGCCCGAAAATGAGCGCCTGCGAGCCGCCGCTTTCGATCTCTTGCAGCGCGCTGCCCGTCCACTCGTAGGTGAGGCCCGGCGGCAACGTGTTCGCGGCGAGTGCGGCCATCGTCGTGAGGGCTTGCCCGGACGATTTCCCCTCGGCAGCGGCGCCGTTGATCGCTGCCGTTCTCAATCCGTTGTAGCGGCTGATCACCGCTGCGCCGACGCCGGCTGCGACGTTGCTGAACGTTCCGAGTGGGACCATCGAGCCGTCGCTGCTGCGCACGAGGATGCTGCCGATGTCGGATGGCGCGACGCGAAACTCCGGTTCGGCCTGCACGCTGACCTTCCACACGCGACCGAAGAGGACGATGTCGTTGACCGTCACCCCGCCGAGATATGCTTGGAGGCTCGTATACACATCGGTCAAACTGATGCCGAGCGTCTTGGCCTTGTCGCGATCGATGTCGAGATCGACCTGCGGTACGTTGACGCTGAACGAACTGCCGACGCCGGCCAAATCGCTCTTCTTGGCCGCCGCGGCGACAACTTTGTTCGTAGCGTCGGCGAGTTCCGGGAGCGAGTGGCCACCGCGGTCTTCGACCTGCATCTGGAATCCGGCCGTCGTGCCGAGCCCGGGAATCGGCGGCGGATTGATCGCATACACGAGCGCTTCGGGATATTTGCTGCCCTCGTTGTTGACCGCGGCGATGATCTCATCGATGCTCTCGCCCGGCTTTTTCGCGCGGTCACCCCATTCGTGCAGCTTCACGAAAAAGAACGCGGCGTTGGATGCAGACGTATTGGTGAGCAGGTTGACGCCGCCGAACGAGGCGATGCTCTCGACGCCGTGGAGCGATTGCACGTACTTCTCGATGCGGCGCGAGAGTCGACTCGTGCGGTCGAGCGACGCGCCGTCGGGCAGCGTCAACGCGACCAGAAAATAGCCTTGATCCTCGATCGGTACGAGCGCGCCGGGGACCGCGCGCAGCAAGAAAAAGGCGGCGCCGGAGATGACGGCGAGCGCCACGATCATCAGCGGCAGCCCGCGCAGCACGACGCGAACGGCGCGCACGTACGCTTCCAGCACGTAATCGAACCCGCGATTGAAGGCGCGGATCACGAATGCGATCGGGCCGCGACCCGGAGTGCGCGGGCGCAAGATCATCACGCACAGCGCCGGTGTCGTCGTGAGCGCCACGAGCGCCGAGATCAGCACCGAGATCGAGAGCGTCAGCGCGAACTGTTTGTAGAGCGTTCCGGTCAAGCCGCCCAAAAACGCCACCGGCACGAACACGGCGCACAACACCAGTGCGATCGCAACGACTGGGCCCGACACCTCGCGCATCGCCGTCCGGGTTGCCTCGAGCGGCGTCTGCCCGCGCTCGATGTTGTGTTCGACCGCTTCGACGACCACAATGGCGTCGTCGACGACGATGCCGATCGAGAGCACGATCCCGAAAAGCGTGAGCGTATTGATGCCGAAGCCGAGCGGAACGAAGACGGCGAACGTGCCGATCAGCGAGACCGGGACCGCGAGCACCGGGATGATCATCGCGCGGAACGTTCCGAGGAACAGAAACACGACGACAACCACGAGCGCGATCGCCTCTTCCAGTGTTTTCATCACGTCGTGGATCGACTCGTTCACGAACTCGGTCGAGTCGAGCGCGGCCGTCCACGTCAGCCCCGGGGGAAACGACTTGGCCGCTTCCGCCATCGCCGCCTTGACGTTCGCTGCCGTTGCGAGCGCGTTCGCACCGGGCTTCTGGCGCACGATGATGAGGGCCGACGGAACGCCGTTGAATCGTCCGAACGATGCGTATGAAGCGGCCGCGAGCTCGGTGCGCGCCACGTCGCGCAGGCGCAGCACCGTGCCGTCGGGGAGCGTTCGCAGCACGATGTTGTCGAACTGCTCGGTGCTCGCGAGCTGCCCGCTGACGTTCACCGAGTACTGGAAGTCGGAGCCGGCTTTCTGCGGCGGTTGCCCGATCTGACCGGCGGGCGCGGGCGCGTTCTGTTCGGTGATCGCGGCGATGACGTCGCTGGGCTGCAGTTTGAACTGCGCGAGGCGGTCTGGCCGCAACCAGATCCGCATCGAGTAGTCGCGTTGGCCGGCGACTTGCGTCCCGCCGACCCCGTCGGCGCGCGAGATGCGGTCGAGGACGTTGATCGTGACGTAGTTGCTGATGAACAAATCGTCGTACGCCGCCGACGGTGAGTACACGGCGATCGCGAGGAGCGTATCCTGTGCGCTCTTGGCGACCGTCACACCGGCCCGCGCGACGTCGGCCGGCAGCGCGTTGACCGCGGCGTTTACGCGGTTCTGCACGTTCGTCGCGGCGCGGTCGACGTCGGTGCCCGACTTGAACGTCGCGGTAAGTGCATAGGACCCGTCGTTGCTGCTTTGCGACGACGTGTAGAGCAATCCGTCGACGCCGTTGAGCGTCTTCTCGAGCGGCGCCGCCACCGATTGCTCGACCGTTCTCGCGTTCGCGCCGGGATACGTCGCGGTGACGCTCACCGTCGGCGGGGCGATATCGGGGAACATCGCGACCGGCAGCGTCCGCAGCGCGCCGGCACCGACGATTAGTATGAGCAGCGAAACGACGATGGCGAAAACACGTCGCTCGATGAAGAACTGGCCCACGTTATTTTTCGCTGCTCGCCGGCGCCGTGGCGACGACCGACGACCCCGGCTGGACCTTTTGGGTGCCTTCGACGACAACGGTCTCGCCGGCCCCGAGACCCGACGTCACGACGTAATCGCTGCCCGTGCGCTGGCCGAGGCGAACGCTGCGCAGCGAGACCTTTTTATCTTTGCCCACGACGTAGACGGTGTCGCTGCCTTGTTGCTGCACGACGGCGCGCTGCGGCACGAGCACGGCGTCGTGATTGAAGCCGAGTACGATACGGACGCGTCCGAAGAGGCCGGGGCGTAGAATGCCGAGGGAGCCCGGCGGATTCGGGAAGGTGCCGATGACCGCGATCGTGCCGGTTCGCGGATCGATGGCACGGTCGAGGCTTTGCGGGCGGCCTTTGAACGGGTAGACCGTGCCGTCGGCGAGGATCAGTTCGAGCGGCAAATCGGGCGCGCTGTTCTGGTTCGCTCGTTGCAGCCGGTGGACGAGGTTGAGGTAGTCGACTTCGGTCAACGCGAACTGGACGGCCATCGGATCGATCGTCGAAATCGTTGCGAGCGGTGGCGAATCGGCGCTCACGAGGTTGCCTTTGTCGACCTTGACGAATCCGATGAGACCGGCGACCGGTGCGGTGATGCGCGTGTAGCCGAGGTTGATTTCATCTTTCTTGACGGCCGCTTCGTTTTGCTCGACGACGGCGCGAGCTTGCTCAATCGCGACGCGCCGCTGCACGGTGGCGTCTTTGACCAGTTCTTGAGCGGCCGTGACTTTCGCGCGCGCGACCTCTTCCGCGGCGATCGCTTCGTCGAGATCGACTTGCGTGACCGCGTTCTCGGCGGCGAGCGGACGGTAGCGAGCCAGTTTGCGCGCCGCGCTCAGCAAATCTGCCTGTTCCTGCGCGAGTTGCGCGCGTTTGACCTGGGGTGAACTGTCGCTCTCGGCTTTGTTGAGATCGGCTCGTGCCTTGTCGAGCAGCGCTCGCGAGGCGGCGAGCGAGGCCTGATATTCGTCGGGCGCGATCGTGAAGAGCAGCTGACCGCGCTCGACGAGGTGACCCTGCTCGAAGTGAATGCCGGTCAACACGCCGGTCACGCGCGCTTTCACATCGACCGTTGCGACGGCCGTGGTGCGCGCGACGTAATCGCCGGTGATCGGGATCGTCTTGCGCACGCTTTGTGCGACGACAACCGCAACGGGAGGAGGCGTTGCTCCGGCAGCGCCGGCTTCCGCGGAATTGGATGACCGGCCGCATGCGCTCAAAGCGAGCGCCGCGAACAGGACCGCGACACAGCGTCTCCGCAAGCGAAGGGTCGGCACGAGGCAAGGTGCATTCCGCAGCGCGCGCGACCGGGACCTGCCGGTTGGCCATTCTCCTAGGACGGCTCGATCGGCGACGTTGCCTGCATAGAGATCAATACGATCGGCCGCTCCTACGCTTTCGAGGCGTTCGAACGATAAGGAGGAACGCGCGTCCGATGGAGTATTCCGAGATACTGGATGAGATCGACGCGACGTTGGAGACGGAAAGCCGATTGGCGGATAGCGAGCGGGCCGAAGATGCAGACGGTCGCATCTGGACGCGCAATCGTCAAATCGCGCGCACGAGCCGCTCCGGGTCGACCGGCATCGTGCTCTCGCTCATTTCCGGCGAACACGTGATGCACGAGCGAATTTTTGCGCGGAGTCCGAAGAGCGTCGAGCGCATCGCGCGCGTTATCACCGAACATTTGACCGAATACGTCGAGCGTTGAGTTCCGGCGTATCGGCCCCTTACGGTCTGGCCTCGAAAATGAGGTTGAACGGCGTTTGCGTTGCTCGACGAAACCGCGTGAAGCCCGCCTTGGTAACGACCTCGTGTATGCGGGGCTCTCCCGCTTGGGCACCGAGCCCGAGAGCGACATCTTGTGAGAGCGACGCCGGCGTGCACAGCAACGTTGATGCCGCATAAAATATCCGCCCGACGGGATTCAAATTTTCCTCGAGCCGATCGTTCGCAAAAGGCTCGACCAGCAGCCACGTGCCGTCCGCTTTGAGCGCCTCTCGAATATGTCGCGAGGCGCCGACCGGATCGCCCATGTCGTGAAGGCAATCGAAGCACGCAACCAAATCGAGATTCGAGCCGGAGAAGTCTTGGGCGCTCGCTGTTTCGAAAGAAATGCGGCCGTCGAGTCCCGCGGCGGCAGCGCGCTCGCGCGCGAGACGAATCGAATCCGGATGGTAATCAAACCCGATGAACGTCGAGTTTGGATACGCCTTCGCCATGACGATCGTCGACGCACCGAGGCCGCATCCGATATCGGCAACCGTCGCGCCATCGCGCAACTTCGCTTCAACGCCGTCGAGTGACGGAATCCACTCGCTAACGAGATGCGCGATATAGCCGGGACGAAAAAAGCGTTCCGTTCCCTCGAACAGGCGCGCATCGTGCTCGTGCCAACCGAACCCGCGACCGCTCTTAAATGCTGCGGTAATGTGCGGCTCGTCGGCTATCGCTGCCTCGATCAGTTGGAAAGCGCCCTGCACGTAGAGCGGACTGCTTTCGTCGGCCAACATGAATGCTTGTTCCGGCGGCAGCGTAAAACGGCGCGTAGTGGGCTCGTATTCGACGTATCCGCCTGCCGCCTGCGCAGCGAGCCATTCGCGGATGTACCGTTCGTGCGTGCCGGTACGATCGGCCAGTTCCGCCGACGTCTGAGGACCGTGCGTGTGAAGGGCCTTGTAGAGTCCGAGTTTGTCCCCGATGACCGTCAGGGCTGCGCTCATGGCCGCCCCGATATCGCCTAGTGCTTTGCCGACGAACGCATTGAGCTTGCCCTCATCGATCTCCGACGCGCTTGTTGTCGTCATGGTCTCCTCCTCGCTTCATGGGTACCGAAGGCGCGAGTGCAACGCTCGTCAAACGCTGCGGCTCGCGACTCGAATAGCGTACCGGTTCAGTGTCATGAAGCCGTCAAAAGCGCCGTCAACAAGTCGTCAAAACGTGACATTTCGGGGATGAGTCGCCGTGGCACGGATTCACTTGCGGTTGTTCGGGGGGTTCGATGCGCGCTTGCCGGATGGGCGTGCGGCCGAACTTCGAACGCGTAAGGCTGAAGGTCTGCTCGCGTATCTCGCGTCTCGCCCGGGCGAAGCGTATTCCCGCGAACGACTCGCCGCCATGTTCTGGGGAGACGCTCCGGAAAGCGCAGCCCGCCACAGTCTTCGTCAAGCCCTGGCATCGGTACGCGGAGCTCTTAGGACTGACACAAAGCTGTTGCATGCCGACCGCGACAACGTCAGGCTCGAGGCTTCCGCCGTCGCCGTCGACGTGGTCGCCTTTGAAGAACTCGGTAACGCCGATACGACCGAGTCGCTCATCGCCGCCGGTGATCTGTACCGCGGTGCCCTTCTCGAGGGCTTCAACCTGCGCGAAGAGCTGTTCGAGAATTGGCTCGCGCGAGAGCGCAACCGCCTTCATGCTCGCGCGTTGCAGTTTTCGCTTCGGCTCGCTGAGCTCGCGAGGGACAGTCCAACCGTCGCGTCCGCGCTCCGCCGCGCGATCGAGCTCGATCCGCTATGCGAAGAGGCGCATCGCCGGTTGATGCACGGCCACATCGCCGCCGGCAATTACAGCGCGGCGATTCGCCAGTACAACGCTTGCGCCGAACTTTTACGACGCGAACTCGACACGGTTCCGGAAGCGCGAACAACCGCGCTCTATCGAACGGCCGCGGCTGCCGGCGCACGCGGCGCGGCGCCTGCGACGCTGACCGAGCCCGAAGCGTCACGCGGCGAGCGCAAAGTGGTCACGGTCGTTTGCATTGCACTTTCACCGTTGGCAGATACCGGGCGCGAAGATCCGGAACAGAGTCAGGAAACTCTGCGTCCGATCCTTGATACGCTACGCGCTGTCGCGCTGCGCAACGGTGGCGCCATCGTCAGTGAAGCACAGGGCGAGTTAATCGCTATTTTCGGCGCTCCGGTCGCTCGTGAGAATCATGCCGCGGATGCGTGCCGGGCGGCGTCGGAGATGATCGTGGCGATCGGCGAGCGGCCGGACATGATCTACCGCCCCAGCCTTGCGATCGACTCCGGCGAGGTCGTCGTTCATACGCGTGACGAAGCGCTGCTCCCGGCAGAAGTATTCGGCCATTGCATTCGCCGTGCGGCGGGGTTGGCGCGGACGGGCCGCGTTCGTATCGGCGCAACCGATGCAACGGTATCGCTCGCTTGTCGCTTCTGGCGGTTTTCTCCGCTCGATGCCGTGTCGCTCGATCCCCAAAGCCCGGCAATTCCGCTCCACGCTCCGACGGGACCCTCGCCGGTCTCGATCGGCCTCGATCACGTTCCGGCGCAGCTTCTCTCGCGCTTCATCGGCCGCCGCGCCGAGATCGTCACGATCGCTGAAACGCTGGCGCTTGCAGCCGAGGGCCAAGGGCAAATGATCGCTGCGGTCGGCGAACCCGGAATCGGCAAATCGCGCCTATTCCATGAGTTCATCCAAAGCGTGGATCAGCAGTGGCAGGTGGTTCTCTGCCGGGGCGATCCGCAGCTCGCGGATTCGCCGTATCTGCCGATTGCTCGAGCAATTCGGGCATGTCTCGGGATAGCACTCGGTGGAACACGCGATTCGTTGCGAGCCGAATTCGTCCGAGCGGTGCGTACGCTCGACGCAAGTCTCGAAAGCGCGTTGCCGGCTCTTTGTTCGCTCCTCGATTTGGATGTCGGCGACCCCGCCTGGGACGCGCTCGAGCCGGCTCAGAAGCGACATCAAATCGCGGGCGCGGCCGTGCATGTCTTGCAACTGCGGACGAGTCGCCAACCGCTGCTGCTGGTCGTCGAAGATCTGCACTGGCTCGATCCCGCAAGTTGTAAAGTTCTCGAGCGCATCGTCGACGTGTTGCCCGCGTCCCGAATGTTGCTTATGGTCAACTACCGACCCGATTTCGCGCATGCCTGGGGCGGCCGGAGCTTTTACCGGCAGGTACAAATCGGGCCGTTCTCCGTTTCGATGACATCGGAATTCGTCGGGGCCCTCGTCGGCAATGACGATTCGACCGGTCCGCTACGTGCGCGACTCATTGCGACGACCGGAGGTAACCCGTTTTTCATCGAAGAGTGCGTTCGTGCACTGGTTCATGCCGGCGCACTTTCCGGAAACCCAGGGGCGTATCGTGCGCAGCGCGAGCCGGAAACGCTCGCGCTTCCGGAAACGGTGCAAGCCGTTATTGCAGCACGCATCGACCAGCTTATTCTTACCGACAAAACGTTGCTTCTCGTCGCTGCTGCGATCGGCAATGAGGTGCCGTACGAGCTCCTTCGTGCGGTCGCTGATCTCAACGAGGACGCGCTGCACGCTGCCCTTCGCCGGCTGCAGGCCTCGGAATTTCTGATCGAGACGAGTCGCTCGTGGAACGTCTCGTATCGATTTAAGCACGCGCTCACGAACGACGTTGCGTACGGCACGCTTTTGCAGCAAACCCGGCGCGGACTCCATGCTCGAATCATGGCGGCGCTCGAACAGCAGCACGCTGGGCGCTTGGACGAGCATGTCGACGCTTTAGCCTACCATGCCACGCGCGGCGACGTTCTTGAAAAGGCTGCACGATACGGCCGTCGCGCGGGGTTTAAAGCGGCAGCTCGGGCGGCAAACCGCGCTGCGATCGCGCACTTCGGTGAAGCCTTACGTGCGTTGAGCCGCCTTCCCGAAACGCCGGCTCGGATGACCGCTGAAATCGATCTCCGCTTCGAGATGCGAAACGCGCTTTTTGTCCTCGGCGAACACCATCTGATTATGGACCATTTACGACGCGCCGATGAACTCGCCGAACGGACCGGCGATACGCTTCGTCGTGGATATGCCGCGTTGCATATCGGTGGCTGGTATTGGCAACAGGGGCAGCAGCGCGATGCGTACATTGCCGCTCAAGCCGCATTCGTGATTGCAGAGGAACTCGGCAATCGCGAATTGACTGCGCTCGCATGGTACCGGATCGGATTGAGCCGCCATGCGAGCGGTGAATATCGCTCAGCCATCGAGGCGCTTCGTCGATGCGCGGCGACGCTCGAAGATTGCGGTAGCGTCGCCTCCGTCGGGTTCGGCGGCTACCCGTATGCCTTCTGTTGTTCGTTCCTCGCATGGTCATTTGCCGAGCTTCACGAGCTGAATTTCGCGCGCGAGTGGGGTTTGCGCGGCTGGCAGTTCGCGATCGAGCGCAATCACACGTATACACAGAGCGTCGCGGCTTTCGGGCTCGGCTTATGCTATCTGCGGGCCGGCCAATCTGAGGAAGCGCGCTCGATTCTTGAACGAGGTCTCGAACTCTATCGCGTCGGCGAAGTCCCGGTCAGTTTTTCATGGGTGGCGAGCCCGTTGGGATTTCTCTACGTCGTCGACGGACAGCACGAACGCGGCTTCGCGCTTTTACGCGAGGCGCTGACCGTCGATCAACCGCGTCTTCACCGCTCTCAACTCGAGTTGTGGCATGCCGACGCGTGCCGGCTGGCCCGACGCGACGATGAGGCATTCGAAGCGGCGCGCCGCGGCAGCGCGTTGGCCGAGAAGAACGGAGAGCGGGCGCACATCGCTTGGGCAGAGCGCGTCCTCGGCGACATCGAAGCGGCTCGTGATCCGATCGTTGCGCACCGCCACTACGCGCGAGCGATCGAAATCGCTCGGCCGCTCGAACTGTACGCACATCTTTCGTCGGCGCTTTTTGGTCGCTCGCAGCTCCTTCGCACCGAGGGACGAATTTCCGAGTCCCAGGACCTATGGAACGAAGCGCTCCTGCTGTCGGCGCCCCCACCGTCTTCGTAGCACGCCGTCGCGGGCTGATCCCCAACGCGCATCGCGCACATGCGCGCTACTATGGGTATCAGTGGCGGTGACGATGACCACACATCCGGCTCTTGACATGCATTTCGTGAAGATGGGGAGCGGCAAGCCGCTCTTCCTTATCCACGGGTTGGGCGGGAGTTGGCGCTCTTGGGAACCGATTCTCGCGCAAATCAAAGCTGAGCGCGAAGTGATCGCGGTTGACCTGCCCGGCTTTGGCACGACGCCGCCGTTGGTAGGGACCGTTTCCATTGAAACGATGGCTGATGCGGTTACGGCGTTTCTTCGCGCGCACGACTTGCTGGGCGTCGACGTGGTGGGCAGTTCGATGGGCGCACGTCTCGTGCTCGAGCTCGCTCGGCGAGGCGTCGTCGGGTCCGTGATATCGCTCGATCCCGGCGGATTTTGGCAGGGCGCGGAGACCGAGATTTTTGCACTCTCCGTCGGTCTCTCGATCAAGCTCGTTGACGTCCTTCAACCGATCTTACCGACGCTGACCAACAGTCCGGTTGGACGGACGTTGCTGTTAGCTCAATTTTCAGCACATCCGTGGGCGTTACCGGCGCCGCTCGTCTTACAAGAATTGCGGAATTTTTTAGCGTCGCCGTCGTTTGAACCGATGCTCAAAGAACTCGTCCACGGGCCGATGCAACGCGGGGCGACGGCGCAATCCGATCAGCGAGCCATAACGATCGGCTGGGGTCGCCACGATCACGTCTGTTTCACGAGCCAGGCCGCGCGCGCGCAAGCGGCGTTCCCACGAGCACGATTCCATTGGTTCGAACATAGCGGTCATTTTCCGATGTGGGATTCGCCGGAGGAAACAGCCCAGCTCATCCTTGCTAACACGTAGGAAGCTCGCTGATCCTCCGGCTGCGGTCCCTACGCCGGGACCGTCGTCGCCCCGAGCTGCTTGAGAATACCGAGTTCATCGGAACTTCCCCAGCGTTCGACTGCCTTGCCGTCAGTGAAGCGTGCAATTTGCATGCCGCGCGCTTTTATGCGTTTGCCGGTCGCTGGAATGCCCATGAACGCCCCTAGATGCGTGCCTTCAATGGTATACGCGACGGCGAGTTCATTACCCGATGTAAGCGCATGTTCGGGTGTTATCTTCAAATCAGGAAACGCGATTCGTAGCTGCGAAAAAAATTGCTTGAAACCTGCCGGCCCAGGAGCTTGATCGGGTGCGGGATCGTGGTCGGTGATCGTTGCTGCAATGATCTCATCGAATGCTTCGAGATCGCCGCTTGAGACAGCTTTGCCCCAACGTTCTTGGATTTCCATGGGCTGTTGTTCACTCATACGCCGCGCGTACCCGGAGATTGGCCTATCGAACATTGGTCGCCGAGAGCACTCTCAACCCAGGAAAGCGGTCGTCATCGTGCGTCACGACGCGGGAGATTGCCCGGCGAGCTTGAGTCTGACGACGGTCTTAGGCGAGAAGCGCGCGGTCGACTTTCGCGGCGCCGACTTCTTTATAGAAGGCCGTGTGTGTCTCGCTGACCTTCGGTGCCCACGGATCGAGCTGGTCGCGTGACGTTGCGAAGTGCACCGTGGGGCCGACCGCGTCGCGATAGCTCGCACCGGCGAAGGGCGCGAACGCGCGGCTTTCGCCGTGCGCGAGAATGAGGTCTCCGACGGCACCGGCGGCAGTCGACGCCGCAGCACGCACGTTTGCATCGAGACGCGTGTCGTTTGCGAACGCATCATAGAGTGCGATCGCCGGACGGTCCGAATGCCACGGCAGCGATCCGTCATCGAAGCGGACCATGCCGTCGACCGACTGCGCGTCCCGGAGAATCGCGTCGTGCTGGTTGTCGTCGGCCGCGGCTTTTACAAGCGACGCGTCGAGCGTCGCGACGGCATCGCGCATCGTTGCGACCTTCCTCGAATCGAGATCGAGCACGTCCATTGCAGCCGCCGGCGCATACGAACCCATGCCGGGCATCCCATACCTCGCGCTCATCGTCTCTTTGACGACCGCTTTTGCCATCGCGACCGGATCGTCGACGTGACGAACGATATCCTCGGCGACATCCGTCGGCACGCCCGGGGCGAGCATCGTCTCGGGCGATGCCGCCAGCCACTTAACGCCGTCTTGTGAAAGCGCATCCGCAAAACCTAAAGTCGACATGAGGCATTGGTTTGCAACAACGCCATCGACCCCGCGTCCGGCGTCGTCCGGGTGCGCTTTCGCGTGTTGGGCCATCCCGTCGGCGATCGCGCCGGCCATGTCGGTCGACGACATGATCGACTTGTGCGTATCGCTTTCCAGGCCGCCGCCGTCGCCGCCGCCGTGATCGACGAGATCGAGCCACGTTTGTTTCGCGCCGTTGCGCTGCGCGTCGTCGAGCGTCCGCGCGACGAGCGCCGCGAGAGTTGCACGCGACGACGGATCGTGCGGCTTGTCGACGGCGACGCTGCCGTCGACCTCCCCGTTACGAATGCCGTACGATTCGGTCCGCGCGCCGTGGAGCTGCGTGAAATCGTGGCGCGCCGTCGTATCTTCGACGGTAAACGCGACGAGCTTGTCGTGCTCGCTCACGTCGAACGCTTGATCGATGACCGGGGATTGCACGACGTCGAGATTGTTATCACCGTCGCGGTAAAGACCGAATTGTACGGACGTGATGTTCATGATGCCACCCGTCTGCGACAACGGGAACGAACGGCAAGAGCGCCAAAGGGTGGAACGGACAATGATCGTTGATGACACGGCGAAAGTCGAGAAGCTCCGGGAAAATCTTCACGGCCGCCTCAGCGCGCATAAGGCGCCCTTTCACGTGATCGACGCGGCAGTCGCGCGCGCAACGATCGACGGCCTCCAGAGCCTCGATGCCGTGGAATGGGCCGGCGCGTGGACCGCGGCGGGCGCACCGTTCGAGACGCGCGCCTGCGCGGCGGAGAGCGATGGGTCGACGGAAGACGCGCGCGCAAACTATCTGCTGGCCTACGGCTTCTATCACGTCGCGCGTTTCCCGACGCCGATCCATCCGGCGAAATATGCGGCGTACCTTCGTTCGGTCGAGATGTTTCGCGCCGCGGGGCGCTTCTTCACGCCGCCGCTCGAAGTGATCACCGTCCCGTTCGTCGGACGTCGCGACGGTGACAGCGAAAATCTGACGTTCTACGTCAGGCGCCACGCGTCGACGAAGCCGTTGCCGGTCGTGATCCGCTGCGGCGGCGTCGACACGTGGAAAGAAGAGCGCAACGATTATAACGACGCGTGCATCGAGGCCGGCTTCGCGCAGATCAACATCGACGGACCCGGCGTGGGAGAGGCGCCGCTTACCGGTTCGACCGATGCCGAGCGGATGTATCTGCCGATGCTCGACTGGATTCGCACGCAGCCGGACCTCGACGCCGAGCGCGTGATCTTCGTCGGCATGTCGTATGGCGGCTATTGGGCGACGAAACTCGCGCACTGCTATCCCGACCGCTTTATCGGCGTGGTGAACTGGGGCGGCGGCGTCGACCGCTTCTTCAGCCGCGAGTGGAACGAACGATCGATGAACGCGACGAGTTACCTCATGGACCTCGGCGCCGCACGGGCGCGCACGACCGGCGATGCGACGTACGATGCCTACATCGACCGCGTCACGGATTTCTCGCTCTTGCAACAAGGTTGGCTCGATAAACCGCACGCGCCGATGCTCGTGGTCAACGGCCGGCATGACGAACAGGTTCCGTTCGATGATATGGTCTTGTTGCTGGAACACGGGTCACCGAAGGCGGCACGTTTCTTTCCCGGCGGCCACATGGGATATGGGCCGAACACCTTTCCGATGGTCTTGGCCTGGCTGAAGAAAACGGCGGGTTTGCCGTAAGGCCGCAGGCGCGCGGAGCCGTACGGAGGCGCGGCTAGACGTAGGCGCAAAACGGTCGGCTCCTATGACAGAGGTTCGTCGCGCCGCGTTGGTTACGGGCGCATCCAGCGGTATCGGCCGTGCTGCTGCCGTCGCGCTCGCCGACGCGGGATTCGACGTCACGATCAACTACGGCGGCAACGCGGACGGCGCGCGCGCAACGGCCGAGCTGTGCGAAGCACTGGGCGCGGCCACGCTCGTCGTGAAGTGCGACGTGAGCGATGATCCCGCCGTCCGTGCGATGCTTGCCGAACACCGGCAGCGATTCGCGCGCCTCGATGCGCTCGTGAACAACGCCGGAACGACCACGACCGTCGGGCCGAAAGACTTCGACGCGATGACGGCCGAGGAATGGGATCGCGTGTTTGCGGTCAACGTGCGCGGTGTTTTTCAAGTCACGCGTGCATCGGCGCCGATGTTGCGCGAAGCCAAGGGCAGCGTCGTCAACACGGCGAGCATCGTCGGATTGCGCCCGGGCCCGCAGCCGCTGCCATATGCGGCGAGCAAAGCATCGGTCGTCAGTCTCACGAAGTTGTTGGCGCTCAATCTCGGCCCGGAGATCCGGGTCAACGCGGTCGCTCCGGGTTGGATGGAGGGTGAGTGGATGGAACGGATGCTGGGCGAACGGTACGACGATTTGATGGGGCGGCGCGCGAAGATGACGCCGCTGCGCCGCGTCGTCACCGCCGACGATGTCGGCGAAACGATCGTGAATTTGCTCGTCCGCAACAAGATGGTTACCGGCGAGGTCGTCGTAATCGACGGCGGCTTCGCGTCGTCCACGTAGGAGCCCGTATGCTCGAGGGAGTCGTTCCGTTTCCGCCGGAATTTGCAGCGCGGTATCGCGAGCGCGGCTACTGGGCCGATCGTTCGCTGCGCGACGAATTTCGCGAGATGTTCGAGCGGTACGCGGACCGTATTGCGATCATCGACGGCGAGCGGACGTTCACGTACGCCGACGTCGACCGCCTTTCCACGAATTGCGCGCTGAATCTGCTCAAGGTGGGTCTCGAGCCGCTCGATCGCGTGGTGCTTGCGCTACCGAACGTCGCCGAGTTCGTGATCTTATACTTCGCGCTGCAAAAGATCGGCGCGATTCCGATCGCGGCGCTCGTCAGCCATCGCTTTGCGGAGATCCGCCAATTCGCCGAACTCTCGGGCGCAACGGCCGTCGCGACGCCCGATCGGACGCGCGACTTCGAGTACGGCGCGATGGTGCGTCGCGTGCAAGCGGAGGTCCCGGCGTTGCGACACGCGATCGTGTATGGAACGCCATGGGCGGGTGCCGTCTCGCTTCCCGATCTGATCGAACGGCCCGCGGGCCGCGACGCGTCGTCGCTCGAGGCGATCGTGATCGAGCCGACTGATCCGTGCATCTTCCAGCTCTCGGGGGGAACGACGGGCATTCCGAAGCTGATCCCACGCACGCACAACGATTACGCGTATAACTCGCGCATCGCGGCCGACGTCTGCGACGTCGATGCCGATGGTGTCTTGCTCGTCGTGTTACCGATCGCACACAATCTGCCGCTCGCGTGTCCCGGCATTCAGGGCTTCATGCTCAACGGCGGCCGTGTCGTGATCAGCGCGAGCACCAAACCGGCGGACGTCTTCGAACAGATACAACGCCGGTGCGTCACGCACATCAAAGTCGTCCCGGCATTGCTGATTCGATTTATCAACGATCCGTCGATCGGCGACTACGACCTCTCGTCGCTGCAGGTGATTCAAAGCGGCGGCCAACGGCTGCAGCCGGAGACGCGACTGCTCGCGAACCGACTGATCCCGAGCGCGTTCATCCAGGAGAATTTCGGCATGTCGGAAGGCACGTTGATGTTCGTGCGCCGTACCGATCCCGAAGACGTCCGCCTCAATACCGTCGGGGTCCCCGTTTGTCCGGACGACGAAGTGATGCTCGTCGACGACGACGATCACGTGGTTGAATCGGGCGATGTCGGCGAACTGCTCGCCCGGGGCCCCTACACTTTGCGCGGTTACTACGGCGTGCCGGAATACAACGCGCGGCAATTCACCTCGGACGGATTCTACCGCTCGGGCGACCTGATGCGACTGCATCCGTCCGGCGGCTACGTCGTCGAAGGCCGCAAGAAAGACCTGATCAATCGCGGTGGCGAAAAAATCAGTGCCGAAGAGATCGAGAATTTGATCCTCTCGCATCCGGTGGTGAAGAACGTCGCGTGCATTCCGGTACCCGACCCGGACATGGGCGAACGGATGTGCGCGTGCGTGATTTTGCGGGACGGCGCGACGCTGACGTTCGATGAACTCAAGACATTCTTGATCGACAAAGAGATCGCGAAGTTCAAGCTGCCCGAACGGCTGGAACTAGTGAGCGATTTCCCGCTCTCGACATTCGGCAAGGTCTCGAAGAAAGATCTCGTTGCGCTGGTTGGGGCGATGGTTTGACGCGCATCATCGATTTGCACTGCTACCCGAATACGAGCGAGTGGATCGCCTGCCAGCAGCCCTACGTCGATGCGCTCGCGCACTACTGGGGACGCTCGTGGAGCGCGAAAGACGAACGTGCCGTCGTTGCCGATTTCGCCGAGGCCGGTGTCGATGCGGTGCTCGTCGCCCTCGATCTCGAGACGACCGCGCATACGCCGCCGTGCTCGAACGATTACGTGCACGCCATGCAACAGCGGCATGCGGAACGCATCGTGCAAGCGTGGGCGGCGGTCGATCCGTTCAAAGGCGAAGCGGCGATCATCGAAGCGCAGCACGCGATCAACGATCTCGGTATGCTCGGTTTTCACTTTCACCCGATCATGGGCCATTTCGCGGTCAACGATCGTGCGCTTTATCCGCTCTTCGAAGCGATCGATGCGCTCAAGGTACCCGTAATGATCGACGTCGGAACGACCGGCATGGGAGCGGGCATGCCGGGCGGGATGGGTGCGAAACTTCGTCACGCGCATCCGGAAGCGATCGACGAACTCGCGGCCGATTTTCCGAACCTCACGATCGTCGCCGCGCATCCGGGGTGGCCGTGGGTTGACGAAATGACCGCGGTGGCGCTGCACAAGGGGAATGTCTATTGGGAACTCTCGGGCTGGGCGCCCAAGTATTTTCCGGCTCAGTTGAAAGTCGACGCACGTTCGCGGCTGAAAGAAAAAGTGATGTTCGGCAGCGATTATCCGAGCCTGCCGTACGAACGCATACTGCGCGAATGGCAGGAACTCGGCTATAGCGACGACGTCATGGACGGGATTTTTCACGGCAATGCCGAGCGCGTGCTCGGGCTCTGATGCGATGAACGAGCGAGCCGACGTCGTTGTCGTCGACGCGCTGCGCACACCGATCGGCCGTTGGAGCGGTGCCCTTGCGCACGTGCGCCCCGACGATCTCTCGGCTCGGGTGATCCGTGCGCTCGTCGAGCGTACGCACGCCGATCCGGCATGCATCGACGACGTATTTTGGGGTGCTGCAAATCAGTCCGGTGAAGACAACCGCAATAATGCACGTATGGCCGCATTGCTCGCCGGCTTGCCGGTGAGCGTCCCGGGTACGACCGTCAATCGCTTATGCGGCAGCGGGCTGCAGGCGATCAATTCGGCCGCGCACGCGATCGCGTCCGGCTGCGGTGAGGTGATGATTGCCGGCGGCGGCGAATCGATGACACGCGCCCCGTACGTGATGCCGAAGGGCGAGCGAGTCTTCAACCGGGCACCGGAGATTTTCGATACGACGATCGGCTGGCGCATGACCAATCCGGTGCTCGCCGCAATGTATCCGCCGATCTCGATGGGCGAGACCGCGGAGAACGTCGCCGAACGGTACGGTATCACGCGCGAAGAACAAGACCGGTTTGCGCTGGAGTCGCAGCACAAGACCGGCCGGGCGATGGCGCGTGAGGTGTTCGCTGACGAACTGCTGCCGATGCCCGAGCTTGGTGCCGACGAGCACCCGCGTCCGAATACGACGATGGCCGACCTTGCGCGTCTCCGGCCGGCGTTCAAACGCAACGGCACCGTCACGGCCGGCAACGCGTCGGGAATCAACGACGGCGCTGCGGCGCTCCTGCTGTGCACGCGCGCGTTCGCGCAGCGCAACGGCTGGACGCCGCTCGGACGCATCGTCACGTCGGCCGTCGCCGGCGTCGATCCATCGGTAATGGGGCTCGGCCCGATTCCCGCCACGCGCACGGCGCTGGCACGCGCGGGGCTGACGATCGGCGACCTCGATCTCTACGAGATCAACGAAGCCTTCGCCGCGCAAAGCGTCGCGTGCATGCGCGATCTCGGCATGGATCCCGCGAAAACGAACGTGAACGGCGGCGCGATCGCGCTCGGTCATCCGCTCGGCTGCAGTGGTGCACGGCTCGCGGGAGCCTTGCTGCACGAATTGCGCCGGCGCAATGGGCGCTTTGGTCTCGTCACGATGTGCATCGGCGTCGGTCAGGGGATCGCGACGATCTTCGAACGCGCGTAGCGTGGTGATGACGAGCGGCCGAAGCGTCACCGTACGCATCCGCGTTCGATTCGGCGAGACCGATGCGGCCGGCATCGTCTATTACGGCACGTACTTCATGTGGTTCGATGTCGGAGCGCAGCAGCTCGTGCGCGTGCCGGGCGTTCCCGGCGTCGCCGCCGACGGCAAGCCGCGTTACCCGTTGCCCCTCGTCGAGTGCGGCGCGACATTTTTCGCACCAGTCCGATACGATCAAGAGTTGGACGTCGTCTCGCGCGTCGTTGCGATCGGCGATACCTCGCTGCGCCTCGAACACGAGGTTCGCACGCTCGACGGGAACGTCGTTGCGCGCGGCTTTCAGCAGCGAGTCTTCGTGCGATTCCTGGACGGACGCCTCGAAAAAGAGACGATTCCGCAGGAATTGCGCGCGCACCTCACCGATGGCGCCTGATGCCGTCCGATCCCTTCGTTCAGCTCACGATCGACGACGGTGTGGCCGTCATGCTGCTCGACTCGCCGCATACGCGCAATGTTCTGGGTTCGGACGAGCAGTACGGTGCGATCGAAGCGGCTGTCGGCACGGTCACCCGGGACAAGAACGTTCGCGCCGTCATCGTGACCGGCGCCGGTTCGGCATTCTGCGGCGGCGGCAACATCAAGCGAATATTGGAACGGACGAACGATCCGTCGGTCGAGCCGCACGACGATCGCTACGCCTACAAAGAGGGCATTCACCGTATTCCGCGCTCGCTCTTCGATCTCGAAGTGCCGACTATCGCAGCGGTGAACGGACCGGCGATCGGCGCGGGCCTCGATCTCGCGTGCATGTGCGACCTGCGAATCGCGTCGGAGACGGCGACGTTCGCCGAGAGCTTCGTTAAACTCGGCATCATCCCGGGCGACGGTGGAGCGTGGCTGCTGCAGCGCGTCGTCGGCTATGCGCGCGCCGCGGAGATGACGCTCACCGGCGACGCGATCGACGCGCGCGCCGCATTGGCCTACGGTCTCGTCTCAGACGTTGTTTCGCCGGATGCGCTGATGCCATCGGCGCTCGATCTCGCGCGGCGGATCGCATGCAATCCGGGCCATGCGCTTCGTATGGCGAAGCGGTTGTTGCGCGAAGCGCAAACGGCACGCTTCGAAACGATCCTCGAACTCTCAGCCGCATTTCAAGCGATCGCTCATCACAGCAACGATCATCGGGTGCGCATCGCCGGCGCCGTCGAACGTCTCACCCGGCCGGCCGCCGCAAAGGACGATTAGCTCCGCGCTACCGTTTCGGTGCTGAGCCTGTCCTAGGTTTTACGTATTGTCGCCAGCTCAGATGCAATTCGTCGCGCTGCTTCCGGCCACGTTAAATTCTCTTGCAACGATGTTGGGAGCAATCGGCAGCGCATGATTCGAGTCCGTCGTCTTCCGGACGCGACGAGGTTGAATCGCACGGATGCCGGCAGTTCTCATGATACGCCCGATCCGCTTCTCACCAACGTGAGGCCCTCCGCGCGCGATTGTGCACGTCAACGTAGCGCGAACGGCCGAGCCTGTCCGAGTCTCTCCACGATCGTCGTGGCAGGGGCCGGCGGGCTGTATAGATATCCCTGCGCATAGCGACAGCCGGAAGCCAGCAGTCGGTCGTGCTGGTCGCGATTCTCGACACCTTCAGCCGTGACGTCCATCTGCAATGCGCGGGCAAGGCCGATTACCATCCGGACAATCGCGGCATTCGCCTCGCCGTCGACCAATCGACGAACGAAGGACTGATCGATCTTGAGGCTATCAATGCGATAGCGCTCGAGATAGCTCAGTGAAGAATAGCCCGTCCCGAAATCGTCGAAGGCGATGCGCACGCCCATCGAGCGCAGCCGTTGCAACAGTGCACCGCTTCGGCCGGCCTGCTCGACAAAGACGCTCTCCGTGATCTCCAACTGCAAACGCTGCGCCGGAAGCTCCGTCTCCGTCAATGCCCGAACGACGTCTTCGAAAAACCCCGGCGCCGTCAGCTGCCGTGGAGAAACGTTGACGCTTACGGCAAAGTCCTCCGCGACGGTAAAGTCTCGTAGCCAAGACCGAATCTGCCTGCACGCGTTAAGCAGCACCCACGATCCGAGAGCGACGATAAGTCCGCCTTCCTCAGCTAACGGAACGAAATCGGCGGGCGCGACTACGCCGCGGGTCGAGTGATTCCAGCGAATCAGTGCCTCGACGCCGCACATCTGGCCGGTGACCATGTCGACCAGCGGCTGGTAAAGCAGTACGAATTCATCGTTCTCGAGGGCATTTCTCAACTCGAGGCGGGTGTGCAGCGTTGCAAGCGCGTCGGCATACATTTCGGGTTGGAATATGGCATATCGTGAGCCGCCGTCGCGCTTCGCGCGATACATGGCCGTATCCGCATCACGAAGCGACTCTTCCGGCATCGCATAGCGCGCGTCGATCATATTGATGCCAAGACTCGCATTCGGCACGACGTCCTTTCCGGCCAAATGGATCGGCACGTCGAGCTCGGCTAGAATGCGCTCGGCAATTCCGACGGCGACGCCGACATCGGCGACATCGTCGAGCAGCAGCGCAAATTCGTCACCGCCCATGCGTGAGAGCGTATCCTGGGCGCGCGCACATGCGCTCAGGCGGTGCGCGACTTCGATCAACATGAGGTCACCGATGCGATGCCCAAGCGTATCGTTCACCACTTTGAAACCGTCAAGATCCAGGAAGATAATTGCACAGCGGTAGCCATCCCCGCGCCGAGCCCGGGCAAGCGACATCGCAAGGCGGTCGGCGAAAGATGCGCGATTTCGCAGCGTCGTTAGATCGTCGTGAAAAGCGGCATGGGCCAACCGTGCTTCGGCACGCTTTCGCTCCGCGATCTCGATCTGCAGCGCTTCGTTGTGCGCTTCGGTGAGGCGAATACGTTCGGCGGCTTCCGCTGCGGCCTTCCGTTGCGATATATCGCGCTGCACCGAAACCCAGTGTGTATAATAGCCGCTGTCGTCAGCGATCGGGACGATGCTGAGCTCTACCCAAAACGGTGAGCCATCCTTGCGATAGTTCAACAACTCGATTTCCACCGGGCGCCAATCGCTCAGCGCGGCACGCAGCCGCCGCCGCGCATCGCCGTCGGTCGCCGCCCCTTGGAGAATGCGCGGCGTCTGGCCGAGAATCTCTTCTTGGCTGTAACCGGTCGTCCGCGTGAAGGCAGCATTGGCATACAAGATGCGCGGACCGGGCAGATCGATCGGCTCGGCCTCGGTAATGAGCACCGCGTCGTTGGCATTGATAACGACCGATTCCAGGAGACGTAAACGGGTCTCACGCTCGGTCGCGTCGATGCGCGTTTGCGCAAACGCTTCCTGAAGACGTTCTAACTCGAGTTGGTCGGTCGCGAGATTCGCCATATATTGAAGGACGTATGATTGCGCGCCGCTGCTCGCGCTCTCCGTATCCCGCCAGATGCAGAGGAAACCGGCTCGCCGGTCGAGGTGCCGAATTTCGGCGGCGTTAAGACAACGCCCGGCGGAGGTATGTCCGATGAAGAATGAGCCGGCGGCGTGCAGGGCGAGAGCGGGCGGCAAAGACGCCTCGAAGTCCCCATCGGCCGCAACGCAGTGAGCGATGCCGTCCGCATCAAGCAGATAGACTGCCGCTCCATCCGCGTTCATCGCGCGGCCGGCAGCAGCTACAAGATTATCGAAACGTCCTTGCGACACCATGACGGCGCGTGAAATCTCCTTATCCGAGTAAGACGTCCGCAAAGACCTCGATACGTACCCGAGCTGATATCCTCGGGACGACTGCTTCAGTCCCACGACGGCATGCGTGTCAGCGATCACGTAGCCGCACGCACATTCTCTTTGACGTCGTGAGCATACCGCCCATTACGTGAGGTCTGTAAACGCTTCGTAAAGCCGAGGCGCCCGTCAAACATTGCTCAATGCTGGCCGTCCAAAGGAAAATCAATCCACTGGACGTTCTCTAAGCGTTGCGTGGATGCGAACGTTGGCGATCTCGTCAAGCCGTAGCCGAGCTTCACGGTTAGCGATTGCGACGTAGACAGAGTCGTTTGCACCATCTGCAAGGGAACGAAGAATGACTCGCACAAAAAACGATGGAAGCGCTTCCGCTCTGCCCTTCGTCAGCGTTCGGGCCGCTGTAATCTCAAAGGCAACACCGGAAATCAAAATTACCCGATCCCGGCAACGGTCGATCTTGCCGACGTGAAATTCGTCTCAATCTACTGCGAACGCTTCCACGTCAACTTCGGCTCCGCCGACTTGAAGTAGGGGCACCCGCGGCACGCGAGTCGAAGCGCCGCGAAAGGAACGTGCGCCGTGCCTTTTAGCTTCGTCCGTTTGCTCAACGAACTCGGTCGCGACATCAACCGGCCGAACTTCGATCCACCGTCGCTCACACCGCTGCGCAGGCCGCTGGCCGAGTCGACGGTGGGTTTATTCTTGAGCTGTGGAGTGCAATGCGTCGACGATCCGATGCTGCGCGAGACCGAAGATATCACGTTCCGTCTGCTCAACCGCGATCTGCCGCTCACGAAGTTGGTCATGGCGCATCGCACCGTGGTTCGCAAGTGGGCCGATGACGACATCAACGTCGGGTATCCGATTCAAGCGATGCGCGCGCTCGAAGCCGACGACACGATCGGCCGTCTCGCACACACGGCCGTTTCGATCGTCGGTTCGATCGAACGCTACACGGAACTGATGGAGAACACGCTACCGTCGGTCAAAGCGGTCTACGATTCGCAAGGCGTCGATCTCGTGCTGATGGTTCCGTTTTGACCCGCCTGTCATCGGTCGGTCGGACTGATAGCACGGGCACTCGAACAACGCGGCTTACCGACGCTCTCGCTAAGCGTGTTGTGGGAAATGAGCGAAGCGGTCAAACCGCCGCGTACGTGTTTCCTCGATTTTCCGTTAGGCTGTCCGGGCGGAAAGCCGCACGAGTACGAACAGCAACGCGAGATTCTGCGTGCCGCGTTTAACGCGGCGCCGGCGTTCCGTGAAGACGCGTGGGCGATGCAAACGTTGCCGTTTCAATGGTCGCCCGACGGCGGTCGCGCGTGGGAAGGCGAGATCGAGGAGCTCTACCGCACGCAAGGTCTTGCGATGGTGGCGGCGCATCAAGGCGAGCACGCCGCGCGCGGCGAGCTTCTCGTCGGCCGTGAAAAAGAGTTCGCGATCAGATGTAATTGCTGATGCGCATCGTCGCGCGTTCTCCGGCCGCGGCGCGTTGGTATTGCACGGGCCATGGCGCGTCGGCGCCCAACGCGCGGGCGGCGAAAAGCGGCCAGTAGGGATCGCGGAGCAACTCGCGCGCGAGAAAGACGAGGTCGGCGCGTTCGCCCGCGATGATCGCTTCCGCGTCGTCGGGCTCAACGATCATGCCGACGGCGCCGGTCGCGATTCCCGCCTCGCGGCGGATACGTTCGGCAAACGGCGTCTGATACAACGGACCGACCGGGATCGTGCCTTTCGGTAGCGGAATCGCGCCGCCCGAACTGCAGTCGATCAGGTCGACACCCTCGGTTTTCAGCAGACGTGCGAGCTCGACCGACTGATCGACGTCCCAACCACCCTCCGCATAATCGGTCACCGAGATGCGCACAATGAGGGGAAGCCGTTCCGGCCACGCGGCCCGAATTGCGCGCACGACGGCTACGATAAAGCGCGTGCGATTCTCGAACGAGCCGCCCCAGCGGTCGGAGCGTTTGTTGATCAGCGGTGAGAGAAACTCGTCGATCAGATAGCCGTGCGCGCCGTGCACTTCGATGACCGTGCCGCCGGCCGCGAGCGTTCGTCGCGCCGCACGCGCGAAGTCGGCGACGATCGATTCGATCTGCGCTTCGTCGAGCGCGGCTGGAACGGGATAGCACGAATCGAACGGATCGATTCCCGGACCGACCGGTATCCAGCCGCCGTCCTGCGGGCTCACGGCGCCGTACCCTTCCCACGGCGACATCGTCGACGCTTTCCGCCCGGCGTGTGCGAGTTGCGTTCCCCACGCGGCGCCGCGATCGTTGCAGAAGCGCGCGATGCGCGCGAGCATGTCGACGTGTTCGTCTTTCCAGATGCCGAGATCGCTCGGCGAAATCCGGCCTTCGGCGCTGACCGCGCTCGCCTCGGTGAGCACGAGCGCGGCACCGCCGACGGCACGGCTTCCGAGATGGACCAGGTGCCAATCCGTGGCGAAACCGTCGGTCGACGAATACTCGCACATCGGTGAGACGACGATGCGGTTGCGCAACGCGACGTCGCGAAGGCGGAGCGGTGAAAACAGCGCGGACATGACGTCGCTGTGAACCGCGCCTTACAGGCCGGCGGTTTCTTTGAGAATGCCGGCGAGTGAAGCGGCGGCCTGCGACCACGTCATCGTGCTCGCTCGTTCGCGGCCGCGACGGCGCAGCGTTGCCGCGAGCCCATCCTCGCGAATCACGCGCTCGAGCGCGTCGGCAAAGGCGGATGCGTCGCCTGGATGTGCGTAGAGCGCGGCGTCCCCGCCCGCTTCCGGTATAGCGGAGCCGCGGCTCGCAACGACCGGAGCGCCGGCGGACATTGCCTCGAGCACGGGCAGGCCGAAGCCCTCGTAGCGCGAGGGGTAGACGAACGCAGCACACGCGGCGTAAAGCGCGCCGAGCGTCGCGTCGTCGACATGGCCGAGCGCGTGAACGCGAATGCCTTCGGCGTGCGGCAGCGCGCCGACGATGCGGCCGACGATCACACATTCGACGGCGACGTTGCGGCGGCTGAGGATGCGCGCCGCCGCGAGCAGCGTGTCGACGCCCTTGCGTTCGTCCGTCTCGCCGACGAAGAGCAGAAAGCGTCCGAACGCCGTGACGTCGAGCGACGGCGATCCCTGAGGCAGCGGTGCGACACCGGGAAGGATGACGCGCATGCGCTCCGGCGCAAGCGGAAGGACGCGCAGCAGTTCGGCGCGTGAAAATTGCGAATCGGTGATAATACGGTCGCAGCGCTGCGCCGCTCGGCGAAACGTCGCGCGCGCGTCATCGCCATACCCGGGCAATACGAAGTTCGACGCATCGTGCAACGTTGCGACCGACGGGCCGCGAAACGCATCCCAACTCGGGCCGTTGAACGGAAACCACACGACGTCGAACTCGCTGCCGCGCGCGGCGCGTCGCGAGGTGACGGGGAGGGTGCGGCCGGCAATTTGTCGCTGGTACCGCGGTGCGACGGTCCATATCGACCATTCGGGAACGAGGAGCGTGCAGGCAACGGCGGCGGCATGCTCGTCGCGCAAGCACGTCAACATCGCCCGAACGTAGCGGCCGATGCCGCGTCGATCGTGCGGGAGATTCCACGCGTCGACGCCGACGCGGATCAAGCGGTCAGTGGGGACACGGTTGCAAGACGGTCCCGCCGTGCGCGTTCGTATGGTCGAGAACGTAACGCACGATATCGGGGTAGCGGCGCGTATCGGCTCCCGGCGGCGGTAATTGCGCGAGCACGACGAGATTCGCTTTGCGCACGTTGATCGGCGACCAAGGATCCGTATCTAAGTAATCCGTGTAGACCCACGGATACGGGAAATCGTCGCTCTGCTCGTGGCCGTCCGGAAAGTGAACGGTCGTGCGGACCGTTTCGTACGAGACGTCGCCGACGATTTTCGCAGCGTTCGACGGAATGAATTCGACGTATCCGCACGGCGCATCGGCATCCACCACGCCGGTCCCGGAACCGCCGGTTCCCTCGCCCCCGCCCGAGCCCGTGCCGGGCCCCGTTCCGCTGCCGCTTCCCGTTCCGTCAGCGCTGCTTACGACCGCAACGGCGCGCGGGTGAACGGACGGTGCGGACGGCGGCGCGTGCACCACGTTTGCCGCGCCGGCGTGACGCTGGGCGTGCGGCGCGGCGCGTTGGACCGGCGCAAGGACGACGTGCCGTTGCGGGGTCGGCGTCGGTGTCGTGACGGGCTTGGGCGTCGCGGTCGGACGCGGCGTCGGCATCGGCGTCGGCGCGGGAGTCGGCGCCGGCGTGCGCGGCGCTTCTTCCAACACGACCGTCGTTTGGGCGATGCGTTCGGGCGGCGTCTCACGCGGCCATTGTCCGAACGCGAGGGCAAACGTGAGCGCTGTTATGCCGATCGAGAGGACAAGCGCAAGCGACATGCGCCGCGTCTGTCCCGGGTCGTCTCGGAGCCGAACGAGATCGTCGACGAGGGCGTTGAATTGGGTGTCGTCACGCTGCTGAGAATCGATCTGCGGAAAATCCTATTCGTCGATCGCGAACCGTGCCGGTACGAGGTTTCGCCTCAAAGGGAACGGATTCTTCGGCCGAGGGGTTCCGGCGATGGTCGCGAACCGCGCCGCGTGCAGATCGAGACGCTCATTCGAGCCATCCCGGATTTTCCGATTCCCGGCATTCTCTTTCGAGATATCACGCCGCTGCTCGGTGATCCCGACGGCTTCAAAGCGATGGTCGACTTGTTCGTCGAGCGTTTCCGCGATGCGAAGATCGACGTTGTCGTCGGTATCGAGGCTCGGGGCTACATGCTCGGCGCACCGGTCGCGTATGTGCTCGGCGCCGGCTTTGTTCCGGTGCGCAAGCCGGGCAAGTTGCCGGGCGAGAAATTCACGGAAGAGTACGCGCTCGAATACGGAACCAATTCTATCGAGATTCATGCCGATGCCGTGACGCGGGGAAAGCGCGTGCTCGTCATCGACGATCTGCTCGCGACCGGGGGCACGCTCGCCGCGACACTGCGGCTCCTTGAGCGGCTCGACGCGACGGTCGCCGGCGTAGCGGTCCTGATCGAACTCGCAGCGCTCGGCGGCCGCGCCGCGCTTCCCGGCATCGATGTGACGTCATTCATTACCTATTGATCAACCGAATTCGACGGCGTGCTGTTATAAAGAAGAACAACCGCCAATGACGATCACCGATCTCGTAGCGAACGTTCGCCGGTACGACCCCGGCCTCGACCCGGCCTGGCTCGAGGGCGTCTACACGCTCGCGGCCGGCGCGCACGGCGAGCAGCGGCGTGCCTCGGGCGAACCATACATCGTGCACCCGTTGGCGGTCGCCGAGATTTTGGCCGATCTCGAGATGGATCGCGCGACCATCGCCGCTGCGCTGCTGCACGATGTGGTCGAAGACACGGTCGTCACGAGCGAAGAAGTCGGTGAGCGTTTCGGTGCGGAGATCGCGACGCTGGTCGACGGCGTTACGAAATTGACGCGCATTCCTTATCAAACCAAAGAAGACGCGCAGGTCGAGAACCTTCGCAAAATGTTCCTGGCGATGGCCAAAGACATCCGCGTCATCATCATCAAGCTCGCCGACCGCCTCCACAATATGCGGACGCTCGGATCGTTGCCGCCGGCGAAGCAGCAAAACATCTCGCGCGAGACGATTGAGATCTACGCGCCGATCGCGCACCGGCTCGGGATCTGGCGCATGAAGTGGGATCTCGAAGATCTCGCGCTGCGCTATCTCGATCCCGAATCGTATCGGGACATCGCGGAGCGCGTGCAAAAGAAGCGCGGCGAACGTGAAGCCGCCGTTGCGGGCGTCCTCGACGAACTCGAGTCGCAGTTCGCGGCGATCCATCTCGAGGCTGACGTGAGCGGCCGCCCCAAGCACTTCTACTCAATTCACAAGAAGATGCAGACGGGTCGCGACTTCTCGACGATTTACGACTTGACCGCCGTGCGCATCATCGTCGATTCGGTGAAGGATTGCTACGGTGCACTCGGCATCGTGCACTCGATCTGGAAGCCGCTTCCGGGACGTTTTAAAGACTACATCGCCATGCCCAAGCCGAACATGTACCAGTCCTTGCACACGACGGTCGTCGGCCCGGGCGGCGATCCGCTCGAAGTGCAGATCCGCACGCTCGAGATGCACCGCACGAGCGAGTACGGCATCGCGGCGCACTGGCGCTATAAAGAAGGTTCGAAGACGGACAACTTCGAGCAGAAACTCACCTGGCTGCGCTCGCTGCTCGAGTGGCAAAACGACATGCGCGACTCGCGCATGTTCATGGAGAATCTCAAGCTCGATCTCTTCGACACGCAGGTCTTCATCTTTTCGCCGAAAGGCGACGTGTTCTCGCTGCCGGCGAGCGCGACGCCGCTCGATTTCGCCTATCAGGTCCACACGAACGTCGGCAATCATTGCGTCGGTGCAAAAGTCAACGGCAAGATCGTGCCGCTCGACTTCGTGTTGAAGAACGGCGACATCGTCGAAGTGCTCGTGAATAAGTCGAGTGCGCGGCCGTCGCTCGACTGGCTCTCGATCGTGAAGACGTCGAGCGCGAAACACAAAATCAAACAGTGGTTCCGCAAGGAACGCAAAGAAGAGAACACGCTGCTCGGGCAGGAAATGCTCGAGACCGAGCTTGCTCATCAGAACGTCCGGCTGGACGCGGCGCGCGGCGAACCGCTCGAGAAGATTGCGGCGAAGCTGAACTTCGTGAGCGCGTCGGACCTCTTTGCAGCGATCGGATTCGGCGACGCGAGCGCGGCATCGGTCGCCAAGCGACTCAAAGAAGAGATCAAGGTCGATAACGTCGTCGACATCCAGACGTTGCCGCGTCCCGTGACGTCCCGGCGCGTCACGCGTAACGCGTCGGGCATCCGCATCGCGGGCGTCGACGACGTGCTCGTGCGCCTCTCGAAGTGCTGCTCGCCCGTCCCGGGCGACCCGATCATGGGATTCGTGACCATTGGTCGCGGGGTGTCCGTGCACCGCGCCGATTGCCCGAACGTGGCCTACATGAACGCCGCGCCCGAGCGCATTCTCGAGGCAACCTGGGCCGACGTCACGCACATCCAGCATGCGGTCGACATTGAGATCGAAGCCGGCGACCGCGCGGGTTTGCTGCAGGACGTCATGGGCGTGTGCGCCGAGTCGAAGACGCCGGTGTCGTCGGTCAATGCACGCGTGAAGCGCGAAAGTGCGAACATCTCGATTACCGCGCAGATCACGAATATCGATCACTTGCAGAAATTGCTGGCGAAGTTGACCGCACTCAAAGACGTGCGGGCGGTCTACCGCGTGAATAAGCGCGAAGCGCGCGAGGTCCGCGTCTCCGGCTAAAGGTCATCGAGCGTTAGGGCACCATCCGCATAACGCCACGCCGAATCGAAGCGAGCCCCCATCTCTTTGGCGTGCGGATCCTTCTCGGCGGCGAGCGTCTTCGATAGGCCGAAGAGCGAGCGCGGGTTGTTCGGATTACGCCCGAGATCGTCGCGGAACACCGCGGCCGCCTCCGCGTATCGTCCGGCGAGCGCGAGCCGCGCGCCGAGCGTTTCGCGAATCGGATAAAACCAGGCCGGCGGCTCGCGCGACGGAAGCGTGTCTTGAAGCGCAACGGCCCGCTGCAGCGCGGAGATCACTGCATCCCCTCGATGATCGGCGATGTCGATCTGCGCCTGCAACGTCGCGCGAGCAATGCCCGTGCGCGCATCCGAATCGCGTATGCCGTCGATGTAGCCGAGACCGGCACGCGCGGCCCCGAGGTCGCCCGTGCCCGCGCTCGCCATCGCCGACGCGAAGCGCCAGCGAATGTCGGGTTGCGCGGGCGGCAGGAGCGCCAGAAGCTCGCGCCAGCGGTGAAAGCGGAGGTAGGTTTCGACCCCGGCCGCGTTGTCGCCGACCTGGATTGCCAGTTGCTGCGCCGTATCGCGCGCGTGTTGCCACTGGCCCGACATCATGTAGGCATAATTCATCACCGCAAAGTCGTGATGGTAATAAGCGTTGTGAACGTCGCTATGTTCACCCGGTAAATACGATTGAAACATCGCGATCGCACGCCGATTGGCGTCGATCGCCTCTTCGTAATCGCCGACGCGGGTAAAGATGTGCGCCGGCATATGCGCGAGGTGCTCGGCGCCGGGCGGCAGCGGCGTCGACGCGAGGTTGCGTGCGGCTTGCAGCGCGGCGCCCGGCGTTTTCGAATCTTCGTACGCATGAATCAGCAAATGATTTGCGCCGAGCGCTCGGGAGTCGCGGTGGAGGACGCTCGCGAGAATGTGGATGACCTGCATCGTGTACCGGGTCGGAGCGCCGTCGTGTTCCCACATGTGCAGGGGCGTCAGGTCCATCAGGCTCTCGGCGTAGAGTGTCTGCGCATCGAGATCGCCGGGAAACTTTCCCGCGAGAGACGCCATAGCCGACGCGTATGCGCGCTGCGCGCGGTCGATCGCGCCCGCATCGCGTGCCTCGTAGCGCGGCGCCAGCGCCTCGATGTACGCCCGTTCTGCGGGGGTCGCATGTGCCGTGCGTTGCCGCGCTTGCGCGACCGCGTCGCGTCCGATCTGCGCGCGTGCGAGATCGTAGGTCGTATTGATGTTCGGGCCCGCCGCGAGGGCGATTCCCCAATATGCCATGGCAAGCGAACCGTCGAGGCGCGCTGCTTGCTGGAAGTGGTAGGATGCCTCTTCGGGATTGAATGCGTACATCAGCGTCAAACCTACGTCGAACTCATGTTGCGCGCTCGCATTCGCCGTCGAAACGCCGTGGTGGACGATACCGGTCGCCGCTGCCGCGCCGGCGCTGCGAGATTGCAGCAAAACGAATGAGGCGAGACACGCGAGAATTGTCATGCGAGGCGCAATGAAACGAAGTACGTTCCTGGTCACGACCGTTCCGATTGCAACCGAAGCGGCGATGCTCCCTGCTGCTGCACAATCGATCGTGGGTGTCGACGAACGAGCGATCGACCCGTACGGCGTTCCATCGCGTTTCGAAAGCGACGTCGTGCGACGTCCGCGAAACTCGCCGAATCTTGCGTTCACTCCGCTCGGCCGACAGCTCTCCAGCATAACGCCCAGCGGCATCGCGTTTGTTCGCAATCACGCCGGCGTACCATCGATCGATCCGCAACGGCATTCCTTGCTGGTCCACGGTCTCGTCACGCGCGCGCTTACGTATTCGATCGACGATCTCTTACGCTTCCCGTCGGTCGAACGTATGCACTTCGTTGAATGCGCGGGCAATTCGGCGCGCGGGTGGCAGCGACTCGGGAGCACGGTCCAGTTCTCGCACGGGCTCGTGCACGGCGCGCTTTGGACGGGCGTGCCGCTGCGATCGATTTTGGATGAGGCCGGCGTTCGATCGGACGGAAAATGGATCGTTGCAGAGGGCGCCGACAACGCGTACTTCGATCGCAGCTTGCCGCTCGATGCGATCCGCGACGATGCGTTGCTGGCGTACGGACAAAATGGTGAGATGCTGCGCCCGGAGCAGGGCTATCCGCTGCGCTTGATCGTGCCGGGGTTCGAGGGATCGACCAATATAAAGTGGCTGCGTCGACTCAAAATTGTCGCCAAGCCCGTCTATTCTCGAGAAGAAACGGCCGAGTATTCGCAAGTTATGCCGGACGGCTCGATCCGGATTTTCGACTTCGTCATGGGCGTGAAATCCGTCGTGACGTCGCCGTCGCCCGGCGATCGCGTCGTACCGGGCCCGAATACGGCGCGCGGTTTCGCTTGGAGCGGCGCTGCGGCGATCCGTCGCGTCGAAATTTCGCTCGACGGCGGCGCGTCGTGGACCGATGCGACGTTGACGGGCACGCCCGCTGCGAAGAGCCTTGCCGCGTTTTCCTTTCCGTTCGTCCGACACGCCGGCGAACGGGCCGTGCTGATGAGCCGCGCGACGGACGATGCCGGTAATCGGCAACCAACCCTCGGTGAAGTCGTCGCGGCGCGCGGCGATCGATTACGCTATCACGTGAACGCGATCGCACGTTGGGCGATCGCCGCCGACGGAGCGGTGAGCAATCTCGATGGGTAAGTACACGGCGCTGGCGGTCGTGGCCGCGTGCGTAATCTTCGCCGCGGCCGTAGCGGGAACGAAAGCGATTCCCACGGCGTCTGCCACGATCGGTCAACCTGCCGACGAGCGCACGATCGAACGCGAAAACATCGACGTTGCTCCCGACGGCGCCGGCCTACCCGGCGGCTCGGGGGAGGCGGCCCGGGGCCGCGCGATCTTCGCGGCGGCCTGCATGCAATGTCACGGGACGAGCGTTGTGCTCCTGCCCGAACGCTGGGCCTACGCGACGACGATCTTCGATTATGTCCGTCGGGCGATGCCGCCGACGACGACGACAAAGCTCTCCGCCGACGAAGTCTATGCGGTCGTCGCGTATCTGCTCGCCTCAAATGCCGTCATTTCCGAGCACGAGATCATGAACGCGTCATCATTGCCGCTTGTCCACATGCCGCTTCAAGCAAAGTTTCTGTTTGCGCGTTAAAGCCGACTTAACGTTGCTCGCATAGCGTTCGGACATTACCCTCCACACAATATAGGCGAGGATACATGTCATTTCTCTCACGCATGGCGGCGTTGCTGTGCGCGTCGTCTTTGGCTGCGACGCTGGCGAATATACCGCTGACCGCAGCCGCTCAGACGGCGACCGCAACGGGAACGTCGACGGTCAGCGGATCGCTCGTCGATCAGTCCGGCGGTGTGCCTGTTTCAAACGCAACCGTCACGCTCTTCCAGGGCGGCCGCGTCATCGCAACGACACAGTCGGATGCGAATGGCGCCTTCACATTTCCGAATGAACCGGCCGGCGTCTATGCCGTCGAAGTACGTGCAGAAGGCTATGGCTCCGTTCGCAGCTCGGATCTCGTCGCAACGTCGGGCAGCACGACGCAATTTCGTGCGGTACTGCAACGACAGTCGTCGAGGAGTTCTGAGGTCAGGGAAATCGGACGTGTCAGCGCATCGCAGGGCCGCAGTCAGCTTTCCACATCGACGACGATTACGCAAACGTTATCGAGCGATCAGGTGATCAACCAAGGTTACAATCGTATCGGGGACGCTCTCGGCACGCTGCCGGGCGTTACGCTTAGCGGCTTGAGTTCATCGGTTGGCGACGACCTCAGCGTCAACATTCGCGGCCTGGGAACCAGTGAAACGCAAGTGTTGATCGATGGACATCCGGTCGGCCCCTTCGGTCCCGGCAGCGGCGGATTTTCGTTCCAAGATTCGCCCGCGTACGCAATCGGGCAGACGGTCGTCACCTTTGGCTCCGGCTCGTTGGGCTTATACGGCACCGACTCGATCGGCGGAACGGTCGACCAGCAAACGGTCGAACCGACGCGCACGACGCACTTTCTCGTGAACCAGGGCTTCGGAAATTTCGGCAAAGAGTTTACCGATCTCCAAGCGACGGGCACGGTCGGCAATCTCGGTTTTGCGCTCGTCCATGCCGTCCAAGGAACCTACGGTCCCTACGCCCCGGCACAGCGCGTGCAGCCGGGTGGTCTCGGTTTCGACTTCTCCGATCCCAATCTCGCCGCAAATACCTATAGTACCAGCGGCAACTATCTGCTTCGAAACGATTTGATCAAACTCCGTTACGCGTTCGACAGCAAGACACAGCTGACCACAACCTTTCTGTCGGCAACGTCGTGGGACGACAAGTCTGGTAACGGCGACAACTGTTTCAATACGGTCCCCTATCAGACGTTCCAGGGGAACCAGATCATCGCAGGCGGCGCAAACACGTATCCCTCGGGGGCCAACCCCGGCGATCCTGGTTCGATCACGTGTAACGGATCGATCGCCGTTAATCTCAATAGCGGACCGACGTGCGTTTCTTCCAAGGGATACGCGGCGTTATCGAACGGTCTTGTGCCCGGCGGCCCCGGTCCATTCCAGGCGCACCGGTTACTCGACTACCACGGACGCCTCACCCATCTGTTCGGAAACAACTTCGTCACGGTCGACTTCTTCAAAAACCGCTTCACGACCGACTACAACCGCAACGCGGCGGGGCCGCTCGATCCGACCGGATCGTTCCATACGGGCGGCTTCAACTCGAACTTCTACGACACGACCGGCTTGCTAGTGAGTGACGATATCACGACGCCGAACAACGATGTCGGCTTCGGCTACTACTTGCAGCATCAACGTATTTACGGCGATCAATACATCTTCGACGGAACGAACGGCTCGATTCAGCCGACCACGGAATACGGAAGCGGCCAAAGCAACTTTTTCCTTCGTGATGTCTACAACGAAGGAAAACAGCTTTCGCTCTACTTGAACGCGTGGTCCAAGCGTTCGACCGTCACGCAAAAGACGACCTTTGATCCGCGGCTCTCGGTCGTCATCCGCGCGACACCGGCGGACGTCGTTCGCATCACCGGGGGCCGTTCCGACGGTGAACCGGCACCCAATTTGCTCTTCGGACCCCCCAACCTCAACACGACCCCGCAGAACATCAGCAATCCGCCGCGTCCGCCGTTGCTCACGGCCGTCGGGTCCGTCGCGAATTCCACCCTCCAACCGGAATCGTCAAACGACCTCGAATTGGCCTACGGCCATCGGTTTGCAGCCGACTCGATCATTCAAGTCGACTTCTACGAGAGTTTCGAGAAGAACCGCATCTTCAGTGGGCTCGTTCCGGCCTCGACGATCGGACCGAATGCGATTCCGCCGTTTCTCTTGCAGCAATACTACGCACAGATCAATCGCGCATATCCGGATATTCCGATCAGTTCGCTGACGCTCGCGGATCTCGGCGTAACGACGAACTTCAACGCCGCAAGCGCGCGCTTTCAGGGTGTCGAGCTGACGGGCCGTCAGCGGTTCAGCCGCAGTTTTTATGCGGACTACTCGTACGACATTCAGTCGGGTGTCTTACTTGCCGTACCGGACTCGATCCTCAAATCGCAGCCGTTCATCATCAACGGATCGCAGATTCAGAATCTGCCGCTGCAGAAACAGTCGCTCGGTTTGGATTTTTCGAACACGCACGGATTTGAATTCCGCATCGACAATTATTACGTCGGGAACAATAATCCGTACGGCCGTCCCGCGTTCTATTACGCAAACGGATACATCACGCAGACACTGGCCGGCCACGCCGTCTTGAACTTCGGCGTCCAGAATATCTTCAACAACGCGAGTTCCAGCGTGCAGGCACTTGGTATCGCCCCGTTCCAGGGTCAAAACCAGTTCAGCACGTACGATCCGGGGCGCGAGGCAGGGCTTCTCACAACCGGTCTCCTGCCCACGCAATACACGGCTTCGCTCACCCTGAAAATCTAAGCCCCGTTTTGTAGCCGTCCGGTCCGAGCTAGTTTCCGGCGAACGATACGGTGAACTGAAACGCGCTCGCGACCGGACGGCAGTTGAAGGTTTGCGTCCGATACGTCGTGCTCTGCGCAGCGCCCAGTGCGGCTGCATCGAGCGGTGCGTAGCCGCTCGAACGCACGACTTGCGAATGCACGACGCTGCTCGTCTCATCGAGATCGACGCGCACGATCGTGATGCCGTTCGCGTGCACCGCTTTAGCGCCCGGGGGCGGCGACGGCTTCACGTCCTGCAACGCGCGTGCCGGAGCGTATGGTTGGGCGCACGTTTGTGGTTGCGCGGGTCCGAAGCTCGTTGCCGGCGTTACCGGCGTTCGGGTGGAAAAGCTGTCGCGCAAGGACGTTTGCGCTGCGGTCACTTCGCGAACGACGCGCGGATCGATCGGCGCCGGCGCGCCGGCCGCGTACGGGCGCGTGATCGGACATTCGAGCCGCGAATCAGATGTCGTTCCCGTGCTCTCGACCCACGCCGCGGTCACGCGGTCGCCCGGCGCGAGCGTGAAGTAGCGTTTGGCCTGCGCAGATGTGGCGCCGACGGGGCCCAAATCGTTGATGTCGACGGCGTAGCGCGCGGTCGGCGAATCGACGCGAAGCCGGGCGCTCGCGACATCGCTCGGGTCGAGATCGAGCATCACACCGTAGGTTCCGACGCGACCGAGAATGGCCAGGTTCGTGATCGCGGCGATCGTGACCGGACAGAATGCGTTGGCATGCGCCGGCGAATCGGTGACACTGACGAACGACGCAGCCGCGATACCGGCAGCGGAAGCAAGGGCGAGCAACTTCATCGCATGCACCTTAGCGGCGGCACGAAGCGATCCTCGCTGCGTTGGGCGAAGGACGGACGCGATGGAAAACGCGGCCGACCTGCTCGTTACCGACGAGGCCGCCGAACGCAAAGCCGAACGCGCGCGCACACGGAAAGTAGCCGACGCGCTGGGCTGGAAGCTGATCGGCTACGGGACCGCAGAGATTCGATGCGAGCGCCGGATCACGGTCGGGCCGCGCACGGTCGTCATCCGCGGCCGTGTCCCGGTACCACTCCCGCCTGCGCTGACGATCGAGGCCGGCGATGTTGCCGTGGCCGAAATCGTCGATCCGGCGGTCGCGCCGTTTCAACCGGCGATGGAGCGTGCGGCGGTCAAGATTCTCAGCGAACCCGATGACGTAACGCAGACCCACACGTTCGAACGTTCTTCGTTTTTCTCAGCGCTCGAAGACGCGCGGCGCGGCATGGTGCAGGCGTTCCAACTCTTGGAGAACCGGCGCATCGACGACAAAGTCGACGCGCACGTGGGTCTGCGATTTTACCTCGACGGTTTGACGACCGGGAAACGCACCTTTGAGTATTTCGTCGGTCCGACGAATTCGGGCAAGACGCATGCGGCGCTCGAACAATTACGCGCGTCGAATAGCGGCGTCTATCTCGCGCCGCTGCGACTGCTGGCGCTCGAAGTCTACGAGCGATTGGGTGAGCTCGGCGCGCCGGTGTCGCTCGTGACGGGCGAAGAGCGGATCATCAATGAAGACGCGCGATTCGTGAGTTCGACCGTCGAGATGGTCGATCTCGGTCGTGCCGTCGACGTGGCAGTCGTCGATGAAGCGCAGATGCTCGAGGATACGCAACGCGGTTGGGCGTGGACGTTGGCGATTGCGGGCGTGCGTGCACAACACGTCATCCTCTGCGGTTCGATGGAAGGTTTGCACGCCGCGCAACGGCTCGCCGCGCGCTTGGGTGTCACGCTGAGCGTGCGCACGTTCGAGCGTAAAAATCCGCTGCGCGTCGTTCCCGCAATCGCGCTGACGGCGTTACGTCCGGGTGATGCCGTGGTCGGCTTTTCGCGCAAGGCCGTGGTCGAGATGCAAGGCGCGATCGCGAAGCTCGGCTTTTCATCGGCGGCGATCTACGGATCGCTATCGCCGGCTGTGCGACGCCGTGAAGCTGCACGTTTTCGCGGCGGAGAGGCGGACGTGCTCGTCGCAACCGACGCGATCGGTCTCGGACTGAACTTGCCGATTCGCCGACTGGTCTTCACGACGATCGAGAAATTCGACGGCATCGCCGATCGGGTGCTGACGCCGCAAGAGATTCGCCAGATCGCCGGTCGCGCCGGCCGCTACGGCATTCACGAAGAAGGGGTGGTCACCGCGCTCAATGCGCGTCACATCTCGCTGCTTCGGCGAAGTCTCGAAGCGCACGATCCGGCGCCGCGCATCGGACCGATTTGGATTTCGCCGACCGACGAACATCTGCGCCGGCTCTCCGCGATCATCGGCACGACGCGCGTGAGCCGTTTGCTGCAATTCTTTCAGACGCGCGTGATGGAAAACGCTGACGACGGCTTGCGGATCGCGGATGTGAGCGGAACGATCGAGGTCGCCGTCGCGCTCGAGTTCTCCGACGGTTTTCTCGCGTTGCCGTTCGAGGTGCGCTGCACGTATAGTCGTGCGCCGGTATCGACACGCGGCAACAGCCTTGCGATTCTCGCGCAGTGGGGTGCGCAACATGCCGCGACGGGAAACGTCTCCGGCCGCGAACTGATCGCCGGCGGCGGCAACGCGCGCGATCGGCTGCTGCTCTACGAAGATCGCTCGCGGCTTGCGACGCTATATCTGTGGCTCTCGCAGCGCTTCCCCGAAGTCTATGCGAATCGCGATGAGATCGCGTCGGTGCGCGAGAGCATCGATGATGAGATCCATTCCGCCTTGCTCGAGCGCGGTTCGCACGCGGGCTTCGAGCGCGGTCGGCCTCGGCACAAGCCGAAACAGAAGAATAAGCGCTACGGGCCGAAGCCGCGGTCGCTTGGCGGCGCTCGCCGAATATGATAGTATTCGGAGGTTCTGGCCGGGCCGCAGCCCGTGCCGCTACCCGCTGGTCGGCCCGTCCGACCCACCGGTCCGCCGGTGTCCGCAGAGGGAACCCCCGATGTCCGTTGACTACGAAGTGACCTATATTTTGCGCCCCACGCTCGAGGAGACGGACGTCGACACGCGGGTGGAGGCAATTGCCGACGGCCTCAAGGGCAACGGCGGCGAGGTCCAGGGCGAGATCGAGAAAATGGGCAAGCGTCGCCTCGCCTATGAGATCGACGACTTGCGCGAAGGCTACTACGTCGTGATGAAGTTCAAGAGCAACGCGGCGGCTTCCAAGGAGCTCGAACGCCAAATGCGCTTGAACGATGACGTGATGCGTGCGCTGGTCATCCGGCTGGACGACTAACCGGATCGGCGAGCGCCGACTCACCGTGCCAGGCATTTGTCACCCTCGTACTCCAGAATGGTAGAGCGCCTTGTAGGTGCATCGCTTCCTGGTCCTGCAACGCCAGATTCGCAAACGCAGAGAAAAGAGAGAAGACATGGCTGGCAGCTTTAACCGCATCACTTTGGTTGGAAATCTCACGCGCGACCCGGAGATCCGCTACGTCGGATCGGGCGCGGCCGTTACCAAATTTTCGCTCGCGATCAACACACGATCGAAGCAACAAGAAGAGACGATGTACGTCGACGTCGTCGCCTGGGACAAGCTCGCGGAAACGTGCAACACGTATCTGAAGAAGGGCATGTCGGTGCTTGTCGACGGCCGCCTCTCGATCCGCTCGTACGACACGAAAGACGGCGAGAAGCGTAAGTCGACGGAAGTCGTCTGCAACACGATGCAGATGCTCGATTCACGCGGCGGTGCTCGCCCCGACAACGATGGTGAGGGCCGCTCGTACGAGCGCAGTTCCGCGCCGGCACGCACGAACGGTGCGTCGTCGTCCCACAACGACGAAGACGCCGCACTCGACGACGAGATTCCGTTCTGAGGCTGTCACACGGTGAATGGGTATTTTCACGCTGAATCGGGTTCCCGGCTCGACTTTCACACTGAATCATTGAAAGCCTTACCGGCATTGAGAAACTGACGCCAGCCAAGTGTATCTGAGGTGATCAAAAATCCTAATCGTGCATGCTTCGGACATCGGTGGGCTCGTTCTCGTGGCGTTTGGCGACCTCAGTCAACTGCTTCGCCCACTGAGTGTACTCTTCGTCGAACGATAGGCCGAACCGCCACCGGATAAGGCAGGTCGCAGAAAAGCACCGCTGGGCAATGTCGGCAATGGTCTTGTTTGGTGCCTTCATCCGACTATCGACGTTGATTTCTAAATGTCCATCCGGATGGCGGAGCATGACATTTGGCATGTCCGCCGGCGTGGCGTGTACGATGCTGCTCCCGTATGTCCAATGCGTCGGAAACTGAGCATCAAAATGTTGGAGCAGACCATTTGCGAACGGATTGCCCGTCTGCGCGGCTTTGATGAAATCTGTCGACAAGAAGTTTGTCCCGGACCTCGTTGGTCAGGTTAAAGTCGGCCGTCTTTTCGTATTCGCTGTTGAATTTGGCGATTTCCGCTGCGGTCCAGCGGCTACTCAAGTCGAGTTTTGCTCTTCTCCAAAACCGGTAATCGTAAGCGCCTTCGTCCAGCAGCCTAAGAACTTCGTCTGCCTTTTCATGGTACGTGTCGAATAAAGCATCTTCTGAAGATAATAGTCAAACTGACAGCGGGCGATAATGATTGCTTCTCGGCCGAGGCGTTGCGGTAGAAGCATGGTCGCAGCAACGCTGGCGCCGTGAATCCGGGCTCCTAGATAAATCAAGAGTTTCTTCGAACTTGCCGATTTATCACGCTCGTCGAACTTAAGCCCAACAAGTGTCCGGTCGAGAAATCCGCCGCTTGAATCGAGAGGCTGAAGAGGTCAGGGTCAACGCGTTCATCGCCTTCGAAGGTGAAGCCGGCGCCATCCCACCAGAAATTGTGTTCTGCACCCATCCCTCGATTTTACCTACATCTCGTCTTCAGTAGTTACCATTCGAGAAGTCTTATTCGAGTCGAAGCCAACTCTCAAGGATGAGTTCAGCAAGTTGATTGTGGTCGCCAGCAATCGATTTGTCGATACCGTCCACGTACCGCTCCCGCTCGTCGGCGTCGATCCGTGTGCCCGGCCAGAATCCACAGTCTACGAGCAAGGCGGAGAGGACCTGACGCGCCCAACGTTTGTTGCCGTCGATGAACGGCTGCACCACGACGCAGTCGGCATGGTGTCGGGCGATTCTCGGTAAGATCGCCTGGATGCGCTCTTCATCGTCGCCGATGCTGCGGGCTTGCTCAATGATACTTTGAGCTTCTTTTACGATGTCGATGAGTCGGTATTGAATTTGCGCCGGAACGGGGATGCTGCGACCGCCAAGACATACTTCCACTTGCCGAAGTTTTGCGGCGTGCTCCGGGAAGAGGCTGCCGAAGAGATCGCGGTGGATGCGGAGGAGTAACGAGATGCTCCATTCGTCAGGGTCTCGTTGCCGTTGCGCGAGGCGAGCACCCACCCAGTACATGGCGCCTTTGAGGACGCGCTCTTGTTCAGGTCTGAGCATGCCGAAGGCCCCCGGGTCATCGGGGGCCTTCGATGGAGATGACGAGGACATCGCCGACTACGCTACTGCGTGGGCTCTCTCGACTTCGGTGCTTTCGACAGCGGCCAGGACATCCTCGGTCGAAGTTTTGATGCCTTCGAGTTTCAGTGACTCCGCAGCCATGGAGGCAAAAAGCATGCGATCCCGTTCAGGCGCCGGCCTGGTCGGGTTTTTAAGCCGTGCGGCCGCGTCGGCCACGAGACGTTTGTTTAGCATGATTTCTCCCTTCAGCCATCTACCCGTAAAGGGTACAGACTGCACGTTTCCAGACGGTTTCCAGACCTGTCGAGTTGCGTTTTGGGTCGGTTCGTGGTGGACGAGTTCTGAACCTCGCCCGACCGGGTCAGGACCCGTGCCTGAACCGAATCGCCTAACCATATAAGGCGTTTCTGATGCCCGGCGTTCATCTAAAGCGAGCAATGGCCTACGAGGGCTCATAGGGCCACAGGCCACGCCTCTTGAGGTGGGCGATGCCCCGAGGCGCCAGGCTGTGCATGGCAGCGTGGACGACCCTCTCGGTGTCCGGCCACGCTTTCACATAGGCGCGCAGGACCGCCGCCAATTCGGCCTTCGCCGGGAAGTCGTCGGAGATCGTGAGTACCCGCGTATTGAAGCCGGGGCCGTGGGGCCGGCTGGCCTGGAGCAGCCCCTTTGCCTTAACCCGGGTCACGGCGGTCCGGACGTTCTCCCGGTGACGGTCCTGGTCGATCTTGCAGACCAGCGCTTCGAACGTCCAGCCGAGTACACCGATGGACACGAGGACCGTAGTCGGTATGACGCCGCCGAAGACGACGTAGCGGTCACCGAACCATCCCTCCGATTTCGGCATCTTTCGAGGGTCGAATCTAGAGGGACATACGCGGCCAAGGGATAGACCTCGGATAGGCGGACCAGGAGGCGGCGTAGGGGGAGGAACAGTGGGTGTGCCTCGTCGAGCCCCACCGCCCGGCCATCGGGTGTCTGCCATTCGCGAACAAGTGCGGCTCGACCGAATGGCGCATTGCCCTCGTCCTCCCCGAGCGTTTTCGGATTGCCGACGATCCTGCGCAATTCGACATACAGCATCGGACCGTTCACCGCGAGCGCCATCAGATTGCGGAGCCGGAGGTCTGTTCCGAAGAGTCGCGGTGCACCGTCGTCGGCGCTCAAGAACGCCGCAGGCCTACCCCGATCAAGGTCAGGCCTCACCACCATTCTGGCCCCGTTCTGAGGCGAACGCACGCTTTCGTCTCGATTTTTCCAGAAATGGTGAAAATCAGCGAAATGGAGTAAGTCGTTTCGACTGACCGGAAAATCGACGAAAAAGCCTAGCAATTGTTGGGCTTTTTTTGATGCCGGTCGCCATGTATATTCCGATTGACCGAGTTGCTGATCGTCTACGCGATGAGTTTATCAGCGACGGGGATGGGCGGGAAGAACGTGTCGGCCAGATAGTTCATCTGGTACGTGCCCATGTCTGCCGAGCGCGACCCTGGCCTCGACCCGCCTACGACCGCCGACCATCCTTCGCTGCCTTTCGAATCTGGACAGGTAAGCGATAGAATCCTCGGAGGATGTACGCATGATGGAATCGGCCGTGACCAACCCCGCGCTTATCGTTCCGCCGCGCGATCGCTGATCAGAATGCGACCTCAGTTGATCGATTGCGGATTCGCCCTTGCCGATCGCCGACTTGGAATTCTTGCAGTGGCGTAGAGCACGTTGGAACGGAGCTCCGGTATTTTCGCGGTGAATGCGAACCGCGAATGACTCCGCTCGAGCGTTAATCGCAAATGAGCGACCCGCAAACTTTAGCGCGATGTCGGCGCTTAAGAGGGACACGGGCGACGACTGGGAAGCGGTGACGGGCTGCGCCTGAATTCGTGATGGTGAATGCACCCTTTCGCTGCACGCTACGGCACGAGGATGGGACGGCGGAAAGTGGCTCGCTGTGAATATCCCGCGCGCGACGCAAGTTGTGCACTATGTTGTTCTCATCGTTGCTTCGGTATCACTTATCGGAGCGAGCAGTCCGGCAGTCTCCGGGCCGCCGGTCGAACTCAACGCGACGATACCGCTGACCGGCGGCGGCGCGTTTCTCGGGACATCCTACCTGAAGACGTTTCAAGCGGCAGAAAGCATCGTCAATGCGACCGGCGGCATCAAGGGGAGGCCGCTCAAGATCGTCACAAGCGATTCGCAGACGAACCCACAAATCGGGTTGCAATTGACGGCGAGCTTCATCGCCAAGAAGACAGCCCTCTTTATTGATGGTGCGCCGACCGCCGTCTGCAATGCGTCGGTCCCGATCGTCCAAAAGAGTGGCCCGGTTGATTATTGCCTCTCACCGCTCCTCCGGCCGCAGCCGGGCGGATACGTGTTTTCCGCAAACACTTCGGGCATTCAACTCACGAGCGTTGCCATTCGTTACTTTCGGCTGCGCGGTTGGAAGCGCATCGCCATGCTTTCATCGACCGATGCGACCGGAGCTGAGTTCGAAGCGCGAACGATCGATGCAGCCGCCCTCCCGGAGAACAAAACGGTCGAACTTGTTGCGAAAGAGCGGTTTTCTCCGACCGATATCAGTGTATCGGGACAGATGTCGCGCATCGCTGCGGCAAAGCCCGATGCAATTTTCGTCTGGACCGCAGGCACGGCTACGGCCACGGCGTTGCGCGGCATCAACGAAACTGCCCTCGGCGTTCCCGTCGGCATTGGAGCTGCCAACCTCATCTACGCGCAGCTCGAATCGTACGAGAAGTTTTTGCCGCGGCAGCTGTTCATCTCGACCGTGTTGCCGCTAACTCCGGAAGAAACGCCCAAAGGCCCCATTCACGATAAACAGCTTATGTTCGCTAAGGCCCTGGCCGCAGTTGGCGCGCGATCGGATGGCGCCACCGGCCTGCCATGGGACCCGATCATGATCTTTGTCGATGCGTTGCGCGCGCTTGGCCCGGATGCAACCGCGGATCAAATCCGCGCGTACATTCTTCATTTGCACGGTTGGGTCGGCATCAACGGCGTTTACGATTTCGGTGACGGGTCACAACGTGGTATCGGTGAGAACGCAGGCGAGATGGTGCAGTGGGTAACCGAAAAACACGGTTGGGTGCGCGCAAGCCGTCCACGCGGATTTCTCTTGTAGCGAAAGGCGAATTCTCGCTAGCCCTGGATGAGCGATTGCGCGATCGCAGCGCGATCGGCGATGAGATCGATCGCAGTGATGCGATCGTCCACTACGGTAAAGCGGAACATAACGCGCACCTCGCCTGCCTGCGTCCACACCGCTCCCGGTTTGCCGTCGATCAATACAGATTGCGCAGCACTCGCACGTTTGGAGAACGTCCGCGCGACGTCGTTCGCGCCTTCGATACCAGCCTCCAAACGGTCATTCTGCCAGTACGCAGCGCCGCCCATCGCCACCACCGCCGCATCTGCGCGAAGCGTTGCTCTCGGATCGAGCAGCGCGAGAAGCGCCGAGAAGTTTCCCGCTCGCGAGGCTGCGAGAAACGCGCGCACGAGCTCGTCGTGCCGTTGCGTCACGCCATCACGCCCGGCAGATGCGCCGCGCACGCGGCGGCGGGCGCGGCTCGCGAGCTGCCGCGCAGTTTCGGGCGTCCTTCCGACGATCGCGGCGATGTTGTCGAAGGGCACGTCGAACATGTCGTGCAGCACAAATGCAACGCGCTCTGCCGGCGGCAGCGTATCGAGCAGGATCTGCAGGGCCGCCCCAATCGAATCGGCGAGAATCGCTTCTTCCTCGGGGCGTTCGCCGGGGGCGATCGCTACAATGTCGCGACGCGGATCTTCCGGCGTCAACTCCTCGCGCCGGCTTTCACGCCGTTTCAGCGCGTCAAGGCAGACCCGCGCAACAACGGTCGTGAGCCAGCTTTCGAGATTCGCAACATGCGCGACGTCTGCGCGGCTGACGCGCAGCCAGCTTTCCTGTAGCGCGTCGTCGGATTCGGCAGCCGATCCCAGTATCCGTCGCGCAATGCGCTGCAAGCGCGGCCGAGCCCCCTCAAAGCGTTCCGCGATCCGCGCCGCGTCCTCCATTGAATCCCCCTCTTGCGGCGCCTGTCACGTATCATCGCGCTCGATCGGTCATACTCGTAGAAGGAGTATCAAATCTTGACGGACGTCTCCCTAATCGTCTATCCGGCAGCAGACCTCAATACAGCGAAACGATTTTTTCGTGAGCTCACCGGCACTGACCCGTACGTCGATGGACCGCAGTACGTCGGCTACAAGAGCGGCGATATGGAAATCGGGCTCGTTCCGAATGGAGATAAACGCGAACCGGGCGCGCTCGCCTACTGGACGGTGAGCGACGTCGCGGCGAGCGTAAAAGGGCTTGTCGCTGCGGGCGGCACCGTCGTGCAAGAGATTACCGATGTCGGCTACGGAATGTTGGTCGCCAGCGTGAAAGATCCCAACGGCGCGACCGTTGGATTACGCCAACCGCCGAAGGGTTAAGAGTGATGGGCGAGCGACAATGGCGATGAAGAAGACGGTGAGTGGCTCGAAGGATGGACAAGGAGAAGCCGCTGCCTCTCGATTGATCGATGCGAGAATCAGAGAATTGAGTGATTGGCGGGGCGAGACGCTCTCCCGGGTTCGTACGCTCATTAGGCAGACTGACGCCGAAGTGGTCGAGGAGTGGAAGTGGAGAGGGGTTCCGGTGTGGTCGCACGCCGGAATAATTTGCACCAGTGAGACATACAAAAACGTCGTGAAGATGACGTTCGTGAAGGGCGCCTCCCTGGACGACCGTTCCGGCCTCTTCAACTCAAGCCTCGACGGCGGCGTTCGGCGTGCCATCGATGTCCACGAGGGCGACACGATCGATGAAGAGGCATTGAAGTCGCTCGTCCGCGCGGCCGTGGCACTGAACACGTCGTCCGCCGCCCGGAGGCCGCGGACGAAAGCATAGGCTCAGGACGGGAAGTATGCCGCGCTGTCCAGGTCGTCGAGAAGCGCGGGTTCGGTCGGATGCCACGCAGCCGCGCCGCACGAACGCGGATACGCCGTGCTCGCGAGCAGCCGCGATCACGATCGGGACGAAGCCGCGGTGCTCACCTTCGCCGTGAACGGATGGGGCGAGCCGGATCACGGAGACCCGTACACCGAGCGCAGCCGCGGCGGCGGCCGCCGACTCGGGGTCGCGCGGGAACGGCACGTTCGGATCCGGCCCGAAGCTCTTCAATGACGGCTGAGCCCACTCACCCGGTGGCACCGGTGACGAAAACGCTGCGGCGCTCGCACAAGCCTTGCAGCGGCGCGGAGTGCCGGAACCGGAGGCGAGTCTCGGCGCCGACATGGGAATGGCCGTATTTTACATCGCATTCGGCCATTGGCTTGACGATCCGACGGGCCGTGAAATGGTCGAGATCGTTCACGAGAAATTCGATCAGCTCAAAGTCCTCGCTCTGGGCGCCTAATCGCTTTCAGCGCGGCCAGTGTGCGCTTGCCGGTGGGTCGGTTGAGCGTTTCGCGTCGAAAATTGGCAGCGTGCCGAAAGTCTTCAGTCGCAGGACCCTTGGCGAGTTCGAGGACGCGTCAGCGTCGATTCCGCTTCGTCAGCTCGTTCGGGCATTTGAACGCGCGGATTCGCCCGGGTGAGGATCCCGGTGGGCCCGGCGGGAGTCGCCGAACGCAATTCCGCCGTTACGTGACTAGCGTGGATCAGCATGATCCGCAACAGCTGGATCGACTTGGCGATGCGCTCGGGGCATTGATCGAGGAAGTGGCGGCGTCGAAGCAAGATTTCCTCGTGAACGGAGCGGAGCGTGACGGCTTCTCCTTCGCGGACGGGGTCTTTCGGCCGGCGGCGACGTCCCCCGATTCTTTCGCAGTGACGTGCATTGAAGATTTGGCGCTTATCCATGACCGTGGTAGGCGACTCCATCTCCTTACAAATGATCGTCCGAAAGACGCCGTCGCCGGAGCAAAGGAGCTGGTCGAATCCGTTTGTCGGACCGTCTTACGCCGTTCCGGCGAGCCGGCCCCCGGGAAAGCAGCAGACCTCGTCGATCTCGTCAAATCGACGCTGGACGCTCTCGAGCTCGTGCCGGCAGGCAGCGACGCGAAAAAAGGCGCTGCCCTCGTCCGTCGATGCTTAGAGCAGTTAGGCGCCGTCGTTGCCGGCGGCAAGTGGAGCGCTCTTTCGCCTCGTCATGCTCGACTCGCGGTCGGCGCGGCGGTCACGTTCGCGGGCTTCGTTGCGGAAACGTTTCTGGAGCAGGCCGCGTCGAGAAACGGCTAAGACGGTGACGGAAACATTGCCGGCACCAGCGTTAGAAGTATTCGCTGAGGAATGCCGCCGCTTGGTCCGAGATGCCGACGACTTTGTTCGTCGCCTGACGATAGAATTTAAAATTGAGCTCAGTCTCAGCCTGCCCGTCATTCCAGTCGGCGTATTGTTTGAGTTCGCTGCGCCCAGCGGACGCTTCGCCAGCGCAGTACGTCTGATCGTCAGACTCACGCGCAGCGTTTGCCTGGCTATGCCGCGCATCATCGCGACCGCTTCGGCGGACGTGACAACGCCGCGCGCGAGGAGGCCTCGGCCGCCATCGTTCTCGCTCGCGAACACGAAAACGGCGTCGTCTTCGCCGATGTGCTTGCCGCCATACATCGTTTTTTGCGCGGTAAACTCGAACGTCGTAGCCCGCGAATTTTGAATCCTAGCTTTGATCGCGAACGTCATTGCTTCTCCGCAGATGCGCTCAATGAGCGCACGCGAGTTGCGCCGGATTGCGTTGAACGCAAGCGGCGTGCCCGTTTCCGTTTTGCGCGTCGTACCGACTTGGCCTTTGCCTGGCACGCGCACCAGGACTTGGTGGATGTGAAACTAAGCGCGGCGCTCGATGCTTTACAGAGTCGCTGACGACAAAATATTTATTGCGTCCATGGCGGCGACGCACTCTTCTCTTTTGCACGCTACGAATTCACGGATATTGCGTACTTGTGCGGTGACGATGTGTCGCAAACCATCGTCGTGACCGCCGCGAAGGAAGCCGCCGACGTCGCCGACGTCATGGCGAACCGGCGCGGAAATTACCGGGCATATCGCGTGAGCGACAACGGATGGACGCAGCTGACCCGGGAGTATACCAACACCGCTACGCCGCTGCCAAATGGCATGATCTCTTATAGTAACGGGTCCAATCTTGTCGTTGGTTCAGGCTCGGAGCGCCGCGCTTGGAAGACCGGCCGTTTCTCTTGGGGACCGGTCGCGATCTCGTGCAACCGTGACGCAAGCGTTATCGCGATGACGAAGTGGAAGGGCGATGACCGCAAGCTCTTTACCGTTCAGCTCGAGAGCGGCGCTGCGGCGACGTCGACATTTTCGTGCTATTCGTATGTTTTGAACGACGCCGACGTCTACTACGCGCTCGGGTCCGGCATCAAACGCTTTTCGCTGGTCTCAGGCAAAACGGAGGCGCTCACGGGGAAACTGTTTACGCAAGCGCTCCTCGAGCTTTTCGGACTTTCCGAACCCCCGCGGTCCGTAAAGACGAATATGCACTTTGTGACGCTTTTCCAGGAACGACTTCTTGCTACCGTCTTACTCCTGGCCGATCACGGGAGCAGCTTCGAACGGCTGGCTCATGCTGTTGTTTCCTGGACGCCCGGGCGGACCGATATCCGAATCGAATTCGACAGCGGCCGAGACGGTTCGATCGACCGACTGGCTTCGGACGGCGATACGGCAGTCGTCTCGTATCGGCTGGCCCGCGAGCAGCCGCCGTCGGCAGCTCGGATGTTCGCGGTGGGCCCGAGCGCGCAGTGGATCGACGTGGGCTGGCACCCGGCCGGTGTGCCCTGGTTACCCGAGCACGGTTTTCAGTTTCTTCCCGGCGGCAGGTAACGGTGCTGAGCGGTGATGTTGATTGTGCTTGAAGCCGCTGCACATTTGTAAACGCAGAGAAAAGAGGCGACACATGGACGGCAGCTCGAACCGCATCACCTTTGGGAGGCCTTGCCGATGCTTGCTCGATGCACTTGCCGCTCCATGTGCGCACTGGTTACCGCACTTGTGTCACTGTCCACCGTAGGGCTCCAAATTTCCAGCGCCCGGGGTGACGGTCTGACAGCGCTACGCGTGATGACGACGCCAATCGAGAACGGGGCAGAAGTCTATTACGCCAAGGAGCTCGGCTTCTTCGAGCAGGCCGGGCTGGACGTCGACGTTCAATCCGTCCAGAGCGGAAGCGCAATCGCGGCCGCCGTCACCTCAGGCGCCGCGGACATCGGCTTCTCAAGCATCGTGCCGTTGGCAATCGCGCATACGAAACACATTCCGTTCGTGCTGATCGCGCCGGGCGGCGAGTGGACGCAAGAAGCGCGAAACAGCGCCTTGTACGTCGGATCGGCGTCGACGATTCGCACGGGCAAGGATTTGAACGGAAAGACCGTCGGGATCGCGGGGCTGGGTACGCTGGGCGATTACGCCGTCCGCGCGTGGATCGATCGCCACGGTGGGGATGCGACGACGGTCAAGTTCGTCGAGTTGCCCTATTCGGCGATGGTCGAAGCGTTGCGAGCCGGCCGCATCGATGCGGCATCCCTGAACGAACCATTCCTCAACGAAGGAAAAAAGAACGGACGATTTCTGGGCTATCAGGACGACGCGCTTGCAAGTAGGTTTCTGATCGGGGGCTGGTTCTCTACCCCCGACTGGGCGCGCGATCACGCCGCCCTCGTACAGCGCTTCGCCGCCGTCATGCGGCAGGCGGCAAAGTGGGCAAACGATCCGGCCAATCGGGTGGCCTCGGCAGCCATTCTCGTCAAATACACGCACGCAGATCCGGCGTTGATCGGAAACATGGTACGTGTCCATTTTGGTGACACGATCACCGCCGCAGACGTCCAGCCGCAGATCGACGTCGCCGCGAAGTATATGCCGTTCCCTGATTTCGCGGCTCAGATGATTATCGTGGGATCGCCGAACGCGTCGCGTTGATTCCGTACGCGTTATGGTTTGAAATCTTCGACGCGCAATTCGATCGCCGATCCGTGGGGCGTACGGTCGGCGGCGTGATCCCAGGCGTCGTGATACCGCACGAGCGACTCGCGATCGGTAAGACCCGTTTCGGCAACAATACGTTCGAGGGCGCTTTGCCAGTGCCGATAGTACGTCTCACCGGTATCCGGATCGCCTGACGCTTGCGCGCGCTGAATTTCATCAGCCAAGACGGCCGCCCATTGCGGCCAACTGAAGACCCCGCGTTCGAAGAGCGCTACCGCCATGGCGAACGTCTGCGCTTCCCATGGTTCGCGGAACACCGGGCCGTCGGCATCTCGGAGATGCGCCGGGATGAGTTCGGCGGGCGCCGCGTTCATGCGGCCACCAGATAGGGCTCGAACGCCTCGATGGAAATGCTCAACGCCGGGTCGGCGTCCTCGCCCCAGATCTCGGATGCCGAAAAGACGACGGTGTAGAGCCACTGCGGGTTTTCGCCGACGCCGGCCGCGACTGCGTCCGGAAAGACGTGGCAACCGCGAATCGCTTCAACGACGCCCTGCTTTTCGCGCGCGTAGCGCGGCAGTCGTGTGTGCGTTGTCGGATTGAGATTCCGCGTCACGACGCGGTCGCCCAGCGTGAACCGCGGTTCCCTCGTCGCCGGCCGCGAGAACTCGCCGCGTTTCAATGTCGCGACTTCGCCAACGGAGAGTTTGTGAGCCAGCGGCTTCGCCGCTCGCAGAGATCTGCCGGCGGCGATCTCGTCGGCTTCCACCACACCATGCGCGAGCAGTCGCTGCTCGAGCCCCGTGAACCACTTCTTGTAATATGAGAAGCTCAAGTAATCGATCGGATCCATCGCTTCGATTGAAGCGCGTGAGTGATCGATATGCCAGAGCCCGGCCGAGCCCATGGCGCGTTGCAGCGCATAGACGCGGCCTTCCCACGCCGCATGGAAGGGCGGCTCGTTCGACTCGGGGAGAACGGGTCCAAAGCCATCCATGCCGCCCAGATCGTGAATCGAGTTCACGATGCGACGTCGTGGGGCCGCCGCGCGACTTCCGTTCCGATCATGCTGTTACGCGTTACGAGCGCGGCCAATTGCTCTTCGGTCCATCCGTCGGTCCCGTCCGGACGCATCGGCAGAACGATGAAGCGCGTCTCGGCGGTCGAGTCCCATATGCGGATCGCCGTTTCGTCGGGCAACGTCACGCCGAAGTCGGCAAGCACGCCTTTGGGATCTCGCACGGCACGCGAACGAAATGGTGCTGATTTGTACCAGACCGGCGGCAGTCCGAGCACTTCCCACGGATAACACGAACAGAGGGTGCACACGACCATGTTGTGCGTTTTTGTCGTGTTCTCGATGGCGATGAGATCGCTCCCGACGGGAGTGGTATGGCCGAGCGCGTTAACGGCCGCGGTCGCGTTTTCGAGAACGCGGCGTTTGAACTCCGGATCGCTCCATGCGCGCGCGACGACGCGTGCACCGATGCGCGGCCCGATGCGAGTCTCGAACGCCTCGACGATGCTGTCGAGCGTGGCCGGATCGACGTAGCCTTTCTCGGTAAGAATCGTCTCGAGCGCACGGACGCGTAGCTGCATTTCACCGAGCTCCGAGCCGTGGTCGTGGTCGTGGTCTGCTGACAATGCGTAGCCTTCCGAAAAGAACGGGCTCAGCGTTTCGGCGAGCCGGATCGGATTTCAGTTACGAGAGAAAGCCGAACACAACCGTTCTGATGCGACGACTTCGCGCACCCTGCGTCCGTCCGGCGACGACGATGAGTCGAGCGCCGATTGTTTAGCGCCGCGAGCGCTCGGCGTGCGAGTTGTACTCTCAGGCGCGCGCGTTCTGCACTCACGCACGCGACCGCCCCGACCGACGCTTGACGTCGTGGATCATTCGTAATAGTGTTAGTTACATGAGTACTAATAGTCGCCTTTCATCATCGGTCCACGCGCTGCTGCATCTTGCCGAACGCGGCACGCCGCTGACCTCGGAGACTATGGCCGACTCGCTGCGCACGAATCCGGTCGTCGTTCGCCAGACGATGGCCGGCTTGCGTGACGCCGGGATCGTGCGCTCCGAACGCGGTCATGGAGGCGGTTGGTCTCTCGTGCGTGACGCCGCTTCGATCACGCTACGGGATGTGTACGTCGCCTTGGGGTCGCCTGCACTCTTCTCACTGCGCAATCGGAGCGAGAATCCGAATTGCCTCGTCGAGCAGGCCGTGAATGCCGCGTTGTCGTCTGCCACCGCCGACGCGCAAACGCAGTTCGTCGAACGCCTCGGCGCAGTGTCCCTCGCGTCGATGTTGCAGAAATTTCACGCGTTCAACGCCTCGGCATCGAACGTTCAGGAGGTGTGCGCCGATGCGGTATGACGTGATTGTCGTCGGTGGAAGCTTTGCCGGGCTCTCCGCTGCGCTCCACATCGCGCGCGCACGCAGCAGCGTGATCGTCGTCGACGCGGGCCTTCCGCGCAATCGATTTGCCGCGCACTCGCACGGGCTCATCGCGCAAGACGGACTCCCGCCTGCCGCTATCCTGGACGCGGCGCGCGCACAACTCGCGAACTATCAAACCGTGACGCTTCTGCATGGCGAGGTCACGACCGTGAACCGGACGGCGGACGGTTTCGAGATCGAGCTGGCCGACGGTTCGCGCGCCGTCGGGCGCCGCATCTTGCTGTCCACCGGCATCACGGACATTCTTCCGGAGATTCCGGGGCTTGCCGAGCGTTGGGGCAAGAGCGTTTTTCACTGCCCATACTGCCACGGCTACGAGATCGGCGGTGGAAACATCGGCGTTATTGCAAGCGGCCCCTTATCCGTGCACGGCGCGTCGCTGATCGCCGATTGGGGCGACGTGACGTTTTTCACCAACGGAAGCGCCATGCCCGACGAAGATGCGCGCGTTCTGTTTCGAACGCGCAAGATCGCGATCGTCGGAGAGCCGATCGCCGAACTCGTCGGGCCTTCGCCGCAAACGGACGGCGCGCGCTTGAGCGACGGCCGTCTCGTTCCCGTGCGTGCATTCTTTATCGGTCCGCCGTTTCGTATGACGAGTCCGTTGGCGCAGACACTCGGCTGCGCGTTTGAGGTAACGCCGGTGGGCGCCATCGTAAGCACCGATATGTGGAAGCAGACGACGATGCCGGGCGTATACGCGGCCGGCGACAACGCGCGCATGCAGCAGAGCATCACGTTTGCCTCAGCCGACGGCGTCGCCGCGGGCGTCGGAATTCATCAATCGCTCATCGCCGAAGAGGTAGCAGCTGCCGCATGAACGTCGAACGCGACGCCAATTTTTGGGACGACCGATATCGTTCGCACGACGCGCTATGGTCGGGCGAGCCCAACGCTCAACTGATCGCGGAGGCCGCTGGACTTGCGCCCCGCTTTGCGCTCGATGTCGGTTGCGGCGAAGGCGCGGATGCGATCTGGCTCGCGCAGCGTGGTTGGCGCGTCACAGCGACCGACATCTCCGGAGTGGCTCTCGAGCGCGGTCGCGCGCAAGCCCGTGTCGTCGGCGACGACGTCGCGGGCCGCATCGACTGGCTCCTCGCCGACGTTCTCTCGTGGGAACCGCCGGCGGCCGCATACGACCTCGTGTCGATGCACTTCGTGCATTTCGCGAATCCCGCACGTGACCGCGTCTTTCGGCGGCTCGCCGCAGCCGTCAAACCGCACGGAACGTTTTTGATCGTGGCTCACCACCCATCGGACCTCCAGACGACGGCGCGCCGGTGGCGGATGCCGGAGTACTTCTATACCGCCGAAGATGTCGCGGCGTCTCTCGAAGCGCGGCACTGGGACGTCCGCGTCGCTGAAGCGCGCGCCCGCTGGATCGCCGATCCCGATGGGCAGAACATCACGATTCACGACACGATCCTGCGAGCGCGACGAGAGCCGTGAGCACATCATACTGACGGAGCGGGACGCACTGCTTGCGAACGTTCGCGCGATGAGAAAAACGCGCATCGTTGCCGACGGCGTGCCCGAGCCGCCTGCGAACACGTTCTCGAACGCCATCGTGGTCGATCGGGCGATCTACGTATCGGGTCAAACCGCGGGCCTGGCCGACGGCACCATCGCCGGTGAGAACGATGTGCGTACCCAGGCGTCGCAGGCGTTCGACAACATCCGCCGATTACTGGAAGCCGCGGGCGCGACGATGGCCGACGTCGTCAAGTTGACCGTCTATCTCACCGACATGTCGACCCGCGCGCAATTCAGCGAAGCGCGACGCGGATTCTTCAGCGGGGATTTTCCGTGTTCGACGCTCGTCGAAGTTTCGGCGCTCGCGCAGCCGGGTTTCCTCGTGGAGATCGAGGCGATTGCCGTACGCAATTCGGAATGAGTTTCGAGCAGCAAGCAAATCACAGGAAGGCCGATGTTCTCGTGCGTCGATTCATCGTCATCGCGATCGCTTTTTTGCTTGTTCGTGCGCTTCCCGCGCAGGCGCAAACACCGTCGCCCTTGCCCTCGCCGTCGCCCTCGGGCATGCGTGCGCCGCTTGGGTTTGATGCGCACGCACACACCGACGTCACGATAACGACCCCGTCGGGTACGTTTCGCGTTACGGCGCGATTTGCGGTCGTGCAACGCGATCAGCTGTCGCGACTCGACATCCTTTCGGTGCAAAGCGACACGTTGCCGGTCCCGACCAGCCGATTAACCTTGGTGGTCGATCGCCTGTCAAACACGGTAACGATTTGGAACGCTGCGAGCAAGACGTATGTCGTGCAATCAGTTGTCCCGTTCGGCCGAGGCGCGACGCCGGTGAGCCGTCCGTCTGCCGCGCCTCCCTCGAAGCCGCTCAGCTCGCGTTCGCCGTTCGCCGATCTTGAAATCTTTGCCGTGTCGATCGCTCTCACGGGCCATACGACCACGGCCACGTTGGCGACGACCGGCCTTACGGCAAACGTCGACTTTCGCAAGGCGGGCGACAAGGCGACCTCACATCTTACTGCGGCGCTCCAGCTCGCCGACGATTTCGCGGCATTTCCCATTACGATCGAAGCAACGGTCGACCCCGGAACGACAGCGTTTAGCGGCAAACTCGCTTACGCCGTGGATGATTTCGTTCGCGACTCCGCACCAACGACGAGCTTCACGATTCCCACCGGCTATAGTAAAGCCGAATTGATCTCGGTCCTGCTCGGGCGCCCGGCCAAACGCGCCTTGCCAACTCGTTAGCGTCGTGATGTTGCGACAACCGCGTAAAGCGGATCGGCGGCTCGCGGTGCCGATGATAGCTCTTCAATTGAGCGCCATCCGGCGCTCTCGAAATAGTTTGCGACGAGCGACAAATGTGCCCGGTCGTCGAGAGCCTTCCAGATTGCGACCGCTTTTGTCGGAAAGCAGCGGTTGGAAAACGTGACAATCGCGGGGCCGCCCGGTCGAACGACGCGAGCTACATCACGGAAGACAGGAACCGGATTCGTCAGATACTGGATCGAGACGCAGATCGTTGCAGCGTCGAAGCTTGCGTCGGGAAAGGGCAACGTCGCATGCGCATTGAGATCGTGAACGACATAGGCGTCGAGGCGAGGATTGCGCGCGAGTTCGTCGGCGTTCATCCCCAAACCGACCACACGCGCATACACGACATCGGGCGGCAGATGACTCACCCAGCTGCTCATGAGATCGAGGACCTCGCCACCCGCCGGCAGACGCGCACGGTGCAGCCGCTCGACGTCGGCGATGGCCACTTCGTCGATGTGTTCCACAAAGCGCGGCTGGCGATAAAACCGCTCGTCCGGCGATTCATCCGCCCGGGCAAACGCGTTTGGTTCGAGCATGGTCCCGTCATTCGATGTGCGCGCGCCGTACGTCCCCGTAAGAACGGCAGCGCGGGCGTGGAAGCATGCCTCATGCAATCGAGTGACGCAGATGCCACCTGGGACGACCGGCTCCTCCCGCTGCTGAGCGACCGATGGCAGAGCGCCGACGTCATCGCCTCGCGCGTGGGAGCGAGTCACTTCACGGTCTTGGCGCGGCTTAAGGACATGCTGCGACGAAATCTCGTCGAACGGCGGATCGTGCAGCATGCGACGAAGAAGCACGCCGGACGACCCGTTCAACAAGCGGAATTTCGCCGAACAGCGCACTAGCTGCGGCGCGCCAACGCTCGTCCGCTTTCAAGGGCCTCGTAGGTGCGCACCGGCGCGGCCATCAGGAAGCGGTAGCCTTCATCGACGATTCGCGCAACGTTCTTCGTGTCGACGTGCGGGTGACCCACGGGAACGCCATGCGCCTCGCACGTTGCGACGACGCGTTGCATCCATTCGACCACAAGCGGGTGCTCGTATTGACGCGGGACGCCGAGTTCTTGAGAGAGATCGCCTTCGCCGATGAGGATTGCGCCGATGCCCGGCACGCTCTTCAGAATCTCCGGTAAGTTTTCGATACCGCGCGTGTCTTCCATCATCAGAACGACAAGAATCTCACCCATCGGGTTGAGCGGCCACACGTCTGCGCGCGCATAATATTCTTCCTGCGAGACGCCCCAGTAGCGGATCGCCGCCGTCGGTCCGTCGCCGCGAGTACCGGCGGGCTCGTAGAGCGGTTTGCCCTCGAGTCGCGGATAGCGGCACGCGCTCACCGCGTTATACGCTTCGTCGACCGTCGAGATGTGCGGCCAGATGATGCCGTAGGCGCCGAGATCGAGCGCCTGTTTCGCATGAAATTGCGCTTTCTCCGAACCGTTTGGCGGAATGCGCACCATCGGGGTCACGCGCGCTGCGAGGGAGCCGGAACGCGCGATCTGGCCGCGGTTGAGCAAATATTGCAGGCCATCGCGAAGCGCGGCGACGTCCCACGGGTTGTGTTCCATCTCGAATACCACGCCGTCGTACGCGCTCGTGCTCAGCGCGATCGCAACTTCGCGTTCAGCTTGCGCAAACGTCGTGAACGCGGTTTGCCCGGCGTCGAGCGCCGCGATGATCGCGTTGAGACGCGGAAGTCCACTCATGGTGCGCCCTTGGCAGCACGCGACCATGCTTCCCGCTCACCTTCGCCTGGGCGTCGTTCAAAATGGCCGGAGCGCGGTGCTTCGCAGCGTTCATGCGAAACCGGGTGCGATCAAGTCTTTGGCATCGAAGCCGGCCGGGATCAGTTTGTATTTCGCGCACGAGTCGATCACCGGCTGAATCAGCTTTGGATCGAGTGATGTTCCATCCTCGACACGCGCCATTTTGCGAATGACGTCGGGCTCGATCGATGTGAAACTCGAAAGCATGTCGACCGTCTGCGGACGATGACTGTTCACCCAGACCGACGCTTCGCGAATTGCCGCCGCGAAGCCCGCAGCGGCGTCGTGATTCTGCGCCACCCACGCGCTCGTCGCGAACCAGCCGGTGTACATGAAGCGCGGAGCAATGGCGTCGAACGGATTTCCGAGAGAACGGAATTTACCGCTTTCCTTTGCCCGTTGCAGTACCGGTTCGATGACGGGACCTGCATCGATACGTCCCTCAGCGACCGCTTCCGGTACGGAGTTGAGGGGAAGTTCGACTTGCTTGATCGACTCCGGATCGCCGCCGTTTTTCTCCATCCAGGCCTTCATGCAAAGCGTGTAGAGGTCGTTGAGCCCGGAAACCGCGATCGTTTTGCCGTTGAGTGCGGCGGCTGTTTTGACCGGGGAGTCGGCCTTGACCAACAATCCGACGATTGGATCTTTCGTCGTCGCGAGGCCACCGCTCGCGACGACGACGAAAGGGATCGCCTTCACGTGCGCGTTGATCAGCGGCACGATGCTGGACTTTGCGATTTGATAAGCACCACCGGCGATGCCGCTGGAGATCGCCGAGCCGCTGCGCTGAGAAGAAAGGTCGAAGTCGACCCCGTGCTTCTTGAATAGTCCACTCTGCAGAGCGTAAAGGGCGGGAGTTATTGAGTCTTCGGGCACGCCGGCCCCTTTGAGCGATGCGAGCGCTTGAGCGAAGACGGCCTGCGGCATAGCCAAGGCGGCCGCAGCGCCGACGAGCGCCGAACGCCGCGAGAAAGAACTGCGCATAATGAATCCTTTCAAGAAAACGATATCCGAGGCAGCTTCGCTTCCCCGCGCGCGATTCATGGTTCGCATCCGTGTTTGCGCGTTTGCGTCGCTCCCGACCGGGAATATCAATGGTTCCGCTTTTCATAGCGGCGTTATCCGTCGAAATTTAACCTACGTCGCGTTGCTCTAATTCGCGAGCGACATGTCGGTTGAGCGCCGGCTTCGTGAATGATAGCGATGCGGAACCTGTGACGGCGTTCGTCCGTCGTATCGACGCCATGACTGATCAACTCCCCACGTTCAAGCGCAAGCTCGCTGTTCTCATCGTCGGATTCGGCGGCGCCGTTTCGACAACGGCAGTTGCCGGCATCGAGTGCATCCGCGCCGGCCGACAAACGACAACCGGTTTACCACTGGCCGACGCAACGATCGGCGGGCTCGTCGATTACGGCGACATCGCGTTCGGCGGTTGGGATCTGTATCCGGATGATCTCGCGAGCGCCGCACGGCATCATAACGTACTCGATGCAGAGCAGCTGGCATTCGTCGCGCCGGTGCTTGCAAAGCTGCGTCCGATGCCCGCGGTGGGAGCACCCGGATGGTGCAACAACGTCAACGGTTCGAATGTGCTCGTCACAACGACGCATCGCGAAACGATCGCACGGCTCCAGCACGACATCGAAACGTTGCGGCGATCGACCGGCGCCGACGCGAGCGTCGTGATCAACCTCGCATCGGTCGAGCGCTGGCCTGATCTGACGGCCGCCAAATTTGCATCGCTGGCGAATTTCGATCGCGCGCTCGATACGAACGACGCCGATATTTCGCCCGCCATGCTCTACGCCTACGCTGCGATCGATGCCGGTGTGCCATACGGTAACTTCACGCCGAGTCTCGGTGCCGATGTTCCCGCGCTCGTCGAGTTTGCCGAACGCCGCAACGTCCCGGTCGCCGGCAAAGACGGAAAAACGGGACAAACGATGCTCAAGACCGTGATCGCGCCGGCGCTCAAGGCGCGCGCGTTGCGCGTCGACGGATGGTTCTCGACGAACATTCTCGGCAACCGCGACGGCGAGGCTCTCGCCGATCCGGCATCGCTCGCGTCGAAGCTCGCGACCAAAGGGTCGGTGCTCGACTCGATCCTCGGCTATACCGTCGCAGACCATGTCGTCTCGATCAACTACTACCGGCCGCGCGGTGACAACAAAGAAGCGTGGGACAATATCGACATCATCGGTTTCATGGGCCAGAAGATGCAGATCAAGATCGATTTCCTGTGTCGCGATTCGATCCTTGCCGCGCCGCTCATCATCGAAATTGCCCGCACGCTCGATCTCGCGCAGCAGCGCGGTGACGGCGGAATCCAGGAGCAGCTCGGCATCTTTTTCAAAGCACCGATGACGCGCGCGGGCAACGTTGTCGAGCATGATTTCGGGAAGCAAGAAGTGCGCCTGCGCGCATGGCTGACCGCCGAACGCGCGGTCCCCGTTCGGAGTTGACGCATACCGCGCAGATTGCGCCGTCGTTGCTCGGCTTGGGCACGCTGCTCGAAGATATCGGCGCACTCAAGCGCGTTCGACATGCCGGCTCGGCGTATTCCGTCGGGGGTGCACTCTTTCTCCGCGCGTGGCGCCGCATGATCGCGCTCGACGACCCCGCGCTCGTCGCACGCGAGACAACGTCGCTCGCGCTCGTCGCATCCCAACTGGGAGCGATCGACGGCGCGACGCTATGCCGCGCGCAGATCGACGCGCGCTCGCGTCGCTCTATCCTCTTGGCGGCATTCGATCGGGCTGCGCGTGCGCTTCCGGTCGACCTGCAAACGGCGCTGCGCGCAACGGTACCGGACGATATCGATTTGAGCGCACCGGCCGACGTACCGGAATTCGTTCTCGCACTCGCGCGTCAGCCGCGTGCGGGCGCAACCGCGCCGGATCGGCCGCGGCTGGTGTTGGAGCCCACGGAGAGTCACGCCGAGCATTGTTTCGCGGTCGCGACGTATGCCGTGCTCGTGGCGCCGCGCTATGAAACCGACGGCGTCGCGGCGTTTCTTCTGGCGCTGGCACATCATCTGCACAACGCCGCACTTCCGGACTCCGGCTTCGCGGGTGAAGTTCTGCTCGGCCCGCATCTCGGTCCGATCGTCGAGCGCTTCAGCGAAGAGGCGCTCGGGCACGTGCCGGCACAGCTTGCGAGTCGCATCCGCGGCCTCCGGCACGAGCTGTTACCCGCGGCCGATCGTGCCGAGGCAAGAGCGTTTCACGCAGCGGACGTGATCGATCGCGTCTTGCAGGTTCGACAGTATGCACGGGTCGCCGGGTTTGAATTGTCGCACGCGCTCGACGATCTCGGACTCGTGCACGCCGGTCCGGTCCAGCAGTTTCACGCCGGCGTGTTGGCCGAAGCCGGTTTATGATCGACGAACGGCGCTTTCGCGCCGATTCACCGCACTCGTTGACGGACGGCGCACAGCGCTGGCCGGTCATCGAGGCGATTCCGTTTTTGCGCATCGGACGTGAATCGCTCGCTCGTGCCGCGGTCGCGGCGCTCGACGCGGGTGATCAAAACAAAGCGCTGGCGTTGTTGCTCGCGGACCGCGATGATTGGGACAGCACCGTATCGCCGGATGCGTTCGCGTTACACGATCTCGTTCGCACGGCCGAGGCGCTGACGTTCGTCGAGGCGATGGATGCGCTTGCCTTCGGTCCGGTCGCGACGTACTTCGCCTACCGATGGAGCGATCCGACGTTCGTCGCGGGACTTGGATTGCTGGCCGCGCACCGGCCGCTGGACGGGTTCGACTCGTTCGAACTCGCGTGCGGAGCCGGCCATTATCTGCGCGAGCTTCTCGCGCGGGGCGTTGCGGCATGCGGCGCCGACGTCGTCTTCGCGAAGCTGTGGTTGGCGCGTCGCTTCATCGCCCCCGAGGCGCAGCTCATCTGCTTCGACGCTGCGAAACCGTGGCCGATCGCTTCCGACGCGTTCGACCTCGCGCACGTTCACGACGCGTTGTACTTTTTGCCGCAGAAGCCGCTCGTCGCCGCTGAACTCCGGCGCATCACGCGGGCGGCCGGCACGATCGCCGTTTCGCACGCGCACAACGCCGCTGCCGAGAACTTCTCGGCCGGCGAACCACTGGATCGCGCCGGTTACGCGGCGCTCTTCCCCGATGCGGTCGCGTACGACGACCGCGCGCTTACGAGCGCGGTCCTATCGGGCACACGGCCGATTCCGGGCACCGACATGGAACTCGACAGCGCGGCAGCGCTCGCGTTCGTCACGGGTCCGCTCGCCGCACTACCGCGCGCGTGCGCGGACGACGTCGCGATGCCGGCCTGCGGCGCGTCCCTCGTGCGCAACCCGCTCTACGCCGGCATCGAGAAGAGGCAGATCGTCTGGCCGTCCGAGCGCTACGAAGCCGAATACGCATCGCTCGCCACGTTTCCGCCCGTCACGGACGCGCCGCTGCGCGCCGCGATGTCGAACGACGTCGCGCGCTTCGCCCGCACGCGCGAACTCGTCGCGCTGCCCGAACGCTGGTAGCGCGGTGCTGCGTTGGGGAATCGCGGGGTATGGATGGCTCGCACGTGACTATGCGGATCCGGCGTTGCGCGGGCTCGCCGCGGCCCGGTTGGCCGCGGCATGCGATCCGGACGCCGCGGCGCGCGCGTCCGCGCACGCCGTCGGACTCGTGGCCTTCGCCGATTACGACGCGTTTCTCAATGCGATCGACGCGGTCTATATCGCCACGCCGAACGACTCACATCGTTCGCTCGTCGAGCGCGCCGCGGCGCGCGGCAAGCATGTGCTGTGCGAGAAGCCGATGGCCGCTTCGCTCGCGGACGGAGAAGCGATGCTCGAGGCGTGCGCGCGCGCCAACGTCGTGTATGCTACGGCCTACGATCAGCGCTATCATCCCGCCCACATCCGGGCGCGCGAACTCGTGCGTTCCGGCGATCTGGGCGACGTGACCGCGCTCCGCATCGTGTACGGGTGTTGGTTGCCCGCCGATTGGACCGCCGACAATTGGCGCGTCGACCGGGGCCGCTCGGGAGGCGGTGCGCTCGTCGACCTCGCGCCCCACGGACTCGATCTGATCGCGATGCTGCTCGACGACGAGATCGTTTCGGCGCGTGTCCTCGCGCAGCACCGCGTCCAACGCTACGACGTCGACGACGGCGCGATGATCATCGCATCGACACGAGGCGGCGTTTTGGCGCAGGCGCATGTCGCATACAATCTTGCGGAAACGTTGCCGCGACGCCGGCTCGAAATCGTCGGAACGGGCGGCATGGCATCTGCGGTCGATACGATGGGTCAAACGCCGGGTGGTACCTTGATGGTGACCGACGCGCGAACGTCTGCAACACGTGCGATCGCCTTCGATATGGCGGCCTCACCGTTCACCGGACTGGTCACGTCGTTTACGAACGACGTTCTCACGGGCGCGGGGTTCGATACGGCTGTTGCGGCGCGCGAACGTCACGCACTCGCGCTTCTCGAGCAGCTTCTGCTCGATGTCGCTCGGGACGACGTCCTATGCCCTTGACGCCGTACGTCTGCGAAAACTGCGGCTTTTGGCAGCGCTGGTTTGACGCCCCGCCGCTTTGCCCGGTGTGCGCTGACGTGCGCAACGATCTCCCGCCCGACGGCTGGACGTTCGCGCCGTTCGCGTCGGTCGCGGCGCGCGTGCGGACGACGTCGCGTGAAGCGATTCCGGGCGTGTATGCGTTTACGACCACGCCGCAGATCGGTCTGGGTGGAACCGGCTGGCTCGTCGTGCATCCGGCCGGAAACGTTGCATACGAAGGTGCTGCATATTACGATGCCGCTGCGCTCCAACAGATCGAAACGCTCGGCGGCGTTCGCTATGCAAGTACGTCGCATCCGCACGGTTGCGGCGCACTCTGGCAACTCCAAGATCGCTTCGAACCCGAGCTCGCGCTGCATCGCGACGGGCTCGGCTGGAGCAAGGCGTTCCGCGTGACGCGGCCGTACGATGAAACGCTCGTAATCGACGGCGCGCGCACCCTCCACCATCTCGGCGGACACTACGAAGGTCACGCGCTGCTGCACGATGCCACGCTCGGCGCCGTCTTCTGCGGAGATGCCGTAAAGATCGAGCGTGACGCAGATGGGCGCCCCGCGGCGCTCAGCGCACACAAAGCCTATCACAAACAGATTCCGCTGACGGAACGCGAGGTGCGACATTACCGCGCCACCTTTGCCGCACTCGATTTCACGCACGTCTTCACGACGTTCGACGATGCGGCGATCCCTCGATCGACGATCGTGGCGTTTTTCGATGCGTTGCTCGACGAGCAGCCCTCGACGCGGACGCATCGCATATGACGCCCTATCGCGACGCCCTGCCGGCGGGCGAATTGCTCCTCTTTCCGATCACCGCCCTGGACCGAACCGGCATACCGACGTGGAAAGCCGTGTTCTTCGCCGATGACGACGGCCGAACGGTGCACCACGGTCACAGCTACGGGCCGACCGATGCGCAAGCGCTCCTCGGTGCGATGGGCGAACTCGCCGAGAGCGTCCACGCGCATGCTGCGCTGGGGACGATGGCGCGCCGGCGTGGGTCGTTTCGTACGCTCGCGCGTCAGTTCGGCGACGCGGGCGCGGTTCACCCGTTTCGGCTGTGTCTGCCGGCCGGCAGCCTCGTCGATGCGGATACCGAGCGCGAGTGGGTCGCGGCGCGCCGTTTTCCGAGCGGCGAAACCGTCTGGGTGCCGGTCGACGTCGTCGCGCTTTCGGCGTCCGATGTCGGCGGCTACGTGCCGTTCACGACACCGATCACAAACGGCCTGGGCGCCGGACCGACGCGCGAATTCGCGCTGGCGCACGGCGTGCAAGAGTTGTTGCAGCGTGACGGCAACGGCTTGCGGTTTCGCGCGCTCGATGCCGGCATCGCGCTCGACCTCGCGGCGATCGACGATCCGGTCGTGCACGATCTGCTGCGCCGCTTCACCGAAGCGGACATCGAGCCGATCGTCAAGTTCGCGAGCGATGAGTTCGAGATTGCGAACGTATATGTCGTCGGTGCGGAGCGCGACGGCATTCGTGCGCCGCTGCCGCTCGCGATGACGGCGGCCGGCGAGGCCGCGTCGCCCACCCGTGCCGTGGCGCTGCGAAAAGCGTTGCTGGAATTCGGCGCTGCGCGGCCGCGCAAGATGTTCGCGCACGGTCCACTCGACGACGTCGCACGCGTCGCCCCGCCCGGCTATCTTGCGCGCGTTCGAGAACGCGGCGAGCCGGGACATGAAGAGCGGCGCGCGCTCGAAGCGATGCTGCGCTGGCTCGATCTCGATCAGGATGCGTTACGCGCGACGATCGGCGACCCGATCTTGCGCGTGAACGAGACACGCGATGCGATGACGCTGCCGGATTGGCAGCCGTCCGCCCAGAGCGCTGCGCCCGGTGTCGAACTCGCGCTGCTCCTCGCGGAGCGACTCGCAGCCGCCGGCCTCGAAATACTCTACGTCGATTGCACGTCGCCCGCGATGGCCGCCCATGGTGTGCACGTCGTCCGGGCGATCGTTCCCGGACTCGAGGTGGAAACGATGAGCTACCATCGGATCGGCGAGCGCAACGCACGCAAATTGCTCGAAGCGAAGAGTGCGCTCGTCAGGCGCGAGCCGCTGCCGGCAGGACGACCCGTTCGCTTGTTGCCTGACGCCGAAGAGCGGCTCGGCGGTCCCGTCTGGCTCGATGCCGCCGCCGTGGATCGCACTGCCGAATCGTTGTACGCGCTGTATCGCGAACCCGACGTGCATGCGGCGCCGCTTGCGCGCGAGATGGCGGCGCAATGACGTTGCGATTCGCGTACAACACGAACGGCGTGACGAATCACCGCCTCGACGATGCGCTCGAACTGATCGCCGAGAGCGGTTACGACGGCGTGGCGTTGACGCTCGATCATCATCATCTCGATCCGTACGCGGCCGATTTCGAGGCCTCGCTGGCGCGGATCGCCGTGCAGCTCGGGGAACGCGGACTCGGCTGCGTCGTCGAAACCGGCGCCCGCTTTCTGCTTGACCCGCGGGCGAAACATGAACCGACGCTCGTGTCGCCGACGGCCGAGGGTCGCGCGCGCCGCGTCGACTTCCTCGAACGCGCGTTACGCGTCTCAGCAGCGACCGGCGCGGAGGCGATGTCGTTCTGGGCCGGAATTCCGCACATCGGCATTGACCGCGGCGCCGCGCAGCACTGGCTAATCGACGGCGTGACGGCCGTCGTTGCACGTGCGCGCGAGCTCGGCACCGTCGCGGCGCTCGAGCCGGAGCCGGGGATGGCGGTCGAAACGATCGACGACTTCCGCGCCGTCGCGGATGCCGTGCCGGGGCTCAAACTTGCCCTTGACACGGGCCACGTCATCGTTACGGGCGAGCGCGAACCGGCCGACGCGGTTCGAGAAACAGCGGACGATTTGGCAACCGTATCGATCGAAGACATGCGGCGCGGTGCGCACGTGCATCTGCCGTTCGGGGAGGGCGACATGGACATCGCCGGCGTGCTCGCGGCCCTTGACGAAATCGGATACGCGAAGCTCGTGTGCGTCGAACTCTCACGCGACGCCCATCGCGCCGATGTCATGGTGCCGGCCGCGCTGCGTTATCTTCGCGAGCACGCGCCGTAGCGTGCGCATCTGCTTTGTGAGCCGGCGCTACTTTCCGGCGATCTCCGGCATGAGCGTTTATGCGGAGAACCTTCTGCACCGCCTCGTCGCAGGCGGACACGATGTCACGATGATCTCGCAATATCGCGGCGATGCGTTTGGAGCGGCCGTCTACGGCGGTGGTCCGCCGCCGCCTGTGCCGGGCGTGCGAGTCATCGGGCGCGAGCAGCGCGGCGAGCAAGACGGCGGCGACTTCGAACGTGATGTCGAGGATCTCGTCGCCACCATCCTCGACGAACACGCACGTTCCCCGTTCGATGTCTTGCATGCGCAGTACGGCTATCCGCCCGGCTATGCGGTGCTGCGCGCGAGCGCGCAGACCGGCGTCCCCTCTGTGACGAGCATTCAAGGCGGAGACGGGCATTGGGTGGGTTCGTGCTGCGCAACGCACGACACCGCGATGCGTACGGTCATCGAAGAAAGTGGAGCGGTGCTGATCGGCGGCGCGTCGTTCCGAGACGAAGTTTGCGAGCGGCTCGACGTCGATCCACGGCTCTTCACGATCGTACCGGGGGCGGTCGATACGGAGCGCTTCGTTCCGGCGCCGCGTCCGGCGAGCGATTCCGGCATTCCGGCCGTGCTGTATCACGGTCGCGTCGATCGACGAAAAGGCGCGCTCGATTTCATCGAAGCGCTGCGGCGAATCGGTGCGCGGTCGCCGTTCCGCGCGATCGTGTCGGGGATCGGCCCGGATGTCGACGCCGTCCGTCGGGCCATCGACGACGCCGCGCTCGCCGAGCGCGTCGAGATGCGCGGATACGTGGCCTATGCCGACGCGCCGGGAATCTATCGGGGCGCCGATATCTTTGCAAGTCCGACATATGGCGAAGGTTTCTCGAATACCGTTCTCGAGGCGATGGCGTGCGGGTTGCCGATCGTATCATGCCGCGCCGTCGGCGTCGTGGACTGTTTGCGCAACGGCGACAACGCCTTGCTCGTCGAGCCGGGTGACGTCGACGGGCTCGCCGCTGCGCTTCTGCGGCTGTGCACCGATGTGCGGCTGCGCGTTCGGCTTGCACGCACCGCGCTCGAGGAATGCCGGCGGACCTACTCGTGGTTTGCGGTCGCCGATCGGATCGTCGCGGTGTATCACGAGCTGATTCTGCGCGGTCCGGCGCCGGCCGTAACGCTCCCGGAGATCGCGATCGAAGCGTGCCGATTTCGCGGCACACCGCACCTGCTCTGATGCCGTCTGCGCTCTTTCTCTCGCCGCACCTCGACGACGTCGCCTTCTCGTGCGGTGGAACGCTCGCGACGCTCGTCGCGCGCGGCTGGGAAGCGACGCTGTGCACGGTGTTCACCCGCTCGGTCGAGGGTCCGTCCGGATTCGCGCTCGCGTGTCAACTCGATAAGGGCGTTGGACCGGAGATCGACTATCTCGCGTTACGGCGCGCGGAAGATACCATTGCGAGCCGCGCGCTGGGCGCAACGTGGGTCGACTGGTTGAACCTCTCCGAGGCGCCGCATCGTGGCTACGAGAGCGCATCCGCGTTGTTCGGACCGTTCGTCGAGGGGGACGACGCCGGCCCCGAACTCTACGCGTTGCTCGAGCGCCGGATCGCGGCGTACGATCTGATCTTCGCACCGCAAGGCCTCGGGAGTCACGTCGACCATCGATGTGTTCGCGATACCGTGCACGCGCTCGCCGAAGCGCACGCGTTGCGCGATAACATCGTGTTGTACCGCGATACGCCCTACGTGTTGCGCGATCCGGATGCGCTCCTCGAACGGAGCATCACCACGGCTTACCCGGTAGCAGTGGCCTTCCCGCTGGACGAGACCGCGCTCGAAGCGAAGCTCGACGCATGCGGGGCGTACGTTTCGCAACTGACGTTCCAATTCGGCAGCCCGTCGATGATGCGCGAAGCTCTGCGCGCGTTCGCCGGGAGTGAAGGGTCGCGTTTCGCGATCGGCGCGCCGAGCGAAGTCTTCCGCGCGACATCCTCGTAGTAGCGCGCACGACGGCGCCGCGGCTCCGGCGAAGCCGAAACGCGAAGGTTCACGGAACGTGAATCGTTTAGACGAACTCCGATCGCCCCGAATCTCGCCACGTTCTCCGCCCAACGTCACGACGCGATCGGCGAGGAAGGCGGCCTCGAGGGTGTTGTGCGTGACCAGCACGCCGGTGCGCGGTCGCGCGAGCCAGAGTGACTGGGTCAGCAGCCGCAGCTTGCGCGCGGTCAACTCGTCGAGCGCACTGAACGGTTCGTCGAAAAGGACGACATCGGGATCGATGACGAATGCACGCGCGATCGAAACGCGCTGCCGCTGGCCGCCTGATAACGTCGTTGGAAACGCCTTGCCGTAAGCGGCAAGTCCGACATCGGCGAGGGCCGCTTTCGTTGCTGCCGCGGCGTGCGGAACGCCCGCGGCCTCGGCCGCGAGACGAACGCGCGAGCGCCGGAAGCCAAACGTGTCGCAATTTCACGAACCGGCCGAACCGGTACACATGCGCCATTTCGATGATGTCCGCATCGACGCTTCGCGCGCCTTGCGCTACGGTCAGCGTGATGGCCGGCGCCGCGCTGAGCGCAACCGCAACGATCGGATTTGCAAGCGACACGCCGAACCAGATGACACACAGCAACGCCCACACCAGCCCGGGCACCGTCAGCCCGATCAGGAACGGCGGTTCGAGCAATCGTCGTGCCGGCGCGCTACGCCCCATCGCGAGTTCGGCGACGACGGCGATCGCGAACGCCAGTGCGAAACCGAGTACGACGCGTTCCAGCGTTGCCATGACCTGCGGCACGAGTGCGCCGCGAATCCCGCCACCGCGAGCGCGAGCACCGCGCGGCGCAGCGACTCGTGTCGCGTGATCGCCCTCATCGCAGGACGAGTTGTTCGTAGGTTTCGTTGCCCTCGGTGAGGCCCCAGGACTTGACCCACTGGTACGCTTGAGTGAAGCGCTCCTCCGGGTACGTCTCGATATGGACGTAGCGGAAGAAGAAATCGCTAAGTTCATCGGGTGCCAGGGCGCCGTTGGTCGGGTCCGTGATGTGGTGGCGAAACGCGCGACGGTCCGCATTGATCATGTCGACGGCTTTGTCGATCGTCTCGAGATAGGCGAGGCGCTCGGCTTCTCCGAGCTCCGACGAGATGACTTCCGAACCGCGATAGAACGTCACGCCGACCAGATGTGCGCCAGTCTTGAGCGCGAGGCTGATGAACGGTTCCATCACCATCGCGGCACGCACCTCACCGGATCGCGCTTTCGCGTATCGCGCTTCGGGTGCACCGTGGTGTTCGACCACGATCTCGTCGCGCGCGATGGCGCCCTCGAGCAGTTGCAGCGTCGTGTAGTGCGAGCCGGTGTATTCGTTGACGGCAACCGGTACGTTCGCGAGATCGCGGGGTTCTTGCAGCGCCGGGTCCCAAGACACGATGGCCTGGGCCGTGACGGCCGCGCGCCACGCGGCGATCTTGCCGCCGCGCCGGCTGCGCTCGAGGCGATCGACGCTGCCCCATTCGCAAACGTTGAACACGTCCGAACGTTTCGCTTCGAAATGGGCCTCCTTAAGACGAGAAAGCACGTCGCGTTCCGATGGCGAGCGGTCCGTGTAGTCGGCGGAAAAGCGCACGTCGAGTCCGGCCTTCGCGAAGAGTCCGCGTTCGCGTGCGACAATGACGGGCAGATCGAATACGGGCGGGTTGGGCGAGATCGTAATAATGGACGAGGTGTCGATGGCCATGGAAACCTCCGGGTTTACAGCAAAAGAAAAGGCCCTCGTCCGTCCGGAAGAGGGCCACATGGTCGGAGCGCTTCGTTTCGCGCCCGCGGCTCACACGTGAAACGGCCTCATTCCGGCGGAGGGGAGGGCACAACAACACCGGACGGCGGCGCGGAACGTGAGCACGATGGCATCTATCACTGGACCGGTCCACTGTCAAGGCGCACGCTCGACGGCGTGCTGCGCTAAGCGCCCTCGTCTGGAATCCAGTTGCCGTGGAAACCGAACGGTACGCGAACCGGTAGCTTCACGGTCGCGACCGGCGCCGCAGCAACGTCGCGCGCGTCGAGCACGACGAGGTCGCTCGTATCACGCGCCGCGTCGTAGACGAACCCCATCAGCCAGCCCGCGTCCTCGTGCGTTTCTCCGATGTTCGGAACGAACGCGAACTCGCCCGGGAACGTGCCCGCTGCGAACCGGTGCACGTTCGAGGACCGGCGGTCGACATCATAGCGGATGAGCGCGCAACCGTCGCCGTCGTCGTCGGCGACGACGTAGATGTAGCGATGCTTCCTGCTGATCCGGCGTTCGTCGGTTCGGGGAAATTCGATCGCAATGTCGTCGAGCTGCGCCTCGTTCACCCGACCCGTGGCGGCGTCGAGCGTCCATCGCGTCAGAAAACCGCGGCCGATCAGCGCACCCTCGCGCCACATGTCGCGATACCGGATGGCGTCAATCACGATCATTCCATCGGCGTCTTCGTACGCGTTTGCAATGTGAAAGACGAAGCACGGGTCGATTGCAAACCAGCGAACCGCGCCGTGCGACGCGTTCCGCGGTACGATGCCGATCCGCGCACGATAGCCGGCGTCCCACCGATACGGCATTGCACCGCGCACGGCGCGCGTGAGATCGAACACGACCGGCAAGTCGAAAAAGATCGCCGATCGCTCCGTGAGCGCGAAATCGTGCATCATCGTGACGCGCGGAATCTTGATCGCGCGGCTTTCCATCAACGTTCCGGCTGCATCGATGCGATGGTACGTCAACCCGCCCGGCAGCAGCGACATGCCGAACGCGTGCAGTTCGCCCGTGCGCGGACAACGCTTCGGGTGCGCGGTGAACGGCGTTTTCAGCCGTCCGGCAAAATCGTGCGGGCCGACCGTGTCGAGCGCCCGCGTCACTTCATACGGAAACGACGACTCGACGAGCGCGAGAAGTTTCCCGGCGTGCGCGACGATGCTCGTGTTTGCGACCGACGCGGTGAGATCGATGCGCCCGAATGCGCGCAGATAGGTGGTCTTACCGAGATAGGAGCGCGTGCGGACCCAGCGATTGCGATACGAGCGCGCACGGCCGTTCTCGATCCGGACGCCGTGCAACATACCGTCGCCCAGAAACGCATGTCCCGCGCTCGACCCCGGCAGCGGATTCGGCCCGTTACGTACGTAGTCGCCGCGCAATTCCTCCGGCAACGCGCCGCTGACCGGCAAGTCCAGCGCATCGATCTCATCGCTCACCGCGGTGGTGAAGCGGTCGCTTTCGATCGTCGCCATTTATGCGTTTACGGGGAAGGCGTCGCCGGTAATGCGGCGGTAATCTGCTCGACGATCGCGGTATAGCGGTCGATCGCGGCCGCAATCATGACGATACCGCTTCGCGCCTCGTCCCAGTTGCGCGCTTCGACCGCTTCACGCGCGTAGGGAAATGTCTTCGCGGTATACCCGGTGTAGTGGCCCGGCGCGGTGATTTGGTTCTTTCGCCACGGTCGTCGGGGCAGGCCGTTTGGATCGAGTAACGCGCGTTCGGTTGAACGTAACAGCGCGTCGACCGCCGGCGCGGCCGACGCCGGCGCAACGGCAAGACGATCGTCGCACGCGCGCGCGCTGCGCTGCAGGCGTGCGATCGCGTCGGTGATCGGGGTGAGATCGACCGGCGGCACGACCCCGTCGTCGCCGAACGATCGTTCCGGATTCTGCGGATCGCTGGCGACGCTATATGCGTTGAGTTGCACGAGCTTCGCGCGCATCGCCGAATCGGTTCGCATCTTGGCGATCTCGTCGTCGAGGCTCTTCGCGTACGTTTGGAGGTCGGTCGCGAACGCGGTGAAACGATACGGCAGGATGTCCGCATCGGCCATGCGCAGCACGAGTCGACCGCCGGTTTGCGCGAGCAACATACCGTAGGCGAAACCCGGATCCATCAGGCGCGTGAACGCATCGAACGAATCGTAGTTCGAGTGATATTGCCCGACCGTCTCGCCGCCGTACTCGAGCTGAATCGCTTCGATGCCGAGATGCTCGTTGAACGAATCGAAATCCGACCCGGATCCGAGCGGGTCGAGCGTCAAGTCGGCATCGGCGTTCGCGACCTTGATGGTGCCGTTGACAAGGCCTTCGTCGCGCGCTCGCTCGTACGCGGTCACATGGCGTTCGGGGTCGACGACGTCGCGCGCCACAGAGTTGAAGACGTTCGTGAGTACCGGCGCACCGCCGGCGGAAAGCACGCCGCGATCGTTCGTATCGGAGTTGATGTAGACGACCGCTCGACGCTGCAGTTCGTCCGCGTGCGCCGTCGACCACGCGGTCGAGCCTAACAGCCCTTCCTCTTCGCCGTCCCAAGAAGTGAAGACGATCGTCCGTCGGGGACGCGAACCGGCACGGGCAAGCATCCCGATCGCACGCGCTTCTTCGAGCATCGCCACTTGACCGGCCAGCGGATCTTCCGCGCCGTGCACCCACGCGTCGAAGTGATTTCCGCGAATCACCCACTCGTCGGGAAGGTCCGTTCCGCGCATCGTCGCGATGACGTCGTAGAGCGGGGCGGTCGTCCAGTTGAAGGCCACGGCAAGGTGTACGCGCGCACGTCCGGCGCCGCCGAAGTGATAGGTCAGCGGCTCGGCGCCGCGCCACTCCGACGGAACGACCGCGCCGCCGAGCGCGGCGAGCAACGGCCGCGCGTCGTTGGCTGAGATCGGCAGCGTCGGTATCTTCGTCAGCACGGATTTGTCGAGCCCCGGATCGCCCGGGCGAACCGGAAGATCTTGTACGGCGCCGCGTTGCACGGAGTCCGGGCTGCGCGCCGTCCCACGCGGGTACTCGTCGGCGGCGCGAAAGCCGTCATCGGCCGGATCTGAATAGATGATGCAGCCGATCGCGCCGTGTTGCGCCGCGACGAGCGGCTTGACCCCGCGCCAGGAGCCGCCGTAGCGCGCGATGACGATCTTCCCGCGGACGTCGACACCGTGCCGCGCGAGCATCGTATAGTCGTCGGGCACGCCATAGTTGACGTACACGAGGGCACCGGTGACGTCGCCGTCGATCGAGTATGCGTTGTACGTCGGCAACCGGTCGGACTGCGCCGACGTGCGGTCACCGGCGATCGGCGGCTCGAACAGTTTCGCGCGAAAGGTGGCCGGCGCCACTAACTCGAGAATGCGGCGCTTCGGCGTCGGAAAGAGGGCGCTGAACCGTTCGATGTGCGTGTCGTAGCCCCACGACGTATAGAGCGACGCGATGAATTGCGCGTTGGCTCTATCCAGCGCGGTGCCGATGTGGTGCGGCCGAGCCGACATGCGAAGCATCCAGGCGCGTTGACCGGCCGCGTCGATCGAACGATCGAGCACGGCTTCGCGCGCCCGCTCGGCCGCGGTCGTCGCGACCGTAAAGCCCACGATCGGCGGCGCGTCGGCCGCGCGCGCGCCGGGCCTGCCGGTGATCAAAAGAACGCCCACGACGACAAAACATCCGAGCCGTCGCATCATGACGCGTTCGATTTCGTGAACACCAGGGCCTCACCGCTGCCGGTCGCGGTCAGAAACAGTTTCTCGCCGCTGATGCGATAGTGGTACGCGAGATGCCGCGAGCCCTCGGCGATCTTCAACGTCGACGCATCGGGCGTTGCGTACGTGTCGTTCTCCACTTGTATTTTCGGCGCTTTGCCGATGACGGACGCCAGCGCTCCGCCTGCGGCGACATACGTTGCAGTCAGCGCTCCGTTCGCCGCAAAGGTGAGTTTCGTGAACTGCGGATTGTTCGGATCGGGTTTCGGCGTGTCACCATCGCGCATCCACGTTCCGACAAGGGGCGAAACGGAACGTTCGACGGTTTTCGTCTCGTGCTCGCTACAGCCGCCGAGAAAAATGGACAACGCGACCGTTGCGACGATTGCGCGGCGACATTGCATCAACGGTAGATGAGGCGGTCGGCCGGAAACGCGTCGAACTTCCCATATTTCGCGCTGACGTCGATCGCGGGTTGAATCGACGCCGCCGTCAGGGTCTCGCCGAAGTGCGCACGCTCCATGACGGCGACGGTCGCGGGATCGACTTTCGTGTACTTCGCAAGAATCTCGGCGCTCTTCGATTGATTCGCTTTATTGTTCGCCCAGAGCGCCGTTTCGTGCATCGCGGCGGCGAAGCGCCGGACGAGATCGGGATGGTCCTTTGCCCACGACGCCGTCGTAAACCAAGCACTTTGCAAAAACTGCTTGGCGATCGCGTTGTGCGAGTATCCGAGGACGCGGACGCTGCTCTTCACGACGGCCAGGAACGGTTCCGAGATGTAGGCTGCATCGATTCTGCCGGCCGTCAGCGCGGCCGGCATCGCAGCATACGGCATCTCGAGAAATCGGACCGTCGTTGCGTCGCCGCCGTTTTGATCGATCCACGCGCGCGGGCTGTACTCGGCCAATGTGCCGAGGCCGGGAACCGCGACGACTTTGCCGGTCAAATCCTTGGCGTTTGCGATCGACGAGGTCGACGGAACGACGAGCCCGGCGACGGGAGCCGTTGCCGTCCAGATGGCGGCCGGAGCAATCGCGACGAACGGGATGCCTTTAACGTAGCCCTTCGCGAGCGTAACGACATCGGAATAGCCGATGTCGAGCGCGTCCGTCGACACGGCGGCGGCGATCGCGCTGCCGTTGGCGCCGGATTGAAACGTCACGTCGAGACCTTGCTTCGCGAAGATGCCGAGATCTTTTGCAAAATAGACCTCGCCGGCCGAATCGATCGGCGTCGTCAGCACCCTGACGGTCAGATTCTGGGCCTGCCCGGGGGCATCCGGCGCGAAAACGAGGAGCGCGGAACCGAGCACGCCGGCGATCGCGAGACGCATTCGACCCGGGTTCTTACGAAAGCGGAGGCTGCCTGCATGCCCAATTCGAAGCGCCGCGAAGAAGTCGTGCAAATGAAGCGAGTGCGTTTTGGGGCGTTGTTGACGGCCTTCTCGGCCGCTGCTGCAGCACGCCCGGTAAACGCCGCCGACACGGTCCGGTTCGCAACGCCGCCGCTCGACGCCGGTGCCGAGTGCTATTACGCAGTGGACATGGGATTTTTCAAGAACGCCGGCATCGACGCGGACGTTCAGCCGATTGCCAACGGTGCGGCCATCGCATCGGCCGTCGCCTCAGGCGCTGCCGACGTCGGCTTCGCGAATCTCCTGTCGGTCGCCACGGCCTTCAAACGCAACGTGCCGCTGACCGTGATCGCGCCGGGCAGCCTCTATCTCGCCGGCGATCCGACGTCGGTGCTGATGGTGCCGAAGAACTCGCCCCTGAAAACGGCCGCCGATTTCAACGGAAAAACGCTGGCTGCGTCGGGCCTTGGCACCATCACGCAGTTCGCACCGCGGTTGTGGCTCGATAAGAACGGCGGCGATTCGAGTACGGTGAAGTTCGTCGAGATGGCTATGCCGCAAATTCTTCCGGCGCTCGCTGCGAACCGGGTCGACGGCGCGATCGTCGTCGAGCCGTTCATCGCGCCGGCGCGAGCCGATTCGCGCGTGTTCGCAAACGCGTTCGACGCGCTCGGCCAACGTTATCTGATCGGCGTGTACTTTGCGACGACCGCCTGGGCGAAGGCGCATCCCGACGTCGTGCTGCGCATCCAGACGGCGCTTGCAAAAACGGCGGAATGGGCCAACAAGAACACCGCGCAGAGCGGCGAGATCTTGGTGAAATACAGTAAGCTCGATCCGGCCTTGCTCAAGACGATGTTGCGCGTCGTGTACGCTGTGAAGTTCAACGCTGCCGAGATGCAGCCCGTGATCGACCTTGCCGCCCGATTCGGCGCGATCCCGGCTGCATTTCCCGCCGACCAATTGATCTTTAAGCCGTAAACGCACGACATGACGTATCGTTTGCCTGCCGCGCTTGCTGTCGTCACCGCCATTGTATCGCTCGTGTTCCCGCGTCTCGTTCACGCCGCGGACTCAACACCGGCGGCGGCCACGGCGCCGTTGCGGCTCACGTCATTCGGTGATCCGCATTCGCTGATGCCGATTCTCGCGACGGTTGCGACCGAAGGCGACATCGACGCGATGCTGTACGATTCGCTCGTCACCTACGACGGTGCGAACGTCCCGCATCCCAGATTGGCCGCCGAGGTGCCGACGCCGGCGAATCACGGGATCTCGGCGGACGGAAAGACGTTCACGTTTCACTTGCGGCGGAACGTGAAGTGGCAAGACGGTGCTCCGTTTACCGCAGCCGACGTCGTGTTCACGATGCACGCGATTCTCGATCCGAAGAATGTCGTCGCAAACCGCTCGCTCTATACGGACATTGAGCGGGTCGATGCGGTCGATCGTTATACGGTCGCATTCCACCTACGAAATCGCAAAGCGTCGTTCATGGTCGTCGTCGGTGACGGCTATCCGATCATGCCGGCACATTTGCTCGCGAAAACAGGGAACTTGGCAACAGATGCGCTGAACGGCCAACCCGTCGGGACGGGCCCGTACCGGCTCGTCCGTTGGAACCGCGGCGAACGCCTCGAATTCGAAGCGAACCCGGAGTACTTCCTCGGCCCACCAAAATTCGAGCGAATTACGATTCGCATCATTCCGGATTCGAATACGGAGAGCATCGCGCTGCGGCAGCACGAGATCGATTTCGCGGCCGTGGACTCGTCGGGCTACAACCAGTTGATCGACGCAACCGGCATCGTGCGCAAAACGGAACCATACAACGACTTCATCGCGTATGCGATGAACGAGCGGCGGCCGCTTCTGCGCGATCGGCGGGTTCGGCTGGCGATTACGAAGGCGGTTGACCGCGACGCGATCACGCGCACCGTTACCTTCGGCACCGGAACGCCGGCGTACGGCGACCTGCCGTTTTTCATGTACGACGGTCACGTGCCGGCGCGCTGGAAGTCATTCGATCCGGCCGCCGCGATGCAACTCCTGGAGGAAGCCGGCTGGAAGGTCGGTTCAGACGGCATCCGGGTGAAAGGCGGGAACGCTCTCCGGCTCCAGATCATTTCGTTTAGCGGCAGCGCGTCCGGAACGAGCGCCGGCGTCCAAATCCAGCAGATGCTGCGACGCGTCGGCATCGACACCGAATTCAAGTCGTTCTCGCCGTCGCTGTACTACTCGCCGGCGTCGGCCGGCGGCCCTGTTTCATCCGGCGATTTCGACCTTGCGTCGTACACGTTCCAAGGCGGCGCCGATCCGACGAACGATGAGTTGTACTCGTGCGCGGGGCGGCTCCCCAACGGCTTCAACGCAGCAAATTATTGCAATCCCAAGATGGAGTCGCTGCAAGCGGCGGCGGAACGCGAATACAATCCAGGCCGGCGCAACAAGATCTTTCAACAGATCGAAGATCTGGCTGTCCAAGATGCGACGTACCTCTTCGTCTACCACACGCCTTACCGCATCGTGCAAAATCCGCTGCTGCAACGGCCGACGGCAAGTCAAGGGACGCAATGGTACGACGTCAACACGTGGATGTTTAGCGAAGGCATCGGCCGTTAACGGCCGTCTCGTTCCGAGCGACCTCTACCGATTCGCCGGCGCGTCAGATCCGCAGCTGACGCCCGACGGCCGGACGGTGATCTTCCGCCGCACGACGTTCGATGCCGAAAGCGACGCGACGGTCAGTTCGCTGTGGCGCGTTGCGGATGACGCGGCAGCGGCGTTCACCGGCGGCACGAACGACCGGATGCCGCGCGTCAGCGCCGACGGCACGCAACTTGCGTTCGTTCGTGACATGGACGAGACCACGCGTCTGTGCGCGATGGCGCTCGCCGGCGGTGAAGCGCGTCCGGTCGGCGACGCCTGCGAGCGGATCACGTCGCTCGCGTGGTCGCCCGACGGAGATTCTCTCGCCTACACGGCCGCGGCTGGGTTCGACGCGGCCACGGCGCACGTCTATCTCGACGAGAAATCAGGGGCGCGTCATATTCGCGCGCTCCCGTATAAAGGCGATCTCGACGGTCTGCATGACGGCCGTCGAGCGCAGCTCTTCGTCGTCGACGTTGCCGACGGGACGACGCGCCGCCTCACGAGCGGCGATGCGGACATGGGCGCTGCGACCTGGTCGCCGGACGGACGCACGATCGCGTGCAGCATGAGTGCCGCGGCCGAAGCATCGATGCGCTCCGATATCGTGCTTGTCGACGTCGCGAGCGGGACGACGCGCACGCTCACCGCGCGTGACGGTCCAAACGGCGTGCCGTCCTTCTCACCCGGCGGGGGCCAAATCGCGTGGATCGGGCATCGGCACGGCAACGACACGCGTTACAGCGCCGAACTGTTCGTCGCCCGCACGGACGGAACGGAGCAACGATCCCTCAGTCTCGCGTTGGATCGTCCCGCTGTAAACACGATCAACGGCGATTTGCGTTCCGGTGGCGCGACGGCTCCGCAATGGTGCAGCGACGACGAGATCGTCGCGCTGGTGAGCGACGGCGGAAACGCGTCGCTTCGTTCGTTCAACGCGCTTACGGGCGAGGTCGGGTTGTTGGCGGGCGGCGAGCGTGAGATATCGGCGTTTTCACTCGCGGCAAACGGCTGCATGGCCATCGCGTACGCGACGCCGGTCGTTCCGAGTGCCATTGCACTCGTGAGCGCGAGCGGCGAACGGTGTTTGACCGATCTCAATCCGTGGCTCGCCGAGAAAACGGTCGTCCTGCCGCGTCACCTGCCGGTTTACGCGTCCGACGGCACCGCGCTCGATGCATGGCTGATCGCGCCGCCGCAACAGGACGGGCCGTTGCCCCTCGTGTTGGAAATCCACGGCGGACCCCACGCGACCTACGGCAACACGTTCTTTTTCGAGTTCCAAATTTTGGCCGCGTGCGGTTTTGCCGTCGCGTACGGAAATCCGCGAGGTAGCGAGGCCTACGGATTTCGTTTTGCGAGCGCGATTACGGGCGCCTGGGGCGGTATCGACGCGGCCGACCTTCTCTCGATCCTCGATGCTGTCGTCATAACGGGTGACGTCGACGCGTCGCGCGTCGCGAGCGTCGGCGGTTCCTATGGCGGCTTCATGACGACGTGGCTGCTCGGCCATACCGATCGCTTCGCGACGGGCGTCTCGATGCGATCGTGCAACGATTTCGTGAGCTTCACCGGTGCAAGCGACATCGGATATTTTCTCGAAGCCGAACTTGGGCTCGGTCTCGACGCCAAGGCGATGCGTGAACTGTTCGACCGCTCGCCGATGCGCGCGGTGGAGAACATCAGCGTTCCGATGCTGATCGTGCACAGCGAGCGCGACTATCGCTGCCCGATCGATCAGGGCGAGCAGTTGTTCAACACGCTGCGCATGTTGGGCAAGAGCGACGCTGAGTTCGTGCGTTTCACCGGCGACGGTCACGAACTCTCGCGCAGCGGAAAGCCGCGCCATCGCGTGTTGCGCTTACGCGCGATCGCGCGGTGGCTGCTGCGGCACATCGGCGGCAACGCGGGTGAATCCGACAATGCGGCAGGCGCTCTCTTTCGTCCGCTCGAGAACGAACCCGCATACTGACGTTATGTCCAGGCAAACATAGCGAAGGAAGTCGGTTCGCTTCAAGAAACCAGACCTTTGTATGAAACGATCGCTTTTCGCGTTTGGCGCCGTCGCCGCACTGCTGGTGACGTTCGCTGCCGGTGCGCACGCCCAAGGCACGGGGAAGATCACGGTGTTCGCAGCTGCCTCGCTGACGGAGGCTTTCAACACGCTCGCCCCCGCGTTTACGAAAAAAACCGGCGTCGCCGTGACCTATAGCTTCGGCGGCTCCGATACGTTGGTTGCGCAAATCAAGGCGGGCGCCCCGGCCGACGTCTTCGCGTCGGCAAACATCGCGCAGATGAAGGCGGCGGCTGACAACGTCGCCGGATCACCCAAGACGTTTGCGAAAAACCGGTTGGTGCTCATCACGCCGAAAGCCGATGCGGTGAAAGTGAGCGGTCCGGCCGATCTCGCGAAGAGCGGTGTAAAAGTCGTGCTGGCGGCGCCGACCGTTCCGGTCGGCAGCTACGCGCGCGCGACGTTCGCGAAACTCAGTGGTCAGGCCGGCTATCCGGGCGATTTTCCGACTGCGGTCGAGAAGAACGTCGTCTCGAACGAACTCGACGTAAAGGCCGTGGTGACGAAGATTTCCCTCGGTGAGGGTGATGCGGGGGTCGTCTACGCGACGGACGTCACACCGAGCGTCGCCGGGAAGCTCTCCGTCGCTCCGTTCCCGTCAGCCGTTGCACCGGACATCGAATATCCCATTGCCGTGTTGAAGGGTGCGACGAATGCGTCCGGTGCGCAGGCCTTCGTCGATTACGTCACGTCGCCCGACGGTCAAAGCGTTTTGAAGGCGCGCGGATTCATCTCACCGTGAGAAGCGCGGGCATCGCGTTGCTGAGCTTCGTCGCGGTGCTCGGCTCGTTCGCACCGGCCGATGCGCAGGAGCGGACGCCGGCGCCCGCTCCGAGTCCGTTTCACCTTCGGGTCGACGCAGCGTCGGTGAGCGGACTACCGCGGAAATCGATCACGGCTACTGATGAGGGCGGCCGCACGAACACCTACACGGGCGTTTCGCTCGACGATCTCTTGGTGCGCGCCGGAGCCCCGAGCGGGATGGCGGTGCGTGGAAAGGCAATGACGGCATATGTGGTCGTCGGCGCAACCGACGGTTATCATGTCGTTTTCGCACTTCCGGAACTCGATGCGTCATACACCGATCATGTCGTGCTGATCGCTGACATGCGTGATGGAGTGCCGTTTGCTGCGGGCGCGGGCCCGTACCGTCTCATCGTGCCGTTCGACAAGCGCGAAGCGCGATGGGTGCGTTCCGTGACCGACGTGGAATTCACGACCGTTCCGCAACCATAAGGGGATCGTCCATGGAAATCAGCGCCCGTAACCAAATTGCCGGCAAGATCACGGCGACGAAACTCGGTGAGGTGATGGCTGAGGTCGTCGTCGACATTCAGCCGGCGACGATTACGGCGGCGATTACCCGCGGGTCGGCCGAAGCGCTCGGACTCAAAGCCGGCGATAACGTCACAATCATCATCAAAGCGACGGAAGTCATCATCGGCAAATAGCGATGAATTGGCGCGTTGCACTCGGAGCCGCATCGATCGCCGTGGCCGCGATCGGTGCGGTCGCGGTCGGCGCGCGTGCGATCGGTGCGCTCGCCGTCGGGGCGATCGCGATCGGCCGGCTCGGCCTTGGGCCGACGCACATCGAGCGGCTCGAAATCGACGAACTCGTCGTGCATAAACTGACGATCCGCGGGCAGGACGCCCCGCCGAAGTAACGCGTGCCCGAGCCACTCGGCAGGTTCGTTTTCGTGCGCGCGAACGGCTTGGATGTCGAGGTGCTCGAAGCCGGAAGCGGCGATCGCCTTGCGCTGTGTTTGCACGGCTTTCCGGAGCATGCCGTGGCGTGGCGGCACCAGATGCCGGCGCTCCTCGCTCTCGGCTACCGCGTGTGGGCGCCGAACCAGCGCGGATACGGGCGAACGACGCGGCCGCGCGGCGTCGCCGCGTACGATATGCGTTATCTGCTTGAGGACGTCGCGGCACTGATCGACGCGTCCGGCGCCCGAAGCGTGACGCTGCTCGGTCACGATTGGGGTGCAGCCGTCGCGTGGTTCTTCGCAATGCGGCGGGTCCGGCCGCTCGAGCGGCTCGTCGTCATGAACGTTCCACACCCGGCGGTGTTCGCGCGCGTCTTGCGCACGTCGTGGAAGCAGCGACTGCGCTCGTGGTACATCGTGTTCTTTCAGTTGCCGCTGATTCCGGAATGGCTGCTCGGCCTCGACCGTGCGCGGCCGGTCCTCGACGCGTTCCTTCGCACCGCGCGGAAGCCGGAGCGGTTCGCGGCCGACGAGTTGGAAACGTATCGCGCGCAGGCGGCCGAACCGGGTGCGTTGCGAGCGATGCTTGCGTGGTACCGTGCCGCGCCGCGCGGCATCACCGCGCTGCTGCGCGAACCGGTGGCGCCGATCGACGTGCCGACATTGCTGTTGTGGGGCGAAGACGACGTCGCCTTGGGGAAAGAGACGACGTTCGGAACGGATCGCTACGTGTCGAACCTGCGCATCGAGTATCTTCCCGGGGTGTCGCACTGGCTGCAAGCGGACGCAACCGAACGCGTGAACGAGCTGCTAACCGATTATCTCGGCGAGGAGTGAGCGTCCGGCGTCTGTGTGCCGTCGCGACGGAAGTTTTCCTCGGCGGCTCGATTGAGCACGACGATGCTGATCCGGCGATTCGCCGGATTTGCCGGATCGTTCACGATGAGCGGAATCGCGTCGGCCAAACCGCGCACCTGCAGCACTTTTGCGCCGTGCATGCCGCCGTCGATCAACTCGCGTCGTGCGGCGTTCGCGCGTTCGGTCGAAAGTTCCCAATTCGAGAATCCGGCCTGCCCTCCCGAATACGTCAACGCGTCCGTATGACCCGCGATCGAGATATGATTGGGAACGGCGTTGAGCGTTGGGCCGATCTGCGAAAGGATCGCCTGCGTGTAATCCTTGAGTTCGGCGTTCCCCTTGTCGAACATCGGACGATTCTTGTCGTCGATGATCTGAATGCGCAAGCCTTCGCTGGTGATATCGATCTTGATCTGATTCTTGAACGCTTGCAACTTCGGCGAACGATCGATCAACGTCGTCAGACGCGTCTTGAGCGCGTCGAGCTGCTGCTGTTCGTCTTGACGGAGTTCTTGTTTATCTTCGTCCGTTTGCGGCGACGTCGTCGCGGTCGAACCGGGGCCTTCGGTGAACGCCGCTTGCAGGGGCCGATTGAAGTAGTCGGCGATGCCTTGCAGATCGCCGTGGTTGGTCGATGTCAGCAGCCACATCAAGAGAAAAAATGCCATCATCGCGGTGACGAAGTCGGCGTAGGCGATCTTCCACGCACCACCGTGCGCCGCAGCGTGTGCGCGCCGCTTGCGCCGGATGATGACGGTCGGCGCGCGCTCGTACGTCGCTTTGCTCGCGGCGACGAACGTTTTGTGGCCGTCGCTCGGCGGTTCGTCGGGAACGGTCCCGCTGAGCTTCGGCGTTTGCGGCGGTGCGACCGCAACGGCCGCATCGTCCGACGGCAGCATGTCGGTGTCGTGATCGGCAAACGGTGACGCGTCGTGCGGGAACTCGGACGACACGCGGCGCTATGCCGTCGCGGGTGCGGACATAATCGCTTCGGTCGCCGCCGAGGGCGGCGGGTTCTTGGTCGCCTTCACCGTGTCTTCGAGTTCTTGGAAACTCGGACGGTCGACCGAGAAGAGCACCTTGCGGCCGAACTCAACGGCGATCGTCGGCGAATAGCCGCTCATCGATGCGAGCAACACCGTCTTCACGCATTCGAACGGCTTCGCTTCCTCAATCGCGTTCGCTTCGAGCACGCTCGCGAGCGGGCCGACGAACCCGTAGCCGAGCAAGATGCCGAGGAACGTTCCGACGAGCGCGGCGGCAACCATCTCGCCGAGAATCTTCGGGGGTTGCCCGACGGAGCCCATCGTGTGCACCACGCCCATGACCGCGGCCACAATACCGTACGCCGGAAGTGCATCCGCCATTTTTTGAATCGCGGCGGCCGGAACGGCCTTCTCGGCATGATGCGTCTCGAGCTCCGCGTCCATCAGCTCTTGAATTTCGAGGACGTTGAGATTGCCCGAGAGCATCATGCGGAGATAGTCGACGATGTATTCGGTCAGGTGCGAATCGTTTTCGACCGACGGGTATTTCGCGAAGAGCGGACTTGCGGCGGGATCGTTCACGTCGCTCTCGAGCGCGAGTAGTCCCTCTTGGCGACCCTTCTGCAGCAGTTCGAAGAGCAGTGCGATCAGCTGCAGATACTTCTCTTTGCTGTAGCTCTTACTGCGGAAACACGTCGGTAGCGCTTTGAGCACGGACGCGATCACTTTCGGTGGATTGCCGACGACGAACGCACCGACCGCCGCGCCGAAGATGCACATCAACTCGAACGGCTGCAGGAGCGCGAGAAGATGGCCGCCTTCAAAAATGAAGCTGCCGATGACTGCGGCGAGGACGATGACCCACCCGACGACCACGAACATGTCGTTGCTCCTTCGCTAGCTTGTCGGCCGCAACGGCCGATTTCGTTAGCGGAGCAACGCTCGTTGCGCCCTGCGGCGCGATCCGTCTTCCGTCGAGTGGCCCGTATCGCAAGTGGCGATACACAAAGCGAGAGCGGAAAAGCGCCGAGCGACTGTATCGGTTTTTGCGAGACGGGCCACTATCGGCTCGCCGGCCGGCGATACCACTCGACGTTCACGCCGTCGCCGTTTCCCGCACGCTCCAGTTGGCGCTTTACGACATCTTCGATGCGCCCTAAACCATCGCTCGTTTCGGCGAATGCATCGAGTCGAAGCCCTTCGGGCCAGGAGTGCATGTCGCAGATTCCGTCGGGCAACGAAATCGTGCCCGCCTCGGCCGACCACTCGGTGCGGAACTCGAGGCCGAGGTCGGCGGCGGCCTTCGAGGCGACCTGCGAGGGGCGCGTGGTGCGCACGAGCGCTTGAGCATGCAGCATCCGTTGATCTACGTCCGGCGCCACAACGGCCCTCCCCCTTCGAGAGGCTCAGGGTGACGGGGAAGCTCGGGTGACGGGAAGCTCGGGTGACGGGGCGTCTTCTTGTCACCCTGAGCTTGTCGAAGGGTGGCGTGGCCGTACTCGAACTAGAGAAACGCGAGGCCGGAGGCGCGCGGGACGAGATCGTTGTCCGCCAGCCACGCGGGGTCGTAGATGCGCGAGCGATAGCGGTCGCCGCTGTCGCACAGGATCGTCACGACACGGCTTCCGGGCGGCAACGCTCGCGCGTACCGCGCCGCACCCACGACGTTCAACGCCGCCGAGCCGCCGACGAAGAGACCCTCCTCGCGCACGAGCCAATGCGCCATTTCAACCATTGCGCGATCGTCGACGCGAATCGCGTCGTCGATCGCCGCACCTTTGAAATTCGCGACGATTCGTTTGATACCGATGCCCTCCGCGAGCGAGTCGCCGTCCGGCCGCAACTCGCCGAACTTCACGTAGTTGTAGAGCGCCGAACCGTACGGGTCGCACAAGACGACGCGGATCGACGGATCGTACGCTTTGAGCGCGCGCCCGGTGCCTGCGATCGTTCCGCCGGTTCCCGCGGCCGCGAGGAACGCATCGAGCCGTCCGCCGGTTTGCGCGACGATCTCAGGCCCGGTGGTGTGCTCGTGCGCATCCCGGTTGGCCGTGTTCTCGAATTGGTTCGCCCATACGGCGCCGTCGATGGATTCCGCCATTCGGCGCGCGACATGATAGTAGTTCGCGTCGTTCGTGAACGGGGCTGATTCGACGACGTGCAGTTCTGCGCCGTAGGTGCGCAGCAGCGCGTACTTCTCCGGCGCCTGATCGTCGGGCATGACGATGATCGAGCGATATCCGCGTGCGTTGCCGACGAGCGCGAGACCGATGCCGGTGTTGCCGGCGGTGCCTTCGACGACGACCCCGCCGGCGCGCAGCGAACCGCGCCGTTCGAAATCGTCGACGATCGCGCGAGCGGCCCGGTCTTTGACCGAGCCGCCCGGATTGAGATATTCGGCTTTCCCGCAGACCTCACGGCCGATCGCGGCCGAGAGTTTCGGCAGCCGGATGAGCGGCGTGTTGCCGATCGTTCCGGCGAAACCGTCGGTCACGCTCACGCAGCGTTGCGCGTCAGGTTTGCGAATCCGTCGGGGCCGGAAGATCTTCGAGCAGTTTGAGCTGGATGACGGTTCCTGGTTTGATGACGATGTCCGATTTCATGGACGATGCGAGCGCGAAACCGGCAGCGGCGCCCGCGAGCGTCCCGCCGCCATGTCCGGTTTTCTTCGAGACGACGTGGCCGGCGACGGCCCCGCCGATGATGATGCCGACGTCGCGAATATGATGCGTTTTCGGTTCGAGTGCAGATAGCTTCGCGACCGCGACACGGACCGGTTCTTTCTTACCGCCGGGGAACGTGATGTCGTCGAAAATGATGCTCATCGTCGCCTTATGCGTCGACTTGGCGGGTGTCACGCTCTCGACGTGCCCGTCAACGACGGCGCCCTTGAGTTCAGGATGACGGTGAAACAGCGAGTCGGTGATGGTGAGCGAAAAGGGATCGCCGTTGTTCGACGTCTTGCTGCTGAGCCCGGTCGTCATCTTCCCGTCGATGAGCGCGCCGCGCTTCGTGAGGACCGTCGAGCTTTGCGCGAACGCTGCCGTCGCGCAGGTCGCCGCGACGATGATCGCGGCGGCGCTGCGCAGAGAGAAACGGCGAAGGTGCATGTTCACGCTCCGAACTTCGAGAGAATGCCCTTGAGAAAGTCGGGCGCATACTGCTGGATGATTTGCGGATTGTTGGTAACGAACGAAACGGCTGCGTCCTTCAATGACGACGGATCGCTCGCGGCATGTTCGAGCAGCGCGCCGAGCGCCGCATGATCGCCGCTCATCGCTCCTTCGACGGGAACGCCGGCGGCTTCGACGTCGCTCGCGGCGGCGCCATTTTGACCGAGTGCTCCCATGACGGTGCTCGCTAACGAGGTGCGCGCGCCCTCGGGCAGATTCGGTACCATGCCGATGAAATGGTTGGCGAGTTCGCTTGCGTCGAGGCCGCCGACGTGGCTCGCGATCGCACTTTGCACTTGTTCCTGCGTGGTGTCACCTGTGCCGCCGAGCATTTTCGATGCGGCACCGAGGAGATTCTCAAACATGAAGTCCTCCGGAAATTGCGCTGCGTTGGCTTGAGCCGAAGCGCAGCTTCGACATCGAGGAGGGCCGTCCGTTGAGCGGCGCCGCGATTTCTTACACCGAAAGCGGCCGGCGGGGGTAGTCGAACCGTACCTGACCTGGTAGAATACGGTGTCACAGGAACGCTGGTACCGACGTACCTTCCTCTCCTGTCGTGGCGCGTCGCGTCACGTGTGTAGGGCCGGTCTCGCATCGGCCATTCTCCACCTACATGAAAGAGAGCCATGCCACCCCCGAAAAGCAAGTCGAAAAGTGCAGCTAAAAAAGAGCGGCGTCCCAAGCGTAAGGTCTGCACGTTCTGCGTCGACCGCCTCGAGGCGATCGACTACAAAGACCAGACGCGCCTACGCAAGTACATCTCGGAACGCGGCAAGATTCTTCCGCGCCGCATTTCGGGCAATTGCGCCAGCCACCAGCGTGCGCTGACCGTTGCCGTCAAACGTGCGCGCATCATCGCGCTGCTGCCGTTCGTTGCGAGTTAAGGAGACCACGCGATGAAAGTCATCCTTCTCTCCGACATCAAGACGCTCGGCAAACGCGGTGACGTCGCGAACGTCGCCGACGGTTATGCCAACAACTTCCTGTTGCCGCGCCGCCTTGCAACGGCCGCGACGGCCGGTGCGATCAAGCAGCTCGAACAGCAGAACAACGCCAAGGCGCGGCGTCAGGCGGAGGAAGTCGCGAACGCCCAAGACGTGGCGACACAACTCGAAGAACTCACGCTCGAAATTCCGGCGAAGGCCGGCGGCAACGGCCGCCTCTTCGGAACCGTCACGAACGCGAACGTCGCCGACGCGATTCAAGCCGCGCTGAATGTCGCGATCGATCGTCATAAGATCGAGATGAAAGACGGCATCAAAGCCGTCGGGACGTATCCGATCGAAATTCGTCTCGGCAACAACATCGTCGCGAAGTCGAACATTCGAGTCGTCGCGGCCAAGTAGTCGTGGCCGACGATGCCGAGGGAGGCGTCCGCCGACAAGTAGCGGCGCTCTACGAAATTCTTGCGAGCGCACTGGGCAAGGACAAGGTCATCATGCGCGCCGGCAAGCTCGGCGCACTGAAATTGATGCGGTCGTCGGTGCTCGGCGAACGCGTTCTCGCCTTACAGCGGCTCGTGTTTGAAGACCCGACGCTCGAACGGATTCCGGCGCCCGGCGGCTTCCGCAAAGCAATCGCCGAGATCGAGGACGCGCTCGCCGATATCGTCGCACAGCGCACCGTCGAGGACGAAGTCGAACGGCGTGTGAATGAAAAGATGGTTCACCGGCATGCCGAGTACGTGCGCGACCTGAAGATCGAAGCGCTTCGCGAAGCGGCCGGCCCCGAAACGCCGGCGACGCAGCGCCGTCTTGACGATCTGCGCGCGCTCGACGAACGGCACTTGAACGCGACCGCGCTCGACGCGCTACGCCCGAAGACGCTCGACGGCATCGTCGGTCAAGAATCCGCCGTGCAAGCCCTGCTCGCAAAATTAGCTTCACCCTTTCCGCAGCACGTGATTCTTTACGGGCCGCCGGGCGTAGGTAAAACGACCGTCGCGCGGCTTGCGCTCGAAATTGCGAAGACGCGCACCCACACGCCGTTCGCCGCCGGTGCGCCCTTCGTCGAAGCGAGCGGCACAACGTTGCGTTGGGATCATCGTGAAACGACGAATCCGTTGCTCGGCAGCGTCCACGATCCGATCTATCAGGGCAGCCGGCGCGATCTTGCCGAGAGCGGAATCCCCGAACCGAAGCTTGGCCTCGTGACGAAAGCGCACGGCGGCGTGCTCTTCATCGACGAGATCGGCGAGATGGCGCCGGCGCTGCAAACGAAGCTGCTCAAGGTACTCGAGGACAAGCGCGTGATGTTCGAATCGTCGTATTATGACGAGCACGATCCGAACGTGCCGGCGTACGTGAAAAAGCTCTTTGCCGACGGTGCGCCGGCAGATTTCATCTTGATCGGTGCGACGACGCGCGATCCGGAGGCGATCGATCCGGCGATCCGTTCGCGCTGTGCGGCCGTGTATTTCGAACCGCTCACGCAAACGCAGGTCGTGCGTATCGTCAATGAGGCGGCGCGCCGGTTGAGCGCGCGCTGCGCGAAATCGGTGGCGGCGCTGATCGCGACCTATACGAACGAAGGACGCAAGGCCGTCCAGATTCTCGCCGACGCCTACGGCCACGCGCTCTACCGTTCGGAGGCGACGCCGCTCCGTGGCGCGCTCGTGCGCGACGACGACGTGATCGCCGTCGTGCAAGCGGGTCGCATCGTTGCGCATTCACCGGCGCGCGCGCGCAAGAAGAAGGAAATTGGCCGCGTTCACGGCCTCGGCGTCGCGCAGTACGTCGGTTCGGTCATCGAGATCGAAGCGGCGGCGTTTCCCGCGCGCGATCCGCGCAAGGGCACCGTCCGGTTCAACGATACGGCGGGCTCGATGTCGCGCGATTCGGTGTTCAACGCCGCGTCGGTCGTTCGCGCGATGAGCGGGTTCGACCCGAGCGACTACGACGTGCACGTGAACGTGATCGGCGGCGGCAACATCGACGGTCCCTCGGCCGGCCTCGCGTTCTTTCTCGCGCTCTACTCGGCGTTGACGAAGACCCCGCTCCCGCAGGACATCGCGGTCACCGGTGAGGTTTCGTTGACGGGCAACGTGCGCGCGGTCGGCGGCGTCGTCGAGAAGTTGTACGCTGCCCGCGCGACGTCGATGCGTGCGTTCGTCTTGCCGGCCGAGAACGCGCGCGACATCGAAGCGACGCCGGACGGTATCTCCGTCGTTGCCGTGTCGACGATCGCCGAAGCGATGCTCGCTTACGGTATTCGGCCCGTGACGCCGCCGCTCGGTCGCGCGAAAGGCGTCACGCGGTGAGCGTTCCCGCGTTCGTTTCTCCGATCGATCGTATCCCGCCGAACAATCTCGAAGCGGAGATGGCGCTGCTCGGCTCGGTGCTCGTCGACAAAGAGATGATGGCCGCGGTCAGCGAGATCGTGCGCCCCGACGACTTCTACGCGTCGCTGCACGAGACGATTTACCGCGCGCTCTACGCACTCTACGAAACGGGGAAGCCGCTCGACAAGGTAGCGCTGGCGGAAGAACTGCGCTCGCGCAGCATGCTCGACAAGGTCGGCGGTCTCGCGTATCTGACGTCCCTGATGGACACGGTGCCGACCGCCGCATCGGCCGAGTATTACGCGAAGATCGTGCGGGAGAAGGCGTCGCTGCGGCAACTCATTCACGCCGGCACCCGCATCACCGCGCTCGGGTACGAGTCTGAAGATGATGTTCCGGCGGCGCTCGACGAGAGCGAGCAGATCGTGTACGACGTCGGCAACCGCGACCAGCGCGGTTCGTTCTCGTCGGTTTCGTCGCTGTTGCTCGACACGTTCTACAAGCTCGAGACGCGGCACGCCCAGTCCGGCGAGCGCACCGGCGTCACGAGCGGTTTCAACGATATCGACGCGTATACCGCCGGCTTCCAACGCGGGAACTTCATCATTCTCGCTGCGCGGCCGGCGATGGGCAAGACGTCACTCGCGCTCAACATGGCCCTGTTCGCCGCTCGCGAGGAACGGCAACCGGTCGCGATTTTCTCGCTCGAAATGACGAAGCAAGAACTGATTGAACGCCTGATCTCGTCCGAGGCGACGATCGATGCGAGTAAACTGCGGCGGGGCGCGATCGAACAAAAGGAGTGGCAGCGCATCGGCGATGCAATCGGCAAGCTCAACGACCTCCCGATCTTTCTCGACGATTCCGGTGCCGTTACCGTAACGGAGATCCGGAGCCGTCTGCGCCGTCTGAAGTCGACGCACGGGCTGTCGATTGCGTTCATCGACTACCTGCAGCTCGTCCGGCCGTCGACGCTCAACAACCGCGGATCGAATCGAAACGAAGAACTCTCCGATATCTGTCGGATGATCAAGGCGACCGCGAAAGATCTCGACATTCCGATCGTCGCGCTCGCGCAACTGAACCGTGCCGTCGAGACGCGTCAGGATAAGCGGCCGATGCTCTCGGATTTGCGTGATTCGGGCAGCCTCGAGCAAGAAGCGGATATCGTCACGTTCTTATATCGCGACGCGTATTATAACAAAGAGACCTCGCCCGAACCGGACGCGACCGAATTCATCTTTGCAAAACATCGCAACGGCAAAGTCGGGACGGTGAAATTGCGCTTCCGCGCCGAGCATACGCTCTTCCAACCGTATGGTGACGATTCGCATTATCCGTCACCGTAACACCTAAGCGCGCGTGCTGGTGCACGTTCTGATGTTTCTCGTTCTCGGCGCAGTCTTCGGATTTTGCGGAGGCCTTTTCGGCATCGGGGGCGGGATCGTCGCGATTCCGATACTCGGCATCGTCTTCGGTCTGAGCGAACAGGCCGCGCAAGGGACGGCGCTCGTGATGGTCGCGCCGAACGCGCTGGTCGGACTGTGGCGGTATCTGGCGACGGTCAAACTCGACTGGCGGATCGTGCTCGCGATTGCGATTCCGGCATTTCCGATCACCGTGGCGGCAAGCCGCGTCGCGACGCTGCTGCCGAGTCGCGACTTGCGCGTGGCGTTCGCCACGTTCATCGTCGTCCTCGCGGTCTACATGGGCTGGCGAACCGCGGTGCTCGGTCGTGGTGCGGCGCGGGCGCCGCTCGGGTGGCCGTGGGCGGCGCTGGTCGGCGTCGGAACCGGGGTGCTCTCCGGTCTCTTCACGATCGGCGGCGCGATCTTTGCGGTTCCGATTCTCTCCGGGCTCTTCGGATTTTCCCAAATCGCGGCGCAAGCGACGTCGCTCGCGTTCGTCACGCCGGGCATCGTGCTCTCGCTCTGGGTGTACGCGTCGGCGTCCGACATCAACTGGGCCATCGGTGTGCCGCTCGCGGCCGGCGGCGTTTTCGCCGTTCCCCTCGGCGTCGCGCTGGCCGGGCGCCTTCCGGAGAAGACCCTACGCTTTGCGTTCGCGGGGTTTCTGCTCGTCTGCGCGGCCGGTCTTTACGCGCGGGCGCGCATCGCCTGAACGAATCGTTCGGCGATCGGACTGATCGCGGCGTCGTTGCTGCAGAGGAGGTGCCACGGGCGCACGACCGGCGTGAACGGCGTCTCGACGATGGCGAGGGTGCCGTCCGCGATGTCGCGCGCGACCGTGTCCAGCGGAAGCAGCGACACCCCGAGTCCGACGCGCACGCTCTCGCGGATCGCGCCGTTCGATCCGATCGTGAGCCGCGGCGGTTCGGCGTCGAGCATGTCGATCACATCTTCGGTTGCGCTGCGTGTCCCCGAACCGGGTTCGCGCAGCAACCACGTCGCGCGTGTCAACGCAAGCGCGTCGACGATGCTTCCCGGCTGCGCGACGATGACGAGTGCGTTCGGGCTCGTCGCGAGCGTGCGGAACGCACGGTCCAGCGGCGGGCGGCCGCCCAGCGCCAACTCGATCTCGCCGTACGCGAGGCGATCCCAAATGCGCGCCCGGTTCGCGACTTCGAGCTCGATGTTCGCGTGCGGGTATCGCTCGCGAAAGCCGGCCAGGAGGCTTGGGACGAGGTGCTCCGCCGCCGTCGTGACGACGCCCAGTCGCAGACGTCCGGCGTCGGGGGCCGCCGCGGCCTGGGCGCGGGTCCGCAGCTCTTCGAGCAGCGCGAAGACCCGGCGCCCGGTATTTTCGACTTCACGTCCCGCGTCCGTGAGGCGAAGCCCGCGTCCCACGCGCTCGACGAGCGGAACGCCGAGGCTGCGCTGAAGCCCAGCCAGCGCGGCCGATACGGCAGGCTGCGAGACGACGCTTTCCTTCGCAACGTCACGAACCGAGCCGACCCGGGCAATATCGAGAAACATCCGAAGCTGATGGAGCGATATCATAAGCTCTGTCTTATCGTTCGGCGCAAAAACTGTATTTGACGTCTATGGTTGTCCATGCCAGCATAGCCTGACCTCCATCGCCAGCGGGGACCAGCTGCATGGCTAGCCGACCGATCATGATCGCCGTGGGCGGCGACTCCGGGACTGGAAAAACGACGCTCTGTCGCGGCCTCGACCGCATTTTCGGCGCGGAACGAATCGGCACGATCTGTCTCGACGATTATCACGCGCTCGATCGCGTGCAACGCAAGGCCGTGAACCTCACAGCGCTCGACCCGCGCGCGAACAACTTCGCCGCGATGCAAGAAGACTTGTGGGCCGTGCGCGAGGGCGCGACGATCGAGAAGCCGATCTACGATCATCGCGACGGAACCTTTGCGGCGCGCGAGCGCTTCGAACCGAAAGACGTCGTGGTCGTGCAAGGTCTCTTCCCGCTCTTCACGCGTTCGTTGCGCGACGTTTTCGACGTCACCGTATGGCTCGACCCCGAGCACGAGATGCGCATCATCTGGAAGGTTCAGCGCGACACGTTGCAGCGCGGATATGCGGAAGCCGAGGTGCGGGCCGAGATCGAGAAGCGCCGGCCTGACGCCGAAGCCTACATCGATCCGCAAGCGCGCTACGCCGACTTGTGCGTGCAGTTCTATCGCAGTCCGGCAACGATGCGCCGCGAGTTCGGCGGACTGAGCGCAAGCATTCGCAAAGGCGGCCGTTTCAAGCCGCTCGACTATTCCGAATTCGCGAGTGCGAATACGTCGATCCGGCAGATGAACGGTATCACGCCGGGCGGTTTTCCCGAGACGATCATCGAGCTCGACGGCTCGATCGATAACCGGACCGCCGACGCCGTCCAAGCCAAGATTTGGTCGCACATGGGAATGCCGCTGCACGCTTTTCCGGCGCAGCTCGGTGAGTATCGCGACGGCAGCGGTGGAACGCACACCGGGCACGCGCTGGCGCTCGCACAGCTCCTGATCGCACGTCGCATCGTGCTCGTTCAACACGAACTTCTCGAAGGGGTGCCGTCATGATGGTGACCGATCGCTGGCAATCGGGCGTCGCGCCGTACGCGCGCATGGGCTATTGGGAACCCGACTACGAGCCGCGCGAAACGGACATCCTCTGCGCATTCCGCATCACGCCGCAACCCGGCGTCGATCCGATCGAAGCTGCCGCCGCCGTTGCGGGCGAATCATCGACCGCGACGTGGACGGTCGTCTGGACCGACCGGCTCACCGCGCACGACCACTATCGTGCGCGTGCCTATCGCGTCGATCCGGTCGCCGGCAATCCGGAGCAATTCATTGCGTACATTGCCTACGACATCGATCTCTTCGAGGAAGGGTCGATCGCGAACCTGACGTCGTCGATCATCGGAAACGTGTTCGGCTTCAAGGCGATCAAGGCGCTGCGCCTCGAGGATATGCGCATCCCGGTCGCTTACGTCAAGACGTTTGCGGGCGCGCCGCACGGCATCGTGATGGAGCGCGAATACCTCAACAAATTCGGGCGGCCGCTGCTCGGCGCGACCGTCAAGCCCAAACTCGGACTCTCCGCTCGCAACTACGGCCGCGTCGTGTACGAGGCGCTGCGCGGCGGCCTCGATTTCACGAAGGACGACGAAAACATCAACAGCCAGCCCTTCATGCGCTGGCGCGACCGGTTTCTGTTCTGCATGGAGGCCGTGAACAAAGCCGAGGCTGCAAGCGGTGAGATCAAGGGCCACTACCTCAACGTGACGGGCGCCGACATGGAAGCGATCTACGAGCGCGCGGAGTTCGCGAAAGAACTCGGCAGCGTCATCATCATGATGGACCTCACGATCGGCTATAGCGCGATGCAGTCGCTCTCGAAGTGGTCACGGCGCAACGGCGTGCTCCTGCATCTGCACCGTGCGGGCCACGGGACCTACACGCGGCAGAAGTCGCACGGCGTGAGTTTTCGCGTGATCGCCAAGTGGGTGCGCCTGCTCGGCGTCGATCACGTGCACGCCGGGACGGTCGTCGGAAAACTCGAGGGCGATCCGTACACGACGAAGGGATTCTACGACACGCTGCGCGAGGATTTCACGCCGGCGAATCCGTCGATCGGCCTGTATTTCGATCAGCCATGGGCGTCGCTGAACCCGGTGATGCCCGTCGCGTCGGGCGGTATTCACGCCGGACAGATGCACCAGCTCGTGCACTATCTGGGCGAGGACGTCGTGCTGCAGTTCGGCGGCGGAACGATCGGGCACCCGGACGGCATCGCCGCCGGCGCAACGGCGAATCGCGTCGCGCTCGAAGCGATGATCCTGGCGCGTAACGAGGGCCGCGATTACCTGGACGAAGGTCCGGACATCTTGCGCGACGCTGCGCGCACGTGTACGCCGCTCGCCCGTGCGCTCGAGGTGTGGAAAGATATCACGTTCGATTATGCGTCGACCGACATGCCCGACGTCGCCGTCACGCCGTCTTTCTAGGAGAACGGACGATGAGAGTCACGCAAGGAACCTTCTCGTATCTCCCCGATCTGACCGACGAACAGATCGCCCGTCAGATCACCTACGCGCTCGACCACGGCTGGTCGATCTCGTTCGAACACACCGACGACCCGCACCCGCGTAACGCGTATTGGGAGATGATCGATCTGCCGATGTTCGACGAGACCGACGCCGGCGTCGTGCTCGAAGCGTTGCGTCGCGCGCGCGCCGCGTTCGCGAACGAGTACGTGAAGATGAACGCCTACGACGCACGGCTCGGCCGGCAGACGACGGCGCTGAGCTTCATCGTCAACCGGCCGGCGCTCGAACCGGGCTTTCGGCTCGAGCGACGAGTCGATAACGACCGCACGATTCGCTACCAGCTGCACGCCTACGCGACGGACCGGCCCGTGGGCGAGCGCTACCATCGCGGGACGAACGGCGTCACGTGAACGCCTCGGCCGGCACCGCACCTGAGGCCGCCGCCCTCGACCTCGATGCGGCGTACCGCGATTCGCAGGTCGGCGACGTTCTCGCGGCGATCGATCGCGATCTCGTCGGCCTCGCGCCGGTCAAAACGCGCATTCGCGAAATCGCCCACCTGCTGCTGATCGACCGGCTGCGCGCAACGGTCGGGCTCGTCGCGGCGCGGCCGCCGCTGCACATGTCGTTCACCGGACCGCCGGGTACGGGGAAGACGACGGTCGCGACGCGCATGGCCGAGATCCTGCACCGTCTTGGTTATCTGCGTAAGGGGCATGTCGTGATCGCTACGCGCGACGATCTCGTTGGTCAGTATATCGGCCACACGGCGCCCAAAACGAAAGAGATGCTGAAGCGCGCGATGGGCGGCGTGTTGTTCATCGATGAAGCGTACTACCTGTACAAGCCGGAGAACGAGCGCGACTACGGTGCCGAGGCGATCGAGATTCTGCTGCAAGTGATGGAGGCGCAACGCGACGATCTGGTCGTGATCTTCGCCGGTTATCACGATCGGATGCAGACGTTCTTCGCGAGCAATCCGGGTCTGGGTTCGCGCGTCGCCAATCACATCGACTTTCCGAATTATTCCGTCGCGGAACTCGCGACGATTGCGAACCTGATGCTCGAACGGCTCAACTACGCGTTGACGCCGGCGGCGGTGCACGCGCTCGACGAATATCTGACGTTGCGCATGGGTCAGCCGCAGTTCGCCAACGCGCGCAGCGTCCGCAACGCGATCGACCGGGCACGTCTGCGGCAAGCCACGCGGCTGTTCGAGCACGGCGGCGTGGTGACGCGCGAGCAACTCATGCAAATCGACGAGCCCGACATCCGCCGCAGCCGCGTCTTTACCGGCGGCTCTAACTAGGGCGACGAACGACGACGCGGCGGCTTCGGCGAAGCCGAAACGCGACGGATTCACGGAACGTGAATCCACTAAGGCGCGAAGCTGGTCTCGATGCTCTCTTGCATCTCGGGATCGCCGATGCCGTGGTGGAGGTAATCGCGCGAGAGCCGGACGTAGCTCTCGGGCGTCGCGTCGATCCAGCCGAGCGAGTTTCCCTCGAGCTTTCGTTTGACGACGGCCGGCGCGCCGGCGCAGAGGGTCTCGGCCGGCATCGTCGCGTTGGCCGGCACGACCGACGCGGCGGCGATCAATGCGCGGCTCCCGACGCGGGCGCCGTTGAGCACGACGGCATTGCTGCCGATCAACGCACCGTTCTCGATCGTGCAGTCTTCCATCGTGACGCTGTGACCGACGGTGCAGTCGTCACCGATGCGCGTCTGATGGTCGCGGCTCACGTGCACGACGGAATTATCCTGGACGCTTGTTCGAGCCCCGATACGAATCGGGCCGTTGTCGCCACGCAGCACGACGCCGAACCAGATACTTGACTCGTCGCCGACTTCGACGTCGCCGATCAGTACGGCGGTCGGCGCGACGAAGGCGGACGCAGCGACCTTTGGCCGCTTGCCGTGAAACTCGATGATCATTGCCGGCCTCCAGGGAGTGGCACCCGACGAGGCACCACCATTTGAGCGATCACCGCCATCGTACCCCCCTGCGCGGAACCAAGGTCGTTCCGCGACCGTTACCCGACAACCCCGACTACACCGCGGTAAACTACCGCTATGCCGGGCAAGAGGGACATATCCATGAGGTCGTGGAGATCGGTGGTCGCGAACTTGCGAAGGTCGGCTTCGATGACCGCAAGATCGTCTACTATTTTCTGGACGATCTCGAACGCGACGAGAGCGCCGAAAAGCGGACGTTTCACGACTTGGGGTGAGGTTCGTCGTGAGTCATAACCAAGACAGCATCAACCAGCGCAGGATGCATGCGTTTCCGGTCAAAGGGTTGGGACCGCAGCGCATCCCCGTGAGGCGTCACGTGTGACGAAAAAACGTTCACCCGTCAATTGGACGGGATTCGGGTTCTTTCTCATCTGCGCGGCGATTGTCGAAGTGCTCGCGCGCAAAGGTCTCTTGACCAGCTACGTGCCGCCCCCGTCGACGATCGTCGCCGCGCTCTGGACGGGCCTTTTCAATGGCGAGATCTCGAGTCAGATCGGTGCGACGCTATGGGTCTACGTGCGTGGCCTCGCCCTCGCGACGGTTCTCGCCGTCGGCATCGGCGTCCTGATGGGCACCTACCGGCCCGTTTTCGACGCGCTGAAAATCATCGTTGAATTCCTGCGGCCGGTGCCGTCGGTCGCGATGATCCCGCTTGCGATTCTGTTCTTTGGTCTCGGTGGATCGATGCGCATGTCCGTCGTAACGTATGCCGCATTTTGGCCGATGCTCATCAGCACGATCTACGGCGTGCGCGCGATCGATCCGCAGGCACTCGACGTTGCACGCAATTTCGGCGTGACCGGCACCGAGGCGCTGTGGCGCGTTACGTTCCCCTCGGCGCTCGCCAGTATTGCAACGGGCTTCCGGGTGAGCGCAACGATCGCGCTCGTTGTGACGATCACGACGGAATTGATCGCCGGCAACAGCGGTATCGGCTACTATATCTCGCAGATGGAGCAAGCTGACCGTCTCCCGCCGATGTACGCCGCGATCATCCTGACCGGTCTTCTCGGGTATCTTTTGAACACGTTGTATTTCTCGCTCGAACACAGATTCGTGTTTTGGACGCCTGCCGCACGGGAGCGTGTCACCTAATGAGGCGCATTTTCAATCGTGGGAACGGATCGGCAATCTTGACGGTCGTCCTGCTGCTCGTCGCTTGGGAACTCGTCGCGCGCGTGATGAAGAGCGTGTACGTGCCGCCGGTGTCGGTGATCGCGATGACGTTCGTTCACGAGTGGTTCTCGCCAACGTTCGCCCAGCAAGCGATTCCAAGTCTATACCGCATGGTCGTCGGCTACTTCTTCGCGAGCGTCATCGGGATTACGATCGGCCTGATAATCGGTGCGTCGAAGCCGATTTATCGTCTGTTGGACCCGTTGTTGCAGTTCTTGCGGGCGATTCCGCCGACCGCGATCATTCCGGTCGGCATCTTGCTCATCGGTATCGGCGATCAGATGAAGATGGTGGTTATTGCGTTCGGCTCGATGTGGCCGATTCTGATCAACACCGCGGACGGGGCGCGTCTCGTTCCGACCGAGCGACTCGACACGGCGCGTATTTTCGGCCTGCGCCCGTTCGAGGCACTGATGCGGGTGATCTTCCCATCGGCGATGCCGATGATTGCGGCCGGGATGCGCACCGGCCTTTCGATCGCCTTCATTATGATCGTCGTGTCCGAGATGATCGGCAGCACCGACGGTTTGGGCTACTACATCCTCTCGGCGCAGCGGACGTTCGCGATTCCGGAGATGTACGGCGGAATTGCACTTTTGGCGGTTCTCGGGTATCTGCTCAACACGGGCTTCGTTTGGGCCGAGCACCGCGTCCTCGCCTGGCATTACGGGCAAAGCGCTCGTACGGTCTAAGAGAGAAAGGTCAAGCGCGTATGTCCAGCACCCTCGTTCCATCTGAAGTCATCCTCGACGTCCAGGGCTTGCAGAAGCGCTACGGCGACGGAACCCTTGCGGTCCAAGAAATCACGCTCGACGTTCGTGAGCGTGAGTTCGTTTCGATCGTCGGCCCCTCGGGCTGCGGAAAGACGACCCTACTCAAGACGATCTGCGCGCTGCTCGCGCCGACCGAAGGTGCGGTCAAGTTGCACGGTCACCGGATCAGCGAACCGCCGCCGCAGATGGTGCTCGTCTTCCAGGATTACGCGCGGTCGCTCTTCCCGTGGCTCACGGTGACCGGCAACGTGATGTTCCCGTTACGCCGGCGCAAAGATATCGCATCGGCCGACAAGGTGCAGCATGCGCAGCGTGCCATCGAAGCTGTCGGTCTGACGCGCTTCGCGATGCACTATCCGTGGCAACTCTCGGGCGGCATGCAACAGCGGGTCGCCATCGCGCGCGCGGTCGCGTTCCGGCCGGAGATCTTGCTCCTCGACGAGCCCTTCGCGTCGGTCGACGCCCTGACGCGCGCGGATCTCGAAGACCTCACGCTGCACCTGCGCGACGAGTTCGGGATCACGATGCTGCTCGTCACGCACGATATCGATGAAGCCGTGTATCTTTCGGACCGCGTATTCGTACTGAGTTCGCCGCCGTCGACCGTGCTCGAAGAAATTCGCATCCCCCTTGCGCAGCCGCGGGACCAGGTGCGCACGCGCTCGGAAGCGGGTTTCCTCGAATTGCGCAATCACATCCACGGTTTGATCGGGAAGAAGAAAGCGGACGGCATGAGCTCGTTCAAATTGCCGTCGCCCATATCGCCGACGCTCACGCTCGAAGGAGAGACGGTACCATAATTCGCCCCGTTCTCACACGCTCGTCCGCGGTGCGTGTCCTCGCTGCCGGTGCGGCCACGTTCGGCTTTCCGAGCGTCGTGCGGTCGCAGACGCTGACAACCGTGCGCGTCGGGCTTGCGCTCGAAGACGACGCGACACCGATGCTGTACGGCGTGCAGAGCGGACTGTTCAAGAAGGTCGGACTCGACATACAGTTACAGCCGGTCAACAGCGGCGCGGCCGCCGCGGCAGCCGTTGCCGGCGGCGCGCTCGACATCGGCAAGTCCAGCATGATTTCGTTGATCAGCGCGCACGTGCGGAGCGTTCCATTCTCGCTGGTCGCGCCGTCGGGGCTCTACACGAGTACCGCGCCCGTTGCCGCGCTCGTCATTCCAAAGAACTCCTCGATCAAGACGGGTGCGGACTTTACGGGGAAAACCGTCTCGGCGTCATCGCTCAAAGACTTGATCGCCGTCGCTACGCAGGCGTGGATCGACACCCACGGTGGGAACGCGTCAGGCGTCAAGATTCTCGAACTGCCGAGTTCGGCGGTTCCCGCCGCACTCGATCAGGGCACGATCGACGCGGCAACCATCGTCGATCCGGCGCTGGCCGAGGCCCTCGACGGCGGAAAGGTCAAGCTGCTCGGCTATTCGTTCGACGGGATCGCAAAACGATTTCTCATTGCAAGCTTCTTTGCGACGAACGACTACATCGCCAAGAACGGCGATCTGCTCCGGCGCTTCAACGGCGTCGTACGTGAAGCGATCGTCTACACGAACAACCACCACGCGCAGACGCTGGAGCTCATCGCGAGCTGGTCGAAGATTCCGACCGCGACGCTCACCCGCATGACCCGCTCGACGTCGGCAACCGCCTTGCTCGCGGCCGAAATCCAGCCGCTGATCGAAGCTGCCGCCAAGTACAAAGTGATCGACAAAAGCTTTCCGGCCCAAGAACTCATCGCCAAGCTGTAAGAGGAACCATGACCAACCAAAACGGCTCGTCCAACGGAAACGGTGCAACGAACGGAAACGGCGCGGCTCCGGCCGAGCGCATGTCGTACGGCGAACAGAAGAATCGCATTTTCGTGCGGGCAATCGCCGGTGAATACAATCTCACGCAAGAACTCAAGCGTCTGCGCTCGCTCCCGCGCGTCGTCAAAGGGCGCGAGTTGCCGTTCCACAGCGGCCCGCAGCAGTTCAGCAAGCATTACATGGAACCGAAAGACGGGCTCGGGCAGACGCTGCACATCCATCTCGAAGAATATTCGCCGGGCGGCAAATCGCAAAAGCACGGCCACGTCAACGAGGCCGTATTTTATATTCTCGACGGTGAGGGCGCGGAAGTCCACGACGGTATCCGCTACGAATGGGAAGCCGGCGACGCGGCGATCGTCCACAACAACTGCGTTCATCAGCACTTCAATCGCAATCCCGACAAACCGGCGCGGGCCCTCGTGATGAAGACGAAACCGATGTTCCTATTCCTGAATATGCTCTTCCAACAGCTAATCGAAAAAACACCGAAGGAACCGACGGCGACGCAGGGCGACTTCCAACCGCGAGAAGAGCCGGTCCACGTGCACGATCACGATCACGATCACGCCGCCGGCACCTACGACCACGATCACGATCATTCGCACGATCACGAGCACGAGCACGTGAGAGCCTAACCGATGCCGGAGACCCAAGTCCCGTGGGACGAATATCAGAAGTGGCTGCAAGGCGACGTCAGCGGGAAGTATTACGACGAACTGCTCGACGAAGCGCGCAACGCGCCGGCCCGTAACGCCGCGCGTCCGAAGGTCGTCAAGGCTTCGCAGATGCCGTGGGAAAATTCACCGCACGGTTTGCTGAAGCACATCGTGAACGAAGGCATGAACACGCGGGCCGAGACGGTCGATGCGTATATGCAGATCATTCCGCCCGGCGGACGCTCGGGAAAGCACCGGCAACTGGCCGAGCAGGCGTTTTACGTTATCGAAGGCTGCGGCTACGATATTCACATGGACTGCGATCTGGTGATTGCCAATGGTGAGAAATACTCCTGGAAGCCGGACGGCGACGAGAAGCGCTACGAGTGGGAAGCGGGCGACATGGTCTACGTTCCGCCGAACACGATCAGCCAGCATTTCAACGCCGATCCGCGCAAACCGGCACGCATCGCGGTCGTGACCAATCGCGTCTATCGCAAAAGCGGGCTCAACGATCTCGAGCAAATCGAGAACGCGCCCGAATACGACCCGACCGAAACACTCACGGCCGAAAAGCTCAAACGCTATCTGGAGCCGCGAAGCGGAATCTAGCCTGCGACGGGGGCGGCGATGCCCTCGATCTGCACGCGATAGCCCGATCGCACGTTTGGCCAATAATCCCAAATCGCTTGATGCTGGACGCAACGATTATCCCAAAACGCGATAGCGTGCGGCGTCCAGCGGAAGCGGCACGTCCATTGCGCGTTCGCGCAATGGTCGACGAGAAAGCGCAGGATGCGGTCGCCTTCGAGGCGCGGTAACTCGTTGATGTGCGACGTGAAGTCGACGTTGACGTAAATTGCCTTGCGGCCGCTCTCCGGGTGACGCACGATGACCGGATGCACCGAAACCGGGGTGCCGGGTCCGAAGATACGGGTCCCGTCATGGGTCGCCGTAAGACCCTCGAGATAGGCCTTCATGCGCGGCGAGAGCGCTTCGTATGCGGTGTACATGCTCGCGAACATCGTGTCTCCGCCGCCATCCGGCGGCACCGTGTGATTGTAGAGGATCGTTCCAAGTGGCGGCTTGGCCGCACACGATTGATCGCTGTGGAAGTTTTCGCCCGAGATGACATGCGAGGTCTCGTCGTAATGAAACTTGCGCACGTACGGGTTGTCGGTGCCCTTGCTGATCGTGGTTTTGCCGACGTGAGAACCCAACGGCCCGAAGTAGGCGCCCAGTCGAATCTGATCCTCGAACGATATACGCTGGTTGCGAAAGAACACGACCTGATATTGGGTGAACGCTGCGCGTAACTGTTCGAGCTGCGCATCGGAGAGCGGCGCGGTGAGATCGATGTTACCGATCTCTGCCCCGACGTGCGGTGAGGCCGGCGTCACGGAGATCGCGTCGTAGACGACCGCACGTAGCACCGGCTCCGGTTCGGGTCGCGATTGCGCTCGCGGTTGAAACGTCTGCACTATTTGGTGTTCCTCACTTCCTTCACTATAAGAAATTCGGGGCACCCGCGCAATCGCTTTGTCCAGTGGAACGCCGCCGGTGTTCCGCGTACAATGACGTCCAATGAAGCAGCTTCTTCGCACGCTCATTGCCGGCTTGATCGTGTGCGGTGCAACGGTGGGACCGGCATCGGCGCAAACCAGCCCCAAGCCGGCCGAGCTCTTTCACCTTCACGTCGGCACACCGGCGACCGATCAGACGATGTCGCTGATCTACGGCGTCGCGAGCGGCATGTTCGCGCGAGCCGGACTCGACGTTCAACTCGATCACAGTTCGCCCAACGGCGCTGCGATCGCGGCCGGTGTCCTTGGCGGAAGTTACGATGTGGGCAATTCGATCGTCACGGCACTCTTCGACGCGCACCGACGGGGGATACCGTTCGCGATCGTCGGCGTCGGCGCCGTTTACGATAATCGTGCGCCGTACAGCGGGATGGTCGTTCCGAACGACTCACCGATTCGCACCGCAGCCGATTTCCGAAGCGGTGTCGTCGGCCTCGCGATCTTGCGCGATATCGGCGAAGTGGCGATCGATAAGGCGGTCAACGAAGCCGGTGGTACGACGAAGAATCTCCAATTCGTCGAAATTCCGCAAACTGCCGGAATCGCGGCCGTCGAGCAGCACCGCGTCCTTGCGACGGAGTTGTCGAATCCGATGCTCGCCCAGGCGCTCGCAAGCGGAATGCGACTCGTGCCGGACCTGAATACGTTCGGGACGTCGTTCACGTTCACAACCTACTTTGCTACGAAAGATTTTGCGGCGAAGCATCCCGACATCATCAAAGCGTTCTCGCGCGTGCTTGCACAAGCGGCGCTCTATACCAACGCACATCCGGCCGAAACAGCCGCTCTGCTGGCGACGGAAAGCGGCATCTCGCTCTCCGTCATCCAGCACATGCCGCGCGTGAAGAACGGCACGTCGGTCACGGCGGCGAGCATTCAACCGTTGATCGACGCTGAAGCGAAGTACGGCTATTTGCCCGCGCCGTTTCCCGCGCAGGAGCTCATCGATCCCAATGTCGAGAGCAAGTGAGGACGGCGCGAGCGAAGGGCACGGCATGCGAACGTTTTACGATGATTGGCTCGACGCGAGCGGTCAGATAGAAGCGGCGTTGCGCGCGACGTCGGCGGTTGCACGGGATCGGGATATTCCGTGGGTTAGCACGCCGCAGGATGCGAAGGTCAAGCTGATGGTCGCGAATGAGCTCGGGTACGCGACCATGGGCAGCAACGTTCTCAAGGCGGAGATTCCGGTCGGCTGGCATACCGGAAAGCATCGACACGGCGAAGAGTCGATGCACGTTCTCGGCGGCGAAGGCTTCAGCGTCATCGACGGACGGCGCTTCGACTGGCATGCGAGCAGCACGCTGCAGATTCCGTATTGGGCCGAGCATCAGCACTTCAACACCGGCGGCGTACCGGTGCTCTATCTCTCCGCGATGGCCTTTGATCTCGAACGTTTCGTTCGTCTCGCGCGCCTCGAGCAGCTGGAAACCTGCGGTCCGAATAGCGCCGCAGCGCTGGCCGGCGTGCCGGCGCAAACGTCGCAGTATTACGGCGACGGCAGCCGAGCCGTGATTGACATCGAAGACGCGCCGGCGAACGACGATTCGTTCGAGCCGCTCGGCAATATCGCCGCCGTCAAGAAACAACACGACTTCATCCAGTATCTCGTCGTGCCCAAGAACGGATTTCGTGCGACGAGCGTCGCGATCACGCACCAATGGATCGAGCCGCCCTACCATCACAGCGGCCGCCACAAGCACTTGGAGGCGGTCGTCTACGCGGTCGAGGGCGAAGGTTACACCGACATGCAGGGGCGGCGCCTCTACTGGGAGGCGGGCGACGTGCTGTATGTCCCGCCGGCGATGTGGGAGCACGAGCACATGAACGACAATCCGAATCCGATCAAACAGCTTCGAATCGCGTTCGGCATCCGGACCTGGTTCACCGACATCTGGCCGGAAGGTTTCACGAGCCAACGAATCTACGATCGATCGGGACAGCCGATCGAAGCCGGCCCGATCGAACGCCACCGCGAGCGCTAGCCGGGTGCCTGGTGAAACGGGAACGCAACGAATCGTTGGATAAGGAGTTCGGCTATGCCATCCGCCGTTCTCGATGTTCGCGCCTTCGCGCGCGAGCTGGCCGAAGCCGAACGGACGTGCGTTCAAGTCGCGCCACTGAGCGGGCGCGCGGAGCTCAGCCCGGCTGACGCGTACGCGATTCAACGTGTGAACGTTGAGCGCCGCATCGCCGCGGGCGAGCGGGTCGTCGGCAAGAAAGTCGGGCTCACGGCGAAACCGATCCAGATCGCCCTCGGTGTCGATCGACCGGATTTCGGACATCTCTTTGCGTCGATGCATCTCGACGACGGTGCGACTATCTCGGTCGACGAGTTGATCCAACCGCGCGCCGAAGCGGAAATCGGTATCATCCTCAAACGAGATTTGCGCGGCCCGGGTCTTACCGATCTGGATATCGTCGACGCGACCGAAGCCCTGGTCCCGACCCTCGAGATAGTCGACTCGCGAATCGCGGACTGGAAGATCGCGTTCGCCGACACGGTCGCCGATAACGGCTCGGCCGCCCGCTTCGTGGTCGGGGCACGTCGCACACGGCCCTCCGGCGTCGATACGCGCACGGTTGGTGTCGTGCTGGAGAAGAACGGGGAAGTCGTCGGAACGGGCGCGGGCGCGGCCGTGTTGGGCGCAACGCCGTATCGCGCGGTCGCCTGGCTCGCGAATACGTTGGCGGCCGACGGCCTCGAGCTCAAGGCCGGCGACGCGATCTTGCCCGGCGCGCTGTGCTCGATGATCCCGGTCGGCCGGGGTGACACCGTGCGCGCCGATTTCGGTGTTCTGGGTAGCGTGTCGGTCCGGTTCGATTGATTGAAGGAAGGCTTGTATGGCGCTCAACGTCGCGGTCATCGGATCCGGCAATATCGGATCCGACCTCATGTTCAAAATTTTCCGCAACCCGAATCTCAAGATGGTGGCACTGGTCGGCATCGATGCGAAGAGTGACGGGCTCGCGCGCGCGCGCAACCATGACGTCGCCGCGATCGATACCGGTATCGAAGGATTGCTCGCGCGCACCGATCTGATGGACCAGATCGACCTGATCTTCGACGCCACGAGCGCGAAAGCGCACGAACACAACGCGCCGTTGATCGAAGCCGCCGGAAAATTTGCCGTCGATCTCACGCCCGCAGCGATCGGCCCGTACGTCGTCCCGCCGCTCAACCTCAAGCAACACCTCGAAGGAAACGTCACCAACGTCAACATGGTGACGTGTGGTGGACAGGCGACGATCCCGATCGTCGGGGCGATCTCGCGCGTCCAGCCGGTCGCATACGGCGAGATCGTCGCGACGATCGCCTCGAAGTCGGCCGGTCCGGGAACGCGTGCGAACATCGATGAGTTCACCGAAACGACCGCCAAAGCGATCGAGGACGTCGGCGGGGCGAAGCGCGGCAAAGCCATTATTATTCTCAATCCGGCCGAGCCGCCGCTGATCATGCGCGACACGGTCCACGCGATCACCGAAACCGCGCCCGACGAAGTCGCGATCACCGCATCGGTGCACGCGATGGTCGGCGACGTGCAAACGTACGTGCCCGGCTACAAGATCAAGTCGGGCCCGGTGTTCGACGGAAACCGCGTCAGCGTATTTCTCGAAGTGACCGGCGCGGCGCATTACTTGCCCGCGTATGCGGGTAATCTCGACATCATGACCGCCGCCGCCGTGCGCGTCGCGCAAGAAGTGTACGAGCGCCGCAACGCGCTCGTCGGAGTGAAGTAAGATGCCTGCCGTTCGTATCACCGATGTCAGCCTGCGCGACGGATCGCATCCGGTCTTCCATCAGTTCACGCTCGACCAGATCGTGCGCATCGCCGGCGCGCTCGACGCAGCCGGCGTGCCGGTGCTCGAAGTCGCGCACGGCGACGGCCTCGCGGGTTCGTCGATCCAGTACGGGTTTTCGGCGACGCCGGACCTCGAACTGATCGAAGCTGCCGCGGCGACGGTGAAGCGGGCAAAACTCGCCGTGCTCCTGTTGCCGGGGATCGGTACGATTCACGATCTCAAAGAGGCGCATAAACGCGGCGCGCAGATAGCGCGCATCGCGACGCACTGCACCGAAGCCGACATCTCCGCGCAACACATCGCCGCGGCCAAAGATCTCGGCATGGAAGTCGTGGGCTTCCTGATGATGTCGCACATGATCGACGCGAAGGCGCTCGCCGAGCAGGCGACGCTGATGGAATCGTACGGCGCCGACATCGTGTATGTCGTCGACTCGGCGGGTGCGCAAACCATGGATATGGTGCACGACCGCGTGAGCGCGCTCCGCGCGACGCTCGACGCGAACACGCATGTTGGTTTTCACGCGCACAACAATCTCGGGCTCGGCGTCGGGAACGCGGTCACCGCCGTGCGGGCCGGGGCAGATCATATCGACGGCGCCTGTCGCGGTCTCGGTGCCGGCGCCGGCAACGCCGCCACGGAAGCGATCGTTGCCGTTTACAACAAGATGGGTTGGGAGACGGGCATCGATCTTGACGGCGTGATGGACGTCGCTGAAGATCTGATCGGCGGCGAGATCGGGATCACGCCCATCGTCAACCGTTCCTCGCTCGTGCTCGGATACGCCGGCGTGTACTCGAGCTTCTTGCGCCACGCCGAGAATGCATCGAAGCGCTTCGGGGTACCGGCTTCGAAGATTCTCGAGGCGGTCGGCGAGCGCAAAGCGGTCGGTGGACAGGAAGACATCATCATCGAGTGCGCGATCGAACTGCAGAAAGCGTCGGTCATGCACCGCGAGGCTGTCGCGGTCTGATGACCGTCGTTGCCGCCGCCGGCGTGCAGAGCGCGCTTCGCGAACTCGCTGCTGCCGCCAACGAACGCCGTGAGATCGAACCGCTGACCGATACGTGGCCGACGCTCGACGAGCGCACCGCGTATGCGATCCAGGAAGGTCTCGTCGCCCACCATATCGCCGACGAGAACACTCGGTTGATCGGCCGAAAGCTCGGGCTCACGAGCGTTGCGAAGCAAAAGCAAATGAGCGTCGACCGGCCGATTTTCGGATCGCTGATTGCCTCGCGCGCGATCAATGACGGTGAAGCGGTGGCGGTCGCATCGCTCATCCATCCCAAAGCGGAGCCGGAAATTTCCGTCGTGACGAACCGCGAACTCGCCGGTCCCGGCGTGAGCGTCGAACGCGCGCGCGATGCGATCGCATCCGCATCGGCCGCGCTCGAGATCATCGACAGCCGCTTTCGCAACTTTCGCTTTACGTACTCCGACGTGATCGCCGATAACACGTCGGCCGCGCGTTTCGCCGTTTCGACCTTGCGCGTGGACGCCGCCGAACTCGATCTGCGGACGCTCGGCGTTGTGTTCGAGAAGAATGGCGACGTCGTTGCGACTGCTGCCGGGGCGGCGATTCTCGGCGATCCCGCGATCGGTCTCGCATGGCTCGTGAACGCGATGGCGGAGTACGGTCTCACGCTGCCCGCTGGTTCGGTCGTGATGACCGGTGCGCTCACCGACGCCGTGGCCGTTGCACCGGGCGATGTCGTGCGCGTGACGATTGCCCAACTGGGCTCGCTCTCGATTCGTTTCTCATAGTGCCGATCATCACGATCGAGTCGTCCGTACACCTGCCGGCGGATCGGCGTTCCGCCGCGCTACGGACGCTCGTCGCGGCGGTGAACGACATGCTGGCGATCGCGCCGCCGACGCAACTGCGCTTGCGCATCGTCGACGTTCCCGTGGAGATGACGGCGATCGGTGATCTCTCCGCGAGCAGCGACGTACCGTGGATCGTCGCGTTCGCGCACGTCCTCGAGGGACGGCCCGACGAACAGATCGCCTCGTTTATCGCTGATTTTGCCGGAACGCTCGGTTCCGTTTTCGGCGTCGATGCAGCGAACGTGCGCGTTCTCGTGCAGCATTACGCAAAGCAGAATTGGGGAATCGGCCGGCGCACGGCGGCGGCGATGGGGAGATAAACGATGCTGCAAGATGTTCGAACGCGACCGCAAGCCGGCATTCTCGACGTGAAGCTGTTCATCGACGGCGCGTACGTCGACGCGCAGAGCGGCAAGACGTTCGAGAGCGTCAACCCGGCGACGGGGGAAGTGATCGCGCGCGTCGCCGAGGCCGGCAACGGCGATGTCGACCGGGCGGTAGCGGCCGCGCGGCGCGCTTTCGATACGGGTCCGTGGCCGCGCATGACCGTCGCCGAACGGTCAGCAGTTCTCATGAAGATTGCCGCCGGCATCAAAGCGCGCGTCGGGGAGTTGAGTGAGCTCGAATCGCTCGATACCGGGAAACCCATCCGTGAGAGTTCGCACCTCGATATTCCGCGCTCCGCGTACAACTTCGAGTTCTTCGCCGAGCTGATCAAGCACGAGGGCACCGACGCCTATCCGGTCGACGACAAGTTTCTCAACTACACGTTGCGCGAGCCGGTCGGCGTCGCCGGTTGCATCAGCCCGTGGAATCTTCCACTATTGCTGTTGACCTGGAAGCTCGCGCCGGCATTGGCGTGCGGAAACACCGTCGTGTGCAAGCCCGCCGAATTCACGCCGATCACCGCGAGCTATCTCGGTGCGATCGCAACCGAAGCGGGCTTGCCGCGCGGCGTCCTCAACATCGTGCAGGGCTTCGGTCCCGATGCGGCCGGTTCGGCGATCACCGAACATCCCGACGTCGACTGTCTCTCGTTCACCGGCGAAACGACGACCGGTAAGACCATCATGCGCGCAGCTGCCGTCGGCCTCAAAGAAGTGTCGATGGAACTCGGCGGAAAAGCGGCCGCCGTCATTTTCGCCGATGCGGATCTGGATGTCGTCGTTGCGCAAACGATTCGCTCCACATTTCTCAATCAGGGTGAAGTCTGTCTTGCGTCGCCGCGCCTGCTCGTGCAGCGTCCGATGTTCGATGAATTCTGCAAGCGCTACCAAGCTGCCGCCGAGGCGCTGGTGTTCGGGGATCCGCTCGACGAGGCGACAACGATCGGATCGCTCGTCGACCGCGAGCACTACGACCGTGTTGTCGGTTACATCGAAATCGCGAAAGCGGAAGGCGCGCGACTGCTCTTCGGCGGCGACCGTCCGTCGTTGCCGGCGCCGTTCGACCGCGGGGCATTCTTGCGGCCGACCGCCTTCGTCGACGTGCACAACGCGATGCGCATCTGCCAGGAAGAAGTCTTTGGGCCCGTCGTGACCATCGCGCCGTTCGATACCGAAGATGAGGGCGTCGCCTTGGCCAACGACGTCAAGTACGGGTTGGCCGCGACGGTGTTCACGCGCGATCTCCAGCGCGCGCATCGCGTGGCGCGACGAATCCGCGCCGGCATCGTCTGGGTGAATTGCTGGTTTGTCCGCGATTTGCGCACCCCGTTCGGCGGCATGCGCGATTCCGGAATCGGACGGGAGGGTGGACGCCTCTCTCTCGAATTCTATAGCGAACTCAAGAACGTCTGTATCGCGCTGTGATTGGTGAAATATGCTGAAGAAGGAAGATAACGAACGACTGGTGCGCGTCGGCCCGGGAACGCCGGGCGGCGACTTGTTCCGTGCCTACTGGCAACCCGCGTTGATGAGCAGCGAGTTGCCGGGCAACGACGGTCCGCCGGTTCGCGTTCGCATCCTCGGCGAAGACCTCGTGGCGTTTCGCGACACGCAAGGCAAGGTCGGCTTGGTCGACGCGTTTTGCCCGCACCGGCGAGCGCCGATGTTCTTCGGCCGTAACGAAGAGTGCGGATTGCGGTGCGTCTATCACGGCTGGAAGTTCGACAAAGACGGAACGTGCGTCGACATGCCCTCGGAGCCGGCGGACTCGCTGTTCAAAACGAAGGTAACGATCGCCGCATATCCGACCTGGGAAGGCGGCGGCGTCGTGTGGACCTACATGGGTCCGCGCGAGAAGATGCCCGCGCCGCCGAACTTCGAGTGGACGCGGGCGCCCGCCACGCACTGCAAGGTTTCGAAGACGTTTGAAAACGCCAACTACCTGCAAGCGCTCGAAGGCGGCCTCGATACGTCGCACTCGTCGTTCGCGCACAACGAGAAACTCGGCGATAAGAACTGGATTCGCAACCGCGACGGCGCGCCGCGTCTGGACGTCGAGAAAACCGACTTCGGATACCGGTATATCTCGACGCGCAACATGGGCGAAGACGGCCAGTACGTTCGCGTCTATCAATACATCATGCCGGCGCAAGCGTTACGCGGCGGGGTGACGTCGTGGACCGGACTCGGCAAAGCCGACGTTCCACGCCTCGACGGCCACATCTGGGTTCCGATCGACGACGAGACGACGTGGGCATATAACATGGTCTGGAGTTACGACGCGGACGTTCCGATCACGCAGGAATGGCACGATCGCGATGAAACGCGCTTCGGTCGCGGCGCGGACGATCTCATCCCCGGCACGTACAAGCTCAAGAAGAACCTCTCGAACGATTTCATGATCGACCGGCAGATGCAGAAAACCAAGAATTACACGGGTATCGTCGGCATCAACACGCAAGACATGGCGCTTCAAGAAGGCATGGGGTCGATCGTCGACCGTTCGAAAGAACATCTCGGAACCTCCGACAAAGCCATCATCGTCTGCCGTCAACTCTTACTGGAAGCCACCGATGCCGTCGCCGCCGGCCAGGCACCGCGCGGTCTCGACCCGGCGACCTACGAGTCGGTGCGTCCGTACGACGCGGTGATCCCGCACGACAAGGACTGGAAAGTCGAATTCGCGCCGGAACTCGTCGCGAAGTTCTAGCTTCGCCGTGGCACTGACCCGGGACCAACAGGAGACGCTCGTTCGCGTGGGCGCGGGCACGCCAATGGGGGCGTTGATGCGCCGCTACTGGCTGCCCATTGCTCTGCAGTCGGAACTGCCGGAGTCGGACGCTCCGCAAGTGCGCGTCCGCATCGTCGGTGAAGATTTGCTCGCCTTCCGCGACTCGACGGGTCGCGTCGGGCTCATCGACGAGTTTTGCGCGCACCGCGGCGTCTCGCTGTTCTTTGGACGGAACGAAGATTGCGGCGTCCGCTGTCCCTATCACGGTTGGAAATACGATGTCGACGGGCGATGCGTGGACATGCCGTCGGAACCGGCGGAGTCCAATTTTGCAAGCAAAGTTCGACTCACATCGTATCCGGTGGTCGAGCGCGGCGGATTGGTCTGGGCGTATCTCGGGCCCCCGGCCGAGCAGCCGCCGCCGCCGAATTACGACTGGCTCAACGTGCCGGCCACGCACATCTTTTGGACGAAGCGCGAGCAAGAATCGAACTGGCTGCAAGCGCTCGAAGGCGCGATCGACTCGAGTCACGTGGGCGTCTTGCACCGCTACGATCTCGACCACGACCGCCTGCACCAAAACGCGGACGGACCGAAATATATCAAAGCCGATTCGCGTCCGACGTTTTTCACGGCCGATACGCCGTTCGGCGTTGCGGTCGGCGCGCGGCGCAATGGCGACTCGAACGAGCGTTGGTACTGGCGCATGACGCCGTTCGTCATGCCGTTTCATCAGATGGTGCCTCCGTACGGCGACAATCCGACCGGCGGTCATTCGTTCGTGCCGGTCGATGACGAGCACGTTTTCTCCTACAGTTTCTATTGGCATCCGACGATACCGATCGACGACGAACTGCGTGCGAGCATGCAGAGCGGCAGCGGCATCCACTCGGTCAACGTCCCCGGGACGTTTCGCCCCGTCGCGAATAAACGCAACGACTACCTGATCGACCGTGACGCGCAGAAAGCGCGCCGAACGTTCAGCGGCGTGATCGGCATCGCGCAGCAAGATGCCGCGTGTCAGGAGTCGATGGGGCCGATCCAGGACCGCACGCGCGAGCGGCTGGGCACGAGTGACGTGGGGATCATCGCGGCTCGCGACCGCTTGTTGCGCGCGGCGACGGCCCTCGCCGATCACGATGAAGCGCCGCCGGGGCTGGCTTCCGACGATCAACACGCGCGTTCTGCATCCGTCTTGCTCGATCGTTCGATTATGTTTACGGACGCCGTTCGTGATGCGATGATTCCGCGCGCGGGCACTGCGCTGCTCTCAGTCTAAAAGGAACTCCATGACCGATACGATGACCCGCGCCGCGGTACAAACCGGGCCCAAGGCGATCGAAGTGCGCGACATTCCGCTGCCGGATGTTCCGGCGGACGGCGGCTTGCTGCGCGTCATCGCCGCTGGTATTTGTGGCAGCGATGTGCCGATGTATGCGAGCGACCGCAACGTTCCGCGTATTCTCGGACACGAGAATGTCGGCACCATCGCAAAGATCGGCGACATCGCCAAAGAGCGTTGGGGACTCGACGTCGGGGACATGGTCGCGCTCGAAGAGTATCTGCCGTGCGGCCACTGTATCGACTGCCGGTCCGGCGAGTATCGCTCGTGTTTGCAGACGGACAGTAAGCGTGAAGGTGCGCTGCGTTACGGTACGACCGGTCTCGATACGGCGCCGTCGTTGTGGGGCGGCTATAGCCAGTATCAGTTCTTGCATCCGCGTTCGGTGTTTCACAAGGTGCCCGAGGGTGTCGAGCCGCGCATCGCAGCGATGGCGCTGCCTATCGGCAACGGCTTCCAATGGGCCTACCTCGACGGCGGCGCCGGGCCGGGGCAAACGGTCGTCGTGCAAGGTCCCGGACAGCAGGGCCTCGCGTGTGTCGTCGCCGCGAAAGTCGCCGGCGCGTCGACCGTTATCTGCACCGGTCTCGCGCGCGACGCACATCGGTTGGAAGCGGCGAAAAAGCTCGGTGCGGACCATGTGGTCATGGTCGATCGGGAACCGCTGGGCGACGCACTGACGCGCATCACGAAAGGCGAAGGCGTCGACCTCGTGATCGACGTTTCGTCGGGCGGCGCGCAAGAAGTGATCGGCGGCGGCATCAAGGCACTCAAGAAGCGCGCGAAGCTGCTCGTAGCTGCATACAAACGAACCCTGATCGATCAGTTCGACATGGATCTCGTGATTCAGAAACAGGCGACGGTGCGCGGCGTGCGCGGCCACAGTTACAAGGCGGTCGAACTCGCGCTCGATCTCATGGCGCGCAAGACCGTCAACCTCGAGGCGATGTCGACGCATCATTTCGGTCTCGATGAGGTCGACTACGCGCTGCGTTTGGTCGGCGGTGAAGTGCAAGACGGCGCGATTCACGTGACCGTCACACCCTGGGTGGATTCGCCGAGGGCGAATCCGTCGCGTGCGGGCTTCGCCGAAGCCGCCCGATAACAACAAACACACGTGGCAAAATTGACGCTTTCCCTGGCGTGCTGGGACTACGACCGCACGCGCGCGCTTGCCGACGGGCGCGTCGCGGTCGACGGCGCGGAGGTGATTTATCAACCGCTGGTCGTCGAGGAAACGTTCTTCCGTATGCTGCGCTATCGTGACTTCGACGTCTCCGAGATGTCGCTGTCGTCGTACTGCCGTTCGAAGTTTCTCGACGATCCGTTCATCGCGATTCCCGTCTTCCCGTCCCGCATGTTTCGTCACGGCTTCATCTTCGTCAACGAACAGAGCGCCATTCGGGCACCGGGCGATCTGGTCGGTAAGCGCGTCGGGTGCCCGGAATATCAGCTGACGGCGCCGGCTTGGATTCGCGGTATCTTGCAAGATGAATACGGCGTTCCGGTCGATTCGGTTGAATATTTCATCGGCGGCGAAGAGCAGCCGGGCCGTCCCGAAAAACTCAAGCTCGATCTGCCCTCGAACATTCACGTTTCACCAATCGGGCCAGCGGACACACTCGCCGAAATGCTGGCCGGCGGCCGGATCGATGCGATGTACAGCGCGCGCACACCCTCGACGCTCGGCACGCGCGGCGTTCATCGAATTTTCGACGACGTCGTCGGTGTCGAGCGCGCGTACTTTGAGAAAACGCGCATCTTTCCGATCATGCATGTCGTCGTCATCCGCCGCGACGTTTACGAGAAGAATCGATGGCTCGCGCAAGCGCTGTACAAGGCGTTCGTGCGATCGCAGGAGATCGCATACGAAGATTTGGCCGAGAACGCTGCGCTCAAGACGATGCTGCCGTGGGTCAACTGGGAACTCGCTTCGACGCGCAAGCTGATGGGTGACGACTACTGGCCGTACGGCTTCCACGAAAACGAGCACGTGCTGGACACGTTCACACGCTACTCGTACGAACAGGGTCTCTCGAAACGCAAACTCAATCCGGAGGAGCTCTTCGCACCGGAGACGCTCGAGGCGTTCAAGATCTAGTGACAGGGCATCGGCTTACGCCGGCGCGGACCACAGCATGTCGGCGGCCGCGACCGGCGTAGGGAGAATGCCGTACTTGAGGGCGCCGTCGATCACCGGCTGCAGCAGCTTCGGCTCGAGGACGGTGCCGTACGTTGCCCGGTTCATCCGGGCGACGAGGGCCGGATCGAGTTGGTAGATTCGCGCGATGATCTCCGCGGAATCCTTGTGGTGCGCGTTGCCCCACGCGGCCGCTTCGCGCATCGCGTGCACGAATCGCACCGCGGCGTCGGTATGCGCCGCAAGCCACGAGTCGGTGCTCAACCAGCCGATGATCATATACGGAAACGCCAGCCCGTCGAGCACGTTGCCCAAGCTGCGCGCGACACCGCTCGACGCGGTCACGAACGGCTCGACCGGCATCCCGACATCGATGCGATGCGTGTCGAGCGACGACCCCATCTGGGGGATCGGAATTTCGATGAACTTGACGCTCTTCGAATCGCCGCCGTGTTTGTCGAGCCAGCTCATGACGCAGAGCTGCTGCAAGTCGCGTGATCCGTTGACGCCCACGGTCTTCCCGCTCATTCCCCCGGCTGACGTGATCGGCGAATCTTTCGCGACCATGATCTGATCGGTCATCTCGGTCGCGCTGGCAATCGATGCGGGAAAGATAAACTTCAGCGGCACGCCGCGCGCCCGCGCATTGGCGATCGTTGCAACGTTGGCGACGCCGATGTCGAGCGCTCCACCGGTGACGGCGGCAGCGATGACCGGACCGCTCTGCATCGACGTGATCGTTGCATCGAGCCCGTATTTGTGGAAGAACCCGAGCTCCTGGGCATAGTAGATCGTTGCCGTGTTGTCGCTCGTTAAGGTGCCCTCCGTCGTTCCGCGCTTCTTCGTGCTACCAAGCGGACCTTTGATGCGAGGTTTCAGGCCCGAAGCGTTCAAGACGTACCGCGTCATGATCACCATCGCGCAAACACAACTCGCGATCGACGCGATCGTTCTCGCGACCGAGGCTGCCGGCTTCGTCGTCGCGATCGCAATCGTCGACGAGAATGCCGATCTTGTCGCCGCCTACCGAATGGACGGGTCGCGTCCGCGCTGGATGCGGGCGTCGCTGCGCAAGGCCTATACTGCCTGCGTCATGGATCGCGATACCGCATCGTTTCAAGAAGAGATCGTGCAACGCAACTTGCAGATCGCGTATTACGGCGACCCGATGTTCACCGGGCTTCCGGGTGGCATCCCGGTGATCGGGATGGGCGGGGAAACCCTCGGCGGCATCGGCGTCACGGGGAAGACGCAGGGGCGCGACGCGGAACTCGCCATGGCGGGCCTGCCGCATCTCTTCCCCGCCGGCATCAGCGTCGCATAGGGGCGACGGCCGCAACCGGAGGCCGGGTTTGGCCTATCGAACGTCATACGATGAACGAAGTGAGCAATCGCGTCCGCGGCTGGTTTGACGACGGCAAGCGAGTGGCGCTGGCGACCCTCGTCGACACGGAGGGGCCATCGCCGCGCGATCCGGGCGCGATGTTTGCCGTTTCGAGCGAACACGATCTCGCGGGCGCGATCAGCGGCGGCTGCGTCGAATCGACGATCGTCGACATCGCTGACGGTATCTTTGCGGGCGGCGCACCGCGCCGTTTGAGCATGGGTCCCGACGATGATCTCGACGGCGGCCCGACGTGCGGCGGAACCCTGCATATCGTCGTGCGCGAGCTCGATCCGGCGACCTTTGAGGACTTCGTCGGCGCGCAGGAACGCGGAGAGCAGTTCACGCTCGCACTCGGCATCGACGAACCGCACGCCATGCGCGTGCTGCACGACGAGGATGCTCTCTCCGGATGCGATGAGCGCACGTTCACGCTTTCATACGGTCCGCCACCGCGCATGTACGTGATCGGCGCCGTCGACGTCGCGCGACCGTTGCTGACGTACGCGACGACGCTGGGCTTCGCGGTCACGATCGTCGATCCGCGCGCACCGTTCGCCGTCGCGTCGCGCTTCCCCGGCGCCGACGTGCTGGTCGCATGGCCGGATGAAGTGTTGGAACGCGCTTCGGTCGACGAACGCGACGCGATCGTTTCGCTTGCGCACGATCCGAAGTTCGACGTACCCGGGATCGCGGCGGCGTTGCGCACGCGCGCCGGGTATATCGGCGCGATGGGCAGCCGCGGAACGACCGCTCGGCGGGCCGAAGCGCTGCTCGAGCGCGGCTTCACCGCCACCGATCTGGCGCGCATTCACGCACCGATCGGCCTGGCGATCGGCGCGCGTTCGCCCGAAGAGATCGCGCTTGCGATCGTCGCGGAGATGGTGAAAGAAAAGCACGGCGCGACCGGCGCATCCTTGCGTTACGGCAGCGGCCCGATCCGCGGCAACGTCACGGTCAGCGCCTGACGATCGTCATTCTGGCGGCCGGCGCCTCCCGGCGATTCGGTCGTCAGAAGTTGCTCGAAGCGGTCGATGGCCGCATGCTGATCGCGCGAGTGCTCGACGCCGCGGCGGCGTGGCCGACCGTCGTCGTCGCCTCGGAGGCGGTAGCAGCGGAGGTCGCATCGCGTGCAGGGCGCTGCGCGCGGCTCGTCCGCAACGACGAACCGGAACGTGGCATGACGCATTCGCTCGCGCTCGCGAACGCGACGATTCCGCTCGACGAGCCGATCGCCGTACTGCTCGGAGATTTGCCGGATTGCGATGCCGCTGCCGTCGCGCGCGTCATCGACGCATACGATGCGGAGGTCGACGTCGTTGTTCCGCGCGCCGGCGACCGTTTCGGTCATCCGGTCCTCTTCGCGCCGCTCGCGCGCACACGCATCCCCGCGTTGCCGGAGGGCGATGCGCTTCATCTGCTGCGTGACGACCCGACGTTACGGCGCCGTATCATCGACGTGCCGGACGCGCGTGCGTTCGCCGACATTGACACCGAAGCGGATTTGCGCGAGCGCGGCTGAGATCGACACCGATACGACGGCGCCGCTGCGTGCGCGCGTCACGCAGTTGGGCCGGCTCGTCGGTGACGTGCTGCGCGAACACGCGCGGCCGCGGACGTTCGAGCTCGTCGAGCAGCTGCGTGCGCTGAGCCGTGCGCGTCGAGCAGATCCGCATGACGCCGATGAGGCGGAGCTCGACCGCGTTCTCGACGAGCTCGATGTCACCGACGCCGTCGACGTGATTCGGGCGTTCGGATTGTACTTCCAGATGGTCAATCTGGCGGAAGAACTGCATCGCGAGCGACGCCGCCGCGAACATCTTTTCGCCGGCGATGCGCCGCTGCGTGGTTCCCTCGAAACCTTGCCCGATGACGCCGCCGACGTGTTCGAACGGCTGGAAATCCGCCTCGTCTTCACCGCGCATCCGACTGAAGTGCTCCGCCGGACGACGATCGAGAAGCTGCTCACGATCGCTACGCTCTTGCGTGACGACGACCAACGCCGGCTCACGCCGGAAGAGTCGCGTGCCCTCGACGCGGAAGTGCGCGCACAAATCGTATTGTTGTGGCAGAGCAACGAACTCTATCGTACCGCACCGACCGTCGCCGACGAAGTGCGCAACGTGCTGGCGCGCTTTCGCGAATCGATCTTCGATGAGGCCACGCTGCTCTTCGAACGCCTCGAAGCGCGATTCGGCCCGGGCGTGCCGACCTTTCTGACATTCGGCAGTTGGATTGGCTCAGATCGCGACGGCAACGCGAACGTCGCACCCGACGCGGTCCTCGACGCACACGAACGCGGCCGTACCTTCGCGTTGCAGCGCTACGTGCAGATGGTCGAAGAACTGCAGGTCCGCTTCTCGCAAGACGGCACGCGGGGCAACGCCACGCCCGAGCTTCTCGCATCGGTCGAGCGCGATCAAGCAGAGCTGCGCGACGTCCGGTACACGCTGGGGCCCCGTCAGGAAGCCGAGCCGTACCGCCGGAAACTCGCGTTCGTGCATCGTCGCTTGACGCTGGCGGCGAGTGATGCGCCCGGCGGCTACGCCGGCGCGGCCGCGTTCCTCGCCGATCTCGACACGCTCGCAACAAGCATCGTCGCATCGAGCGGTCCCGATGTCGGGCGGCCGCTGCGTCGCTTACAACGCGCGGTGCAGATGTTCGGCTTTTGCGTGTACGCGCTCGAGTGGCGACAGCATCGCGACCGCGTGACGGGCGCGCTGGACGAAATCGTCGGCGTTATCGAGCCGAGTGCGCCGCCGCTCTCCCGCCGCCCGGAGGATGAGCGCACGACGTGGTTGGAGCGCGAGCTCGTCGCGTCGCGTCCGTTGATTCCGCGCGCGCACACCTTCTCGCCGTCGACGGCCGACACGATCGCATCGCTGGACGCGATTGCGACGCTGCGTTCGCGCCGCGGAGCGGCGAGTGTCGCATCGCTCATTCTGGCGGGCACCGAGGGCGCGTTCGAATTGCTCGCGCTCGCCGTGCTCGCGCGTGGGTGCGGCGTCTTCATTGCCGGACCGCTACAGGTGGTCCCGTTATTGGAAAGTGTGACGTCGCTCGCGAACGGTTCGGCCATCGCCGGGGCACTGCTTCAAAGCGCGGGCTTTCGCGCGCTGGTCGCCGCGTGCGGCAATGTCTGGGAGATCATGCTCGGCTATTCGGACAGCGCGAAGGTCGCGGGTATCGTTGCGAGCGCGTGGGGAATCTACCGCGCGCAAGTCGCGATCAGCGGCGTCGCGGAACGTTCCGGCGTGACGCTGCGCTACTTTCACGGCCGCGGCGGTTCGGTCGGCCGCGGTGCGGCGGATGCGTACGAGGCAATCGCCGCACAGCCGCCGCAGGCACGCAACGGACGCTTCAAAGTCACCGAGCAGGGCGAAGTCATCAGCGCACGCTACGGGCTGCCGTCCCTCGCGCGACGGAACCTCGAAATCGCGGTGACCGCCGTTGCACGCAGCTTCGCACCCGCGACGCCGATCCCGCCGGCGTGGGAGACGATCCTCGATCGTCTTGCGCACCACGCGCAGGCCGCCTACAGCAAGCTGATCGACGACCCCGACTTTCTCGCGTTCTTCGCGCTCTGCACGCCGGTCGATGAAATCGGTGAAATGCAGATCAGCTCGCGCCCCGGCCGCCGCGGCGCGCAACGGCGATCGATCGACGATCTACGCGCAATCCCGTGGTCGTTCGGCTGGGCGCAAACACGCAGCATGCTTCCCGGCTGGTACGGCTTCGGCTCCGCGGTACGAGCTGAACATGACAATATCGCGTTATTGATCGACATGGCGCGCGCGTTCCCGTTCTTCGGGACGATGTTGCGGAACATCGAACGAGCGCTCGCGCTCGCCGATCTCTCGATCTTCGAGCGCTACGCACGCGAACTCGTGTCCGAGGGGGCGATGCGTGCAACGTATGTTTCACGAATACGAGCGGAATACGAAGCGGCGACGCGCTCGCTTCTCGACATCGTGCAGCACGAACGATTGCTCGAGACGGACGGAACACTCGCGCGCAGCATCGCGTTGCGCAATCCGTACGTCGATCCGATGTCGCTCTTGCAGATTCGGCTGCTCCGGGTCTACCGCAGCACGAACGAGCCGGACGTCAACGTAGCAAATGCCATTCGTCTCTCGATCAACGGCATCGCCGCCGGGTTGCGCGTCACCGGTTGATCGCCGGGTACAACGCAGATATGGCTAATGCAGACGAACCGACCGCGACCGACGAGCGGGCCGCGCAGAATCGCGAGGGGGCGCCGATCGTACCGCTCTCGCGCCGCGACGACGATCCGTCGATCGATCCGAAAACCGGGGTTCCGGCGGGCATGCACGACACCGATGCAAACCCGCTGGATAACCCCGACCAGAATTAGGCGACCGAGAACACCGCACTGCGCGTGAGCGCAGTATCGAGGTCGGCGATCAGGTCGCCGAGGTCTTCGATGCCGACCGAGACGCGGAGCAGATCGTCCGTCACGCCGAGCGCGACTTTCTCCTCGACCGGAATCGACGAGTGCGTCATCGACGTCGGCACGCAGATCAACGATTCGACGCCGCCGAGCGACGCCGCTAGGTTGAAGAGTTTCGTCGAACGCGCAACTGCCAACGCCCGGTCGGCACCGCCGCGAACGCGGAACGAGAGGACGCCGCCCGGCGCGTCCATCTGCCGTTTCCCCAATTCGTACTGCGGATGGCTTGCTAGCCCGGGATAGTACACCTGGGCAACGTCGTCGCGGGTGTCGAGCCACGCTGCGAGCGCTTCGGCATTCTTGACGTGTTCGCGCATACGCAGCGCGAGCGTCTTTGCGCCACGTAGCGTGAGGTAGGCGTCTTGCGGGCCCGGAATCGCGCCGATCGCGTTCTGGTGAAACGCGATGCGCTGATGCAAATCGGCGTTGTTGGTGATCACGATGCCGCCGACGACGTCGCTATGACCGTTGATGTACTTCGTCGTCGAATGCCACACGATGTCGGCGCCGAGTTCGATCGGCCGCTGGAGGAACGGAGAGCAGAACGTGTTGTCGACGGCGACGATTTGGCCGGGTTTTCTCACCGACGCGATCGCTTTGATGTCGATCAGCGTCAGCAGCGGGTTGGTCGGCGTTTCAACCCAGAAGAGTTTGGTGGCCGGGGTGACCGCGGCGCGTACGGCATCGATGTCCGTCATGTCGACGAATGTCGTGGTGATGCCGTAGCGAGGGAGGACCATCGTCAGCAGCCGGTGGACGCCCCCATAGATCTCGCGCGTCGCAAGGATATGATCGCCTTGCGAGAGCAGCGAGCAAACCGCGTTGGCGGCGGCCATGCCGGACCCGAACGAGACGCCGTGCGGCGCACCTTCGAGGTCGGCGAGTTGTCGTTCGAGGGCGAGCCGCGTCGGATTGCCCGAGCGCGAGTAGTCGAAGCCCTTGTGCACGCCCACGGCTTGCTGCGTAAACGTCGCGGTTTGATAAATCGGAACGATGGTTGACCCGGTCGCGCTATCCGGATCTTGTCCGATTCGGATCGCTCGAGTAGCGAATCCCTTAGCGGGAGAAGCTACGTCGCTCTCACGGCCGGTGGGCCGTGAAGTCGACTGCGAGTGAACCGACGGTTCGGTCGGCATGAGTGCACTCCACAGAAGGTAAGCGTTATTCAGTTCGTGGCCGTCCGGAAGCATATCCGGCCGGCGGTTCGGAAAAGCTACGGGTTTCCTCGTCGAGCAACCTTTTTTTGGACGCCCCGCGGTCCGGAATGCTACGCGGGCGTGATCACCGCCGTGCAGAATTTGCAGCGCTTCGCCGCCGAGGAAATCTCGCTCGTGCATTCCGGACACGCCATGACCGTCGGCGCAATGCGGGCGATCGACATGATGCGCTGGGTCGGCAGGACGACGAGATAGTAGATTACCGCCGAGACGATCACGAACGAGACCAGCGCGTTGAGGAAGTCGCCATAGGCGAAAACGCTGTGGCGAATCGTGAAGTGCAGCGTTCCGAAATTGGGTTTTCCGAAGATCGCGGCGATCAACGGCGTGATCAGATCCTTGACGGCCGAGGTAACGACGCTGGTGAAGGCTGCGCCGATGACGACCGCCACAGCGAGATCGATCACGTTTCCGCGTGAGATAAAGGCGAGAAATCCTTTGAGCATGCCGCGGACGTTCTTGGGCCGGCGCGCCCGCTCCGTTCAGACACTCGCTCTCAAGCGCCGATGTAGAGCGCGATGCGCTCGACGCGGCCATCGTTGCCCGAGACGAGCGCCACTCCCGATGCCCAGCGCGCTTCGAATGCGTCTTGGTACACGATCGATCCCACGCTTCCAGCGCGGCCATTGGTCGACACGTACGCCGACGGCAACGAACGTGTCCGTTGGCCCAATTCGAGTTCGTCGGGTTGCACGCGAAAGACGCCGCGCGCTCGCGGCGCATAGCGCGGAACGTTGCCGGTCTTCCCGATATAGAACTCCACCGCGATAAGCGAGCGATCGCGAAAGAACGCGGAGAGCAGCCACGTCTCGTCCTTCGGACCGGTGACGGTCCACGTGTGCCAGCCCGGAGCCGGATACGCGACGCCGGGTCCGAGTCGAATTTCGATATCGCGTCGCGTCGTCTCGCCGACCGCAAGAATCGTCGTGCCGCTCACGAGCCGCCGCGGTTCTCCCAGCAGCGGGACCCTTGCACGGCGCGCCCCGCCGAGCCGAGAGACGAGCGCGCGCAACATGCGCCTATTGCAACGCTTCGGAACGGACGACGTCGCCGCGTTCACGCGCGATTTCGGCGTAGAGGTCCGCGATCGCAGCGTAGATCTGTTCCGCGTGCGCGTCGCCGGTCGAGCGGCCGATTTCGTGCATTTCGGCGACCCAGCGATACGCCTTCGGCGGCATCAGCGGCAGTTGCCGGTCGAGAAACGCTTTGAGCCCGGGTTGGCTCTCGGCTAACTCCTCATCGAGTTCGCGCGCGAGGCCGTGCGCCGCGGCCGCCGTGCGCATCGCGTGCCCGACCGCCGTGAAGCCTTTGGTGATGCCCCCGTAGCACATCTTGAACGCGGACGCGATACCGATTTCGCCGTCGAGAACGCGAACGCGAATCCCGGCGTCGTCAAGCGCGAGGAGCCACGGCGCATCTGGACCCGATGCGTAGAGGCGCGGCGAATAGCCGTCGCGCGGTGCCCCGCCGATAATCCCGACGTCGATGCACGGCGCGCCCGAAACGATGCTTGCCACGGTTCGCATCGTCGTGGGCGCGATCGCGTTGCAATCGACATATGTCGTACGGCCGTTCATCCGCGCGAGAACCGGCGCGTATCGCTCGGCGACGTCGACGGCGACACCCGGCGGGACGATGGACAACACGAACGTGCTGCCGTCCACCACGTCGTCGTCACGGTCGACGACGGTGATACCCGCTGACATGATGCGCTCGGCGCTGGCGCGCGAGCGTCCGGCGAGCGACGTGACGACATCGACGCCGTTCGATCGCAGGCGCGCACCGACACTGCTTCCCATTTCGCCCGTGCCGATCAATCCGATGCGCAGCGCCATCGTTTTTGCTTCTCTCCACGCGGCCGTCGACCCCGTGGACATACGAGAATGTGCTCGCCGTCCTCGAATGCGATCTACGAACGCGTCATGCGTGCCGACGAATCCGCCGGCCAGAAGCCGTAGATCGCGCGTCCGGGTTCAAGGTCCCAGAAACGCGTGGGGTTGTCGCTCACACCGTAGACGACGGCAAACGGAACGTCGTGCGCGCAGATGCAACGCACCAGCCGGGCGAAGTCCGCCTGCGACATCCAGGTTGCGGCATAGCGCGCGAACTTTTGCGGGACGTCGATCGGCAGCCAGAACGAGGAGCGAGCAACGCTCGGATCGTTCGGATCATCGACGGCGGTGATCGATCCGATGCGAACGCACGCAACGTACAATCCGAACTTGTCGCTGTAATAGCGTCCGATCGCTTCACCGAAGACTTTGCTCACGCCATACAGACTGTCCGGTTGAATCTCTGCATCGACACCGACGATCACGCCGGCCGCCGGTTGGTAGATGCCGGGCAAGCGATGTTCTTCGATCATTCCGACGGCATGGTTCGAACTCGCGAAGATCACGCGTTTGACGCCCGCGGCACGTGCCGCTTCGAACGCGTTGCGCGTGCCGAGAATGTTGACGTTGTAGATGTCGTCCCAGGCCGTGTCGACGTGCGGAAAGCCGGCGAGATGGACGACGGTATCACAACCCGCGAATGCGGTCGTCAACGCCTCGAGATCGCGCACGTCGGCGATCAATCCGTCACCGACGATGTCGACGCGCACGACGTCATGATCGGTGGTCAAATTTGCTGCGAGACGTGCACCGATGACGCCGGCCGCGCCGGTGATCGCAATCTTCATCGCCACTGATTAGTCGACGTTCGCGACGACACCCAGCATTTCGCCGCCTTCGACGACCCCGAGCCGCGGACGCAGGAGCAACATCGCGGTCTTCGGATACGGTGCCACGTACGTCTCGATGACGTCGTTCATGACCGCATCGAGCAGCCGTCCGATCTCGGTCCCGCTCGGCACGACGGTTGCGACGCCGTCTTCGCGCAGAATCGGAAGATAGAGGCCCGGCATCGACGCGCGAAAGGATGTCGAGGCGCCGGTGAGCACCGACGGCGCGGTATCCGGCAAATTCGCCGCCGTCATGACGCCGGTTTTGCCGAGCGCGCGACGGAGCCCGTCGGCGATCCGCTGGGCCCAGCGCTCTTCGTGGGCGCCGGCACCGCCCATCTCGATCCAGACCGCTTTCGCGCCCTGCGCCATCGCCGAACCGGTCAGACTCGTCGTCCCGCGCGACGGACCTTCGCGCACGAACGGGCCGCCGATCCAATCGGCGAGATCGTGGCTTCCGGGGAAACGATAGACGAAACAGTTCATGCACCAGCTGCCTCCACCGTGCACGTCCAGTACGACATCCACACCGTCGACGGCGTTCACACGCAAGACGTCGGCGAGGCGCTGTGTGTGCTGGCCGGCCGGATCGCCGGGAAACTCCATGTTGAGATCGTTGCGGTCGATGTGCGACTCGCGCATGTTCTCTTCGAACGCCATCGGGTTGGCGATCGGGACGATTCGCAGCGAGCCGTGCAACTCTTCGATCGGCGTCGCTTCCAGTAGTTTGCGGATCGCACGCGTCCCCCATGGTCCCTCGTCGCCGTGCTGACTCGCGACGAGCAGCGCCGTCGGCGTCCCCGTACCGACGCGGCCCACGCGAACGAGCATGTTGCCGTTCGCCACGGTCGACGGAACCGGGTACGTGCTCCACGCGATGTGATCGACGATCGAGCTCACGACTGAGATACCTCCACACGGATGCCGCCTGCGGCGGCGGATTGATGCAGCGCTTCAACGGCTCGCAGCGTCCCAAGCGCATCGTCGGCGGGAAGCGCGAGCGGCGTCCCGTGCAAGAGCGCAGCGGCAAACGCCTCGGCTTCGAGCGCATATTGATCGACGGCGCCGATCGTCTCGTCGTGCGTGGCGCCGCCGCTCGTTACGCGCACGATCGTGTCGGCCTGCGCGGGAACGAACGCGTTCGGAACGTCGATCTGACCCGTCGTTCCGACGACGGCGTATGCGCCTTGGCCGCTGGCGCGAAAACCACAATCGAACGTCGCCATGCGACGATCGGAAAATCCGAGCATTCCCGCGAGCGCGACCTCGACGCCGAATTGGTCGCGCATGTCGGCCTGCGCGGACGCCCACGTGGGCTCCTCACCGAAGAGCATGCGTGCCGCGTTCACGCAATAACAACCGACGTCCATGAGCGCGCCGCCGGCCAGGTCGCGCTGCAGCCGCACGTTCTGCGGGTTGAACGGCTCGAGCAAAAACGTGAAGTTCGCGCGAACGGCGCGCACGTCGCCGATCGCACCATCGTCGATGAGCGCGCGCACGCGCGCGTGCTGCGGATGAAATCGATACATGAACGCTTCCATCAGCAAGACGCCCGCGCTGCGGGCGGCGTCGATCATCACCATCGCTTGTGCGCTGCCGATCGCGAGCGGCTTTTCACACAGCACCGGTTTCCCGACTGCGACGGCCTTGAGGGTCCATTCGGCGTGCAATGAATTCGGCAACGGATTGTAAATCGCATCGATGTCGGGGTCGGCGATCAACGCGTCGTAGGAATCGTACGCACGCGGAATTCCGAGCGCCGCCGCGGCTTCGCGGGCCTTCGCGCCGTCGCGGCTCGCGATCGCCGCCACGACGCCGTTCGACGTGCGCGAAACGCCCGGAATGAAGCGCTTGCGGGCAATGTTCGCCGCGCCGAGGATGCCCCAGCGGATCGTGGTATCGGCCGTCACGCGATGCTACAGCGCGGCGCGCAAGCTGTCGAGGGAATGGACGCCGCGGTAGAGCTGTTCGATCAACGCCGGCCGGTGCTCGGAAGAGTGTGCTTCTCTGAGCCCTTTGACCGTCTCGTTTCCGAACCAGTACGACGCGAGAAACGCCCCGCGAAACGGATGTTGCGCCATTCCGGTCCGCACCGTGGCCCACGAGAGTTGGCCGAACCCGACATCTTGTAGGTACGCGACCGATTTCTCGCGCGTCCAACCGCTCTCGTGCAGATGCCACGCGGCGTTGGTACCGGTTGCCGTTTGCAAGCGCCGAACTTCGATTTGCGCGGCGTCGTGTTCGTCTTCGACCCAATCGATCAAGTCGATGCCCTGGTCGCCGATGCCCTCTTGCATTGCGCCCGTGACCATATTCGCCGTGCACAAGAGTGCGTCGAGCGGCCCGTCGCCGCGCTCGGCAATCGCCTTCGTGGATAACAACTGCGTCGAATGACCGGGAAAGACTTCGTGGCAGACGAGATGCTTGAGGCCCGCGCGTGTCACTAGCACGTCGAGATTGATGTCCATGTTCCCATCGACGAACGAGCAGCGTCCCGCGTACGGGACGCCGCGCACGGCATTGAGCCGCATCGTGTAGTCTCCGGTCGGCCAGACCGTCGCGTCGGTTCGTTCTTTGGCGATCGTCATCAGTTCGTCGAAGAGCGCGGGGATGTCACCCGGGTCGAGATAGCGGCCGGTTTGCCACGCGTTGACGCGCGCGGCCAGCGGCCCCGTCGTATATCCGAGTTTCGTCATCAGCCGATCGAGCGTGTCGTGAATCATGGCGATCGTCTCATCCGAAACCGGCTCGGCCGGGACGCCGACGAGGTCGGTGAGTTGTTCGCGGAACGTCAGTTCCGCACCGGCGAAGAAGCGCGCAGCCGCGCGTAACGATCGCGCCATCGCGGCACGGAACATTTTACGCGGTCCGTCCTCGGATCCCGCGACGTCGCCGGCAAACGACGCGATGTCGGCGAAGATCGCTTCCCACGATTCGTACGTCGTTGCCTCGACCATGCCGGCGCCCAGAAAAATCGGGACGAGTCCCTCCCCTTCGAGCGCGCCGGCACCCCGGCTTTCGGCGCGTTCGAACGCGTCGATGCCCATCGTGATTTCGGTCAGCCGGCGGCCGAGTTCGAAGTCGCGCGTGTGATCGACGGTCGTTGTCATGGTCGTTTGTCGTTCCTTAGAGTTTGAAATGGGCGTTGATGTAGAGCGAGAACGGTGCGTTCGGGTTGACGACGCCCATTGTATATCCCCCGAAGTACGGGAAGTACGGATCGCGAGCGAACGGTTCGAACGTCGCACCGGGATTGTAGACGTTGCCCGTCGGCGCATAGCCGCGCGAGATTTCGCCGCTCTCGTACGAACAAACGTGCGGACCGCCGTTGGTCCAAGCTTGCTGCGAACCACCGAAGCACTGGTTCATGATGTTTGCCGCGACGAGCGAGATGCCGATGCGGCTCGTGAAGTCGTACGAGAGCGTCGCACCCAAGAGCAACTGCGACGGCGACACGAACGCGCCGATGCTGTCGAACTTCCCGGTGAAGACGTTTGGGATCGCGCTGAGCGCCGCAGCGCACGTGAGCGCGTCGTACGGCGCCCCGCCGGCTGCCCCGTAGGTGTAGCGCGGGTCGTTCGCCGTTGTACCGCCGGCGAGCGGCGCGCAACCGGCACCCGGATCGATTCCGGCGTTGGCCTCGGGTGCACCGTAGCGTTGACCGGCTTGGAATTGCAACGACGGGGTGATCGCGAAGTGTTTGAAGCGGTAATTCAAGACCCATGTCGCGACGTACGGAACCGTGTAGCTGTTGACGCCGAGGCCGGTGGTCGCAACGACGGGATCGGTCGGCCAATACGGCGCGCCCGGGTCGAGCAGGTTCTGAACCGGCGCGTTCCAGTACGGATTGGCGATGCTGCCCGCACCGCACCCGGCATCCGGGACACCGGCCGAGGTGAAGCACGCGGCCGCTTTACCGGAAGCGTTCGATGCGTTGGTCGTGCCGCAGCGAGCGTCCGTCGCATGCGTCGAGCAGAATGATGTGTAGGCGTTGTATGTCTTGATGTCGTTGTTGATCGGCGAGATGATCGAACCGCCGCCCGGCAGCGTATTGTATTTGATCCGAGCATTGGTATACGCGAACGAGAATAGCGTCGAGAAGCCGTCGCGATCGAAAGAGCCTTTGCGGAACAGAAACTCGACGCCGCTGGCCTGAAGTGCGCCGACCGGAAGTCCCGACGTCAGCTGGTTGATGGGGTCGATGAAGAATTCGGTGAGCTCGTTTTTCGTCGTGCGGTAGAACGGCGTGACTTTCATCGACATGTCCGTCCCGCTGAACGCGTGCTCGAACGAAAAGTCGAAGTTGTACGACTCTTGCGGCGGAATGTCGTGACCCGAGCCCGTGTATCCGTAGCGGTAGAATCGCGTGGCGAGATAGGCCGGCAAATTCTGCTGGTGGGTGTCGTATTGCTGGAACGACGTCGGCGGGGGCTGCGTGTACTTTCCGGCGCTGAGCCGGAGCACGTCAGCAGTGTCGAGAGAGAACGTCGCACCGACCCGGGGTTCGATTTCGTTAAACGTATAGTCGGCCGGCGAGTTCACCGTGTTGACGGTCGCATACGTCACCGCGCCGGTACTGGCTGTCCCGCACGCGGCCGTCACGGCGATGCCGATGCTTTTCTTCGAGACGGGCGTACTGCCGGGATTCGCGTTGACGCAATAGTCCTGATTGTACGCGTTGAACCAGAAGTCGCGCGCGCCGCCCGTGGTGTCGGCGCCTCGAATCTGATATTGGTGAAAGCGGACGCCGTAGTCGATGGTGAGGCGGTCGTTGGGATGCCACTGATCGCTGATCGATCCGGCATACGTGTTTTGCAAGACGGTGTTGTTCGCACCCGACGTCCCGTTATCGATGGCATAGTACGCGCATGGACCACTACCGCACGTGACGCCGGCGAGCGGTGCCGGCGGCGCGGCGCCGTTCGCTCCCGTCGCGCTTCCATACGAGATGAACGAGGCTTGGCGATCGCCTGACTGGCACGAGGCGGGCGTCGCAACGCCGCCGGTGACGCCGTAACAGAGCCCCGCGTTGGGATTTGTGGAATCGACCGCAACGGCGAAGTTGCTGCCGAGGCCGGTCGTCCAGGTTGTGTTGTTATCGCGAACCGACGGTGCGCGCGTGAACGAGGCCTGCGCCAAGAGAAGGTGTTTGCTCGAGAGCTGGTCGGCGAACTCCGCCGAGTATCCGCTCGTGTGTGTCCACAACTTGTAGTCGGGCGGATTGCCGAAGGTCCCGCTCGCGGGCGACGATGTCCCGTTGGGCGCGTTGTAGTAGAAGTTCGCAAAGAGCGAATAACCGTAGACGCGGAGGTAGGCGTTGGCGCCCATGGCGTGCTGGTATTGCAGTTTGAAGATCGACTGATTGTTCTGTTGCTCGTCGCGCAGATCGGCCGGAATCTGTCCGCTGCTCGCGTTCGGCGGAAAATAGTAGTTTTGCACGAGCGATGCATAGTTCGACGGCAGCAACGCTCCGACGGGGCCCGTGTAGATGTGCCCGACCGGATAGTTGTAGGGAGCGACGCCGAGATCGTCGGCGGAAGAATAACTGTCGGACTTGATGCCGCCGGTTTGATAGAGCACTTGCACGTCGTCGCCGCTGCCGTCCTTGTGCGGGATGGCGTAGTGCAAATTGATTACGTTTTCGCGATCTTGCTGATATGCGGGCGAGAGATAATCGGACGGTGCGTAGACGAAGCCGCCGGGTCCGGTGCCGAGTCCGCCGGGCGTGAACGCTTGATAGCACGACGCGAAGTTGAGCGACGTCGCGCCGCCCGGGCACGGCAATGTGCCGTAGGCGTGTCCGTACGGAAACGTCTCGCTGGCGCCGTTGAATTGGTCGATCACGCGAAACGTCTGGTTTGCAACGAGCGCGCCGACATACCAGGTAAAGCGGCGATTCGCGGTGGCGCCGCCGGCTTCGAACTGATACTTCTGATACGACGACGGCGTTCCGATGCCGAGATCGAGCGTCGCAAAACCCGGATACGTTCCCGTTTTGATAACCTGATTGACGAAGCCCGAGAGACCCTGCGCCTCGGAGTTCAGCGGTGCGGAGCCGCTGTAGACTTGAACCTCCTGCTGTCCGAGTGTCGAGAGATTGCTGCCGGGAAATGCGTTGACGCCGACGTTGATCGGTACACCGTCGAACTCGTAGCCGATTTGGCTGTGCGTACCGCCGCGAATGACGACGCCCGCGTTCTGCGACCATCCGCTTTGCGCCGGAGGAACGTAGACGCCCGGCGTCACCGCGAGCGCGGAGTATGCCTGATTGAGCGAACCGCCGCCGCCGAGACCCGTGATCTTCTCTTGCGTAACGGCGTCGACCGAGTACGTATCGGTCGTCGTACCGGGTCGCACGAGCGAACTCGACGTGCGCGAGCGCACCGTGCCGATCGTCTGCGTTCGCGGCGACGTGCGTAACGCGAGCCGCTGCGTCTGGTCGGCTTGAATCGTGATTCCCGTGTTCGTCACCGGATCGTAACCGGCAAGCTCGGCCGTCAGCGTGTACGTATCGGGATTGAGCGACAAGAACGAAAAACCGCCGGACGAATCGGTCGTCGTCGACGTCGTCTGCGAGGGGCTCACCACCGTCACGCGCGCACCGGCGAGCGGTTTCGCGGTTGCGATGTCGATCAATGTCCCGCTCATGACGCCGGTCGAGCCTGCAAAGACCGGCGTTGTGTTCTGCGTGAAAATGTAAGAGAAGACGGCCGCGCAGATAGCGAGCCGGGCCAGGTACTTCACGTGTTGCTCCTCGTCGGTGGTTGGTGCGCCGGTCGAGCCCCTTATGTCGGGCCGGAAAGACGTTCGTACGCGCTGTTGATGTGTTGCTCGATCATGCGCACCGCTGCCGCATGATCTTTTGCCCGGATGAGCGCGAGCAGGTCCGTGTGCTCGCGCACCGCTTTTGAAAGATATTCGCGTGAACTGGCCGGCCGAGAGTTCAAAAACGTCTCGATCTGCGGCCGGAGTACGGCCCACGACCCATAGAGCCGGCGGTGGTTGGCCGCGCGGTAGATGACGTCGTGGAAGCTGACGTCGACGGTCAGCGATCGGAAAATGTCACCTTCGTCCGTTGCTTGTGCGAGTTTGGTGACGAGCTCGGCCATCTCTTCGAGATGTTCGCTCGTCGCGTATCGCGCAGCGCGATCGATGGCGAGCCGTTCGAGCGAGAGACGCAGTTGGTAGATTTCGTCGATGTCCGTTTGCGAGAGTGCACGTACCGATGCGCCGCGGTGGCGTTCGAGTTTGAGCAATCCCTCGTGTTCGAGCGTTACCAGTGCTTCACGAATGGGTCCGCGACTGACGCCGAAGCTTTCCGCAAGGGCGGCTTCGCTCAAGCGACGGCCGGGTTCGAACGAACCGTGAATGATCGCGTTGCGCAAACGATCGACCACGTCGTCTGAAAGACTTCGGCGGTTTGGTTGGTCCAGATCATCGAATTCTTTCATGACGCCGGGCCCTCTAGGATTGTTAACAGTTGACAGTTAACAATCTCGTCCTCGCACGGTACTGCACGACCCAAGCGTCTGTCAAGGATTGAATCGCAAGAAAATGATCGACCCTCCGAAGCTGCGGGGCGTTTGCGCCGCCGCGTTGACGCCTGTCACGGCGGCGTTTGTGCCCGATGTCGAACGCGTCGTCGCATACTGCCGGCATCTCTTTGCAAGCGGCGTCGATGCGATCAATCTGCTTGGAAGTACCGGCGAGGCGACGTCGCTCGCCGTTGACGACCGGCTTGCCGTGATGCGCGCGGTCGCCGCGAGTGATTTGCCGTTGGGCGCATTCATGGTCGGAACCGGAGCGGCTGCGCTCGCGGATGCCGTGCAGTTGACGACGGCCGCAGTCGAACTCGGATTCGCCGGCGCACTCGTCGTGCCGCCGTTCTATTTTACCGGTATCACCGAAGACGGGCTCTTCGCGTACTACGCGACGTTGATCGAACGCGTCGGCAGCGCTCGTCTCGGCTTGTATCTCTATCACTACCCGCAACTCAGCGGGGTGTCGTTCACGCCGGCAGTGGTACGACGGCTCGTCGACGCATTTCCGGGAGTCGTCCGCGGGCTCAAAGACAGTTCCGGCGTCGCGGCGTTCGCCGACGCAATTGTTGCGACGTGTCCCGAAATCGGCGTCTTTCCGAGCGCGGAAACGGTCCTTGCCGCCGCGCGCGATCGCGGTTATGCCGGGTGCATCTCGGCGACGTTCAACGTCAACGCGCCGCTTGCCGCACGCGTCTGGCGGGCGGCCGCCGGCCCGGCGCGGGACGACGATCAAGCGGCGCTCTCCGCGATTCGCACGATCGTCGCCGGCTTTCCGCTCGTGCCGGCCGTGCATCACGTCGCCGCGCGCCTGACGCGTGACGCGGCCCTTACGCGCATGGTGCCGCCGCTCGTTCCGCTCGCGCGCGAACAAAGCGTGCAGCTCGATTCGGCCCTCGATGCGCAGGCGGCGTTCTTCGAACTGATGGAGGCCGCATGCGCGTAACGATCGTCGGCGCGGGCGCCATTGGCGGCCTCGCGGGCGCGTACATGACGCGCGCCGGCTACGACGTGACGCTCGTCGACCGCTGGACCGAACACGTCGCCGCGCTCAACGCGCACGGTCTGCGGATCGACGGCGTGCGCGGCGATCTGCACGTCCCGGTACGCGCGGTGACACCGGACGATGTGCGCGCACCGCTGGAAGCGGTGTTGATCGCGACCAAGTCGCAGCACACGGGCGACGCGCTGCGCCAACTCTTGCCGCTCGTCGGACCGGACACGTTTTTCGTCTCGTATCAAAATGGATTCAACGAACCGGAGATGGCCGCAATCTTGACCGCGGCCGGACTCGGCGGCATGGAACGCATCGTCGGTTCGATTCCGAATTACGGCGGAGCGCTGGTCGATCCGGGACACATCGAATTCGTGCACGAGGGCCCGATCCAGCTCGGCGAGATGGACGGGTCGTCGTCGGAACGCTTGGCAACGCTCGCGACGATGTTGGGTTCGCTGACCGACGTTCAACGGTCGGCGAACATCTGGGGCCAGATTTGGGCGAAGGAGGTGTATTCCGCGCAAGTCGTCTTTTCGGCGCTCGTCGACGCGCCGATTGCGGAGACGCTTGGGAACGAACGCTACGCGCGGGTCGCCGGCGCCGTCGTCCGCGAAGCGTTGGAGATCGCTGACGCAAACGGTATTACCGTCGAAGCATTCGACTTCTTCGATCCTGCCAATTACCGGCCGCAGACCGCCGCTGACACGCAGCGCTTGATCGACAACATCAACCATGCGATTTGGCTGTTGAAGAAGGATCAGAAACCGTCGGAGCACCGCTTTCGCAAACAAGGTTCGGGCATCTGGTGGGACATCGTCTACCGAAACCGGCCCTCGGAAGTCCGATCTTCGAACGGTAAGCTCGTCGAGTTCGGCCGCGCGGCCGGCGCCGACGTGCGCTTGAACGACAAACTCAATTCGATGATCTACGAGATCGAAGAACGGCGACGGCCGTTGGGCTATCAGAATTACGACGAACTCGAAGCGTTTGTCACCGCGTCCGGGAAGGCGCTGCCGTGAGCAAACGCGTTGGTGTCGGCGTGTTGGGCGCGCACACGTGGGCCGAAAAAGCGCACCTCCCCGGTTACGCGGCGTCGGAGCGAGCGAACCTCGTCGCGATCTGCGATGTCGACCGGTCGCGCGCGCAAGCGATGGCGGCAAAGTTCGGCATCGCGAACGTCTATACCGATCATCATGCGCTGCTCGCCGACGCGGCCGTCGATATGGTCGACGTCTGCACGCCGACGAGCACTCACCTGCGATTGAGCCTCGACGCGATCGCGGCCGGCAAGCACGTCCTGAGTGAAAAGCCCCTGGCGGAAACGGCGGACGAGGCGTTCGCCGCCGCTCGCGCAGCCGATGTGCGCCGCGTTCGCACGAAGCTCGGGTTCACGTTCCGCTATTCGCCGGCGATGCGGCGGCTTCGCGCGTGGATTGCCGACGGCACGCTCGGCGAGATCTTTCACATCCACGGCTTCGAGCAAAATAGTCAGTTCCTCGATCCGGATTTCCCGTTGCGACAAGTTCGGGCCGACGCGCCCCGTGACGGCGTCATCCCGTCGTCGATCGTCGGTTACGGCTCGCACCTCGTCGACTTGATGCGTTGGTGCGGCGGCGAATTCGCCGCGGTCTCGGGGTCGATGCACAATTACGTGCCGGAGCGCGTCGTGCGCGGCACGCCGGGGCGGCAACGCATTCCGATCGACGATGGTACCGTCGCCATCGTCGAGTTCGCGTCGGGTGCGCAAGGCGTCTTGCAAACGTCTTACATCGCCGTCGGAAACTATCCGGGCGTGGAGATTCGCGTGTACGGATCGAAGGGCGCGGCGATCGCGCGGCTCATCTCGGAACGCGACGTCGCGGAAACGCTCACGTTCGCGACGGCCGACGCGGTCGAGTTCGAAGCGCAGCCGCCCGATCGAGCAACGTTTCCGCCGGGCACCGATCTCGCGACGCCGTGGCCCGAACTCTACTACCGGAACCTCGTGCGTTTCTTCATCGACGAGATCGTCGACGACGCCCCGGCGGACTGCACGTTCTACGACGGCGCGAAGAGTCAGCAGATCGTCGACGCCGTCGTCGAATCGCACCGTAACCGAGCATGGGTTTCGATCGCAAGCGGCGTTCCCGCGTGAACGAATTCGATCGCATCATCGACGGTGCGCTCGCGACGTGGTGGGAACTCCATCCGGTCGATGCGTCGTTCGCCGGCGAAACCGCGTTCGACGACCGATTCACCGCCGCCGATTCGGGCGCGCCGCAGCGCGAGCGCACGATGTTGCGCGACTCGATCGCCGAACTCGACGCCGTTGTCGTTCCGGATCGTCCGGGCGCGCGTCTCGATGTGCGGTTGTTGCGGTCGACGTTCGTTCTCGCTCTCGCGGAACTCGAACGGCGTCCGCGCCGCGCCAATCCCGCCTGGTACACGGGTGAAGTCGCGTTCGGTATCATCGTGCATCTGTTGCCCGACGCGGTCGTGCGATCGGCGAGCGCGCTCGAGACACGTATCGCAGCGGCGCCGCTGTTGCTCGACGCGGGCGCGCGGCACCTGTGCGACCGTCCGTTACCGGCGGCGTGGGTCGAACGCGCCCGCGGCGAAGCGGCCGCGATCGCGACGCTCGTGACGACGGGATTCACGCGGCATCCCGACGCGCAACGATTCGCGCGCATGCCGGTCGCTCCGCTCCTGGCGGCACTCGACCGGTTTTGTGAGGCAATCGAGGACGCACCGGACGCCGATCCGGCCTGCGGCGACGATCACCTCGCGTCGATCGTTACCGCCGTGCACGGGCTCGAAGAAACGCCCGCGTCGCTGCTGGCACGTGCGCAGCGCGCGTACGACGCGGCGCTCGACGTGCTGGTCGAACGCGCGGCGCGCCTCGATCCCAAACGCGACTGGCGTGTGCAGCTCGCATCGCTCGCGGAGATCGGTCCGGATACCGGCGACGATCCCATCGCCGGTTACACGCGTTGGCACGAGCGCGCGATGCACGATGCGGCATCGCTCGTTACGCCGGCGTCGACCTACGCACTGACGTTCGTGCCGCTCCCTGCGTGGGCCGAGGCGGTCGCCGGCGCGCTCTATTTTCTTTTCTATCGCGCGCCGGCCGCGCGCTATCCGGGCGCCGGAAGCACGTACTGGGTCGGCGCGTTGCACGGCGACGAGGCGGCCGTGCGTCGCGCGCACAACACGGCCGCGGTCAAGATGACGCATGCCGTGCACCACGGCAGTATCGGGCATCACACGCAGAATGCGCGCGCCCGCGTCGCGACGTCGCGCGTCGCGCGAATTGCCGGAACCGACGGCGCGATGGGCCTCGCGATGCTCGCGGCCGGCACGATGGTCGAGGGCTGGGCGTGTTACAGTACCGATCTGTTGGCCGAGGTTCCCGGCTTCTACACCCCGCTCGAGGAGCTCCAACTGGCGTACGACAAACTGCGCAACATCGCGTGTTGCATCGCGGATATCCGTCTGCACACGCGTGCCTGGACACTCGAGGAAATGCGAGCGTTCTATCGCGACGAGGTCGGTTTTGCGGCGGCGCGCATCGTTCCGGAAACGACACGGAACGCGATGTTTCCCGGCAGCCGGATCATGTACTGGACAGGAACCGAACGCATCGCGGCGATGCGCCGTGTGTCGGCGCTTTCGGCGAAAGCGTTTCACGATACGCTGCTCTCGTTCGGCTCGGCTCCGGTCGCGTGGATCGAAAAGGAAGAGGCGGTATGGCGTTCGCCCGTGCACTCTTAGCCGCTGCGGCGTTCGCACTCGCCGGGTGTTCAAGCGCCCAGAGCGGCAACGCGGCCGGCGCGGCGCACTGGTTGCGGATCGCCAACGGACAAGGTGATCCGAACAGTTTGAACATCCATCTCGATCCGTCGGGCGTCACCGGCTACATCGCGGAGCTCTCGCAGGCCTATCTCGTGCGCTACGACCGCCGCGCAAAGCCGGTGCCCGAACTCGCGACCGTCGTTCCGACGATGGCGAACGGCGGAATCAGTGCCGATGGAAAAACGATCACGTGGCATCTGCGTCACGGCGTGAAGTGGTCGGACGGTCAACCGTTCAGCGGTGACGACGTCGTCTTCTCGGTAAAGACCATTCTCAATCCGAACAACAACGAAGAGCAAGGGACCACGGGTTGGGATCAGATCGCGTCAATGCGCCAACCCGACCCGTACACGGTCGTCTTTCATCTCAAGCGACCCTACGGCAGTTATCTGCCGCTGTTTTTTGGAACGGCCGCCAACGAACCGTGCATCCTGCCGAAGCACATTCTCGGGTCGCTGCCCAACATCAACACCGCGCCGTACAATCTCAAGCCGGTCGGCATCGGTCCCTTTCGCGTCCTCGAGTGGCGCCACGGTGATGCGATCGAACTCGAAGCAAACCCGTTCTACTGGCGCGGCAAACCGAAATTGCAGCGTATCACCTTCAAGCTGTTGCCCTCGCAAGAGACGTTGACCAATCAGATGCAAACCGGTGAGACGGACGTGTGGCCGTTGATGCCCCCCAGTTACACCGAGCGTCTCAAAGCGCTGGCATCGCTCACGGTCCTCGTGGAGCCGACGTTTCGCACGACGAATCTCGATTTCGTCTACACGCAGCGGCTCGTCGCCGACCGGCGCATTCGCGAAGCCGTGCGAGCGGCGGTCGACCGGCCGCGCATGATCGAGACGGTCCTGCACGGTTATGGAACCGTGCATGACGGCGCGGTCATTCCGCTCGATCCGCCCGGCGATCACGATCCGATCGTTCCGCACAGCGTCGCAGCCGCGCAAACGCTGCTTGATGCCGCCGGCTGGCATGCCGGTGCCGACGGCATTCGCGTCAAGAACGGCGAGCGACTTGTCTTGCACGCGGTGTATCCCGTCGGAACCGCCGAGCTGGATCAAACGATCGAGGCCATTCGCGCGTCACTGCACGACGTCGGCATCGAGTTGCAGAGCCGCAAGTTCGCGCCGAACGTCTTTCGGGCGCCGGCGGCGAGCGGCGGCATCCTCTATGCGGGCAAGTTCGAGGTCGCCGTGTATCCGCGCACGCTCGAGGCCGTGTCCGACATCAACGGCTTGTACGGATGCGCGTCGATTCCGCCGAAAGGCGAGAACGCCACGCGCTACTGCCGTCCGCAATTCGACGCGACGCTCGCGACCGTCGAAGCGAGCTACGACGAGGCGACCCGCCGGCACCGATTCGCACGCGTGCAACAGTTGCTCATCCACGACGTGCCGACGGTGATCCTGTATGTATGGCGCGGCGGATACGCGTGGAACAAGCGCGTGAGCGGCTACGATCCGCCGCTGATCACGCCGTTCGACGATATGATGAACGTCGATGCCGACTAGCACACTGAACGTCCTGATCGCTTCCCCGCTCGAAGCAGAGTTTGCTGCCCGCGTGGCCGCCGTGGACGTCGTGACCGAACTACTCTACGATCCGGAGTTGCTGGCGACGCCACGGTATCCCAACGATCACGCCGGGACGGCGCGCGTGCACACGGCGACGCAGACGGAACGGTGGAACGGTATGCTCGCGCGTGCCGACGTCATCTTCGGGTATCCCGGCGACTCGACGGCGGGGCTCGTCGACATGCTCGAACGCGGTCCGGCGATCCGGTTCGTACAAGGCACGTCTGCCGGCATGGGCGCGCACATTCGGCGCGCGGCGTTCGCTGCACCGGTGCTCGAGCGGGTTGCCTTCGCGTCGGCCGCCGGCGTGCACGCGGGAATGTTGGCGGAGTTCGCACTCTACGGGTTGCTGGCGTTGCGTAAAGATGCGGTGCGCCTGGCGCGTATCCGCGCCGATCGTGCGTGGGAACATTACGTCATGGGCGAACTCGACGGCTCGACGATCGCGATCATCGGCCTGGGGCAGATCGGCCGCGCCGTCGCGTCGCGAGCGCGCGGGTTCGGCATGCACACGATCGGGGTGACGCGCACCGGAACGCCGGACGATGCCGTGCACGAGTCGGTCGCAACGTCCGCGTTGCGCGCGATTGCGCCGCGCTGCGAAGCGATCGTCATCACGCTGCCGATCACCGATCTGACGGCGAACCTCGTGAACGCCGAGGTCATCGGCGCACTGCCGCCCGATGCGGTCGTGATCAACGTCGGACGCGGCGGCGTGGTCGATCAGAGCGCACTCGTCGACGCGTTGGAACACCGTGCGATCGCGGGTGCGGTGCTCGACGTGTTCGCGGCGGAACCGCTGCCCGCCGAGAGCCCGCTATGGACGCTGCCCAATGTCGTGATGGCGCCGCACAGCGCGGCCCTCTCGGCGCGGGAGAATGCCCGCATCGTTGCGCTCTTCGGCGATAATCTCACGCGCTTCGCACGTGGCGAACCGTTACGCAATCGCGTCAACGTTCGCGAGTTCTACTAAAGCGGTGCTGCTCGCAGGGCGCGCCGCGTTCGTCACGGGCGGCGCCGGCCGGATCGGTCGTGCGGTGGCGGCAGCGCTCCTGCGTGAAGGCGCGCGCGTTGCGATCGGCGACGTGCGCCCCGACCTTCTCGCACCGGCAGCCGCGCATCTGGCGAACATCGGTCCGGCCGTCGTCGCGCTGCACGGCGACCTGTCAGACGCCGCAACGATCGTGCGACTTGCGGACGAGGCCGAAGCGGCGGTCGGACGGATCGATCTGCTGGTCACCTGTGCGGCCGTCTACCCGAACGTTGCGGTGATCGACATGGACGTGGAGGGGTGGGATCGCGTCTTCGCGGTCAACGTGCGCGCCGTTATGCTCGTCGCCCAAACGTTCGCGCGCCGTTGGATCGCGCGTGACGTCCCCGGGGCAATCGTCAACCTCTCGTCGGGAGCCGCACGCAGTGCGCGGCGCGGTGCGGCGGCGTATTGCGGTTCGAAAGCCGCGCTCGAAATGGTGGGCGACGTCCTCGCAATCGAACTCGGTCCGCACGGCATCCGCGTCAACACGGTCGCGCCCGGACTCGTGACGGACGAACCGGTCGATGCGAGCGCGACGAACGTGCACCCCTATTACGCGGCGATGCTCGCGGCGACCCCGCTCGGGCGCACCGGCGCACCTTCCGAGATCGCGGAAGCCGTCGTGTTCTTGCTCTCGGATCGTTCGCCGTGGACGACCGGCGCGCGTCTCGATATCACCGGCGGCTCGCATTGCGGACGCACGCACGTTCCGTTCACGACGTCGATCGAACGCCGTTAGCGCGCTGGGCCGTTAGCGTGCTGGTTTGTAGATAAAGCCGTCGGCTGGGAACGGCGCAAACTTTCCGTACTTCGCCGCAACGTTGATCACCGGCTGCATCAGCGCAGCACTCGGCCGTTCGCCATAGCGGCTGCGCGTCATTCCGGCTGCGAGCGCCGGATCGATCTTTGCGTAACGCAACAAGATCTCCGCGCTCTTCTCATGGTTGGCGTTGGCCCAAAGCGCCGCTTCGTGAATCGCATCGATGAACCGGTTGAGCGTGTCGGCGTGCTCCTTCGCCCAGCCCGAGGTCGTAAAATAGGCGCTGATGAGGAATTCTTTCGCGACCGAGTCGTACGGGCTCGCGACGATGCGCTCCGTCTTGGCTGCCGCGTTGAGGAACGGCTCGGCGATCGCGGCTGCGTCGATGCGCCCGGCATCGAGGGCGGGCTGCATCGACGGAAACGGCAGCTCGACGAACTTCACCAGCGTCGAATCGCCGCCGTTGCGATCGATCCACGCGCGCGGAGCGTAGCCCGAGATCGTTCCCAGGCCTGAGCCGGCGATCGTCTTTCCGTCGAGGTCCTTCGCGCTGCGAATCGGCGAGCCGGCCGTTACGACGAGCGCGGTCGTCGGCGCGGCCGATTCGTGGAGCGCGGCCGGTGCGACGACGACGAACGGAATGTTGTGCGCGACCGCCGACGTGATTGAAATCATGTCGGCATACCCGATGTCGACCGCGTTCCCGGCAACCGCAGCGGCGGCGGCGCCGCCGTTGGATGCAGCACTGATCTCGACGTCGAGACCGGCTTTGGTGAAGAACCCCATGTCTTTCGCGTAGTACACTTCCGCGCCGGCGTCGATCGGAACCGTCGTGACATGAACGACCGGCAGCGTCGACTGCGACGAGGCCGGGACGTTCAAGCTCCAATACGCGGCCAAAATTCCTATGAGGACGCAAACACGTCGGCGATTCATCGTGCTTCTCCGTTCGAGGTGACGGCAGCAGCGGTGTCGGCTCCCATCCGTGCGAGTCGTGCATGCGTGGTGAGCTGCACGCGGTCGGAATAACGCTGTGCCGTTGCTAGCGTTTTGCGGAACTCCGCGGCGCCGTACGGGCGACCGAAGACGTGTGCGTGCATGGTGACGTCAAGACAGAACGGGCGCGCGTCGGGTGCGGGCCATTCACGCACAATGTCTTCGAAAATCCGGCTGAAGGCACCGGGCTCGTTGCCGTATCGAACGTAGATCGGCATGTCGTTCACCTCCATCGTAAACGGCACGGCGATGATGGGACCCGCGCTCGTTTTCAGAACGTACGGCTGGTCGGCATCGAAATAGTCGGCCTGCCACGCGAATCCGTTCGCCGCCAGCAACGCGGCCGTCGCGGTACTCGGTGTGCAACGCGGACTGAGCCAGCCCAGCGGACGGTGACCCGTTGCCCGCTGAATTGCCCCAATGCAGGCGGTGAGATCGTGCGCTTCTTCGTCGGGCGTTTGCAACGCGGGAATGATCTCTTGGGCCCAGCTATGCGCCGCCACGACATGACCGGCCTCGGCGATCGCCAGGAGCAATTCCGGATATCGATCCGCGATGATACCGCTGACGTAAAACACCGCTCGTATATCGGCCGTCGCGAGCACGTCGAGCAGACGCCATGCGCCGACCTTCGGGCCGTAGGCCGCCCACGAACGCGCTTGCAGATCGAGCGCGCCGGCTTTAAGCGGATTGCCCATCGGCCCGATTCCGGGCGCGGCACCGTCCGACCAGCCTTCGAGCATGACGTTGACCGAGACGGAGATCGGTTGATAAACCACGCGCACTCCTTCGTTTCGGCGTGTCCGCGATCATGACGTCGTTTCCTTTTCGGCCGCTGTGAACGCATAGGCGAGGAACGCGAGCAAACCGGCCGCGAGCCAGCCGAGCAAACCTTCGGGAACGGGCCCGCTGCTGCGTCCCGGTAACCCGTGCACGGCCGCATCGGCCCGCTGCCGCGCGAGATACGTCGCGATGTCGTCGACGTCGCTCGGCGCGAGTTGCTGCTCGCCGAACCTCGGCATCTGGCCGGGGCCGACGCGAATCGCTTCGCCGACTTGCGTGACCGTTGCGAGATTGAGCGCCGGCGCCCACTGGGCTTCGCCGATCGCGGCCCCGCCGCCGGCTGCGCCGTGACAGTGCATGCAGTTTTCACGAAAAAGCGTCCGGCCGCGATCGGGGTCACCGTTCGTCATGACGACGGGAATCGGCGCTCCGCCGGGCTGCACCGAAACGACGTATGCGACGATCGCCGCGATCGTTGCCGGCGGCATCTGCGGCCCACGATGACCGACTTCCACCCACGGTACCGCGGCCGGCATCCGTCCGGTCCCGACCCAGAAGTCGACGTCCGCCGCGCCGGCGCCGCGAATCGACGGCCCGTTCGATCCGCCGCGCAAGTCGTTCCCATGACACGTCGCGCACTGTTGCTCGTAGGCGGCGTGGCCGCCCGGGGACGTGATCGCGACGATCGCGGCAACGAGGACCGGCAGCATCACACCGTTCCGTCGAAGACTGCGCCGTAGCGACGTTCGCGCGCGCCCCAATCGGCGACGATCCAGAGCAACGCGATGAAGAGCGGCGTGCCGCCCGCGATCCACATCACGGCACCGGCGTTCATCTGATCCGCGACGGCGTTCGGCTGCAGCGCGTAGTGCGGATAGAGAACGTGCCGTGCGACGTAGAAGGCGAAGCCGAGAAATGCGCTCATCGGCAACGCGAGAAACACCGAGAGCAAACGCACCGGATGTGACGGTGCGTGCGGTGCGGGCGCGACCGCAAGCAACGGCATCCAAAAGATCACGCCGGATACAACGAAGAGCAAATGTTCGGCGGCGTGCACCGCTTCGTTCTCGAGCGCGGCTTCGTAGAGCGGCGAGAAATGCACGCCGTACAGAACCGCGGCCATTTGCAGCCACGCGATCGCCGGATGCGCAAGCCAACGCAGCGGCGGGCGGGCGAAGGCACGCGCGACGCCCGTCGCTGCACGCGTCGGAAGTGCCGCGAGCACCAGTCGTAACGGTGCCGAGAGAACGAGCAGCGGCGCGGTAAGGTCGAGCAGCACCATGTGTTGCACCATGTGCCAGGACAGCGACGCGTCCGCGAGCGCTTCCATCGGGCCGAGCAATACCGCCGCGAGCGTCGCCATCGCGAGAGCGAACGCGACGAGCGGCCACGTGCCGACGTAGCGTCGGGTGCCGTGCAGGCGTGCGACGCCGCAGACGTACAGAGCGATCGTCACGACGATGCCGGCGACGATCACGCCGACGTCACCGGCTCTTCGTCGACTCCGCCCCGGTCGTTGCGCCGCAATGCGATCACCCGCTCGGGTTCGGTTCCGTGCGCGGCCGCGCGCGCGCGCAACTCGCGCGCGAACACCGTCGCGAGAATGCCGACGCCGATCGAGCCGACCGGAACGAGAATGCGATAAAACGTGACGAAGGACGCGATGGGCTCGTGGATCGCGAGCGCTTGTTCGTCATCGCTCGCCGCAAGCGTGAGAAACGTTCCCGCGGCGATCAGGGCGCTGCCGACGCCCACGCGCCACGGGGCGAACGTCGGCGGAACGAGCACGTCGTGTTTTGCGCGATCGCGCGTAACGAGCGCGTCGATCCAGGGCCAAAAGATGACGACGCCGAGCACGACCATCGGCATGAGCACGCCGGGCCAAAAGATCGCCGGAATCGGGTGTCCGGCGATCGTGAATTCGGTCGACGGGCCTAGGCGCAGGCCGCCGTCGAGAAACGCCGCGTACCAATCGGGCACAGCCGGATTCGGCACCGTCCAATCGCTATATGGCCCGTACTCGGTGATCGGATTGATCTCGACCGTCGCGGCCAGCGCGAGAATCACGGCGACCGTCATGCCGAATGCCGCCAGCCCGCGTAAGGCGTAATCGGGCCAGAGGCGGCGGCCCACGACGTTTTGCGGTTCTTCGACGAACTGCGTGTGCTTCTGATACACGAGCATGCCGAGATGCGCGCTGACCAACAAGCCGATGATCACCGGCAAGAAGTAGACGTGAATCGTGTAGAGGTGTGGCAGCAAAAACGGACCGGGATAGCCGCCGCCGGTGAAGACGTCCGCAGCCCAGGTTCCGATGAACGGGACCGCAAGCAATACGGAATCCGCGATACGCACGCCCGTTCCGGAGAGCGCGTCGTTTGGTAACGAATAGCCCGTGAAGCCGGTGAGCGACGCGAGGATCAACATCAAGACGCCGACGACCCAGTTCAACTCGCGGGGCTTGCGAAAGGCGCCCGTAAAGAAGATGCGCGCCATGTGCACCAGGATCGCGGCGACGAACGTTACCGCGCTCCAGTGGTGGACTTGCCGCATCAGATATCCGATCGGCGTCGCGCGCGAAAGCGCTGCGACGGACGCGTAGGCTTCCGCATCCGACGCTTGATAGACGAACGTCAGCCAGATGCCGGTCGCGACGAGTAGGACGAACGCGTAGAGCGCAAATTCGCCGAGATAGAACGACCAATGATCGGGAAAAATTTTGGTCACGACAAAGCGTACGGCGTTGTTCGATCCGAATCTGTCGTCGAAAAACGCAACCGTGCGACGGATCATATCGTGCGGTCCCACCGATCGGGTCCGACCGGTTCGGTGTAATCGCCCCGCGCGACGAGGTATCCGTCGCCGTCGATGTCCAGAGCGAGCTGGGGTAACGCGCGCGTCGCGGGACCCGACACGGGGCGCGCAGCGTCGAGCACGTCGAACACCGACTGATGGCACGGACAATACATCTGATGGGACGTTTGGCGGTAAAGTGCGACCGGACAGCCGGCGTGCGTGCAAATCTTCGAATACGCGACGTTGCCCGAGGGCGCCCACCCCTCGCGTCCGGGCTGCGCGCGTAGGACGCCGGCGGGCAGACGAAGCAACAACGTTGCCGATTCCGGCGCGCCGATGTGGTTCGCCGGAAAGACGGTCGTGACGGCTCCCTCGACCAACGTATCGGCGCGTAGCGCAACGCCTTCGGGTGTCACCAGCCGCGCGCCGGATGTCCAGGCGGTTCCGCGTGGCGCCGACTTGCGCGCAAGCGCGATGAACGGCGCGATGCCGAGCACGGTGAACGCGCCGATCGCCACGACCCACAGGCGCCCGAACGCGCCGCTGCGGCTAATCACGTCCTCGGGAAGCGGTGCCCGCGGCGTCGGTCCGAGTTCGTGTCGCGGTTCGCGCAAATCACCGGGTGCATGCAGCGCACGCGCCGCGTCGGCCGCGGCAAGCGTCACACCGAGGCACGCGATCGCCGCGCACCAGCCGAGAATCGCGGGACCGGCATGCAGTCCGGCGGCGACGGTTGCGACGATCGCAAAGATAATCGCGACGAGCAAACCAGCGCGCGTCATCGAACGAGATAGATCGTCGCCCAGACGGCGATCCAGATGACGAACACGAAGTGCCAGTAATATCCGATCGCCTCGACCCCTGCTTGCTGATCGGCATCGAAGGCCGGACGTCCGAGGAACACGGTAAGCGCGAAAAGCAAAACGGCTCCCGCGAGCACGTGAGCGAGATGCGTGCCCGTGAGGACGAAGAACATCGTCCCGTACGCGTTGGTGTCAACGTGAAAATTTACTTCGTGCCAATCGCGCAGCGCGATAGAGACGAATGCGAGTGCAAGCGCGAGCGTCACGACGAGCATCGCCCGCGCAACACCGCGCCGCTTCGTTCGCGCCGAATGTTGTGCGATGCCCATCGTCACGCTGCCGAGCCCGAGCAGCACGGTTCCGAGCGTCGCACCGGCGACATCGGACGTGGTGCCGAGCGGCGGCCAAACGGAGTTGGCGCCACGCAAATCGTACCACGCCGCCAACAGGCCGGCGAACAACATGGACTCCGACGCGAGAAAAACAACGACGCCGAAGACGAGCGGATGCGCACGAACCGCGACGGAACGCATGCACGGCGCATACCCGGTAGGTCGGCACATAAACCGGGTACGCGGCACCCGTGCATGCCTTGTCGTGGCCTGCGGGTGCAACAAGCGAAGCCTCGGTTCTTGCCGCGGATTGGCATGTCTTTTTGACGGTCGGAATTGTTGTCGCGTTCATCGTCTGGGGCCTGATCTTGTTCGCGATCCTGCGCTGGAGACGCCGCGACGAGCGCCTTCCGCCGCAGTTTCGCAACAACAATCCGCTCGAGATCGCATGGACGGTCGTTCCGTTGGTGATCGTCGCCGCGCTCTTCGTCTATACCTATCGGGCGGAAGCGAACGTCGATTCGCTCGTGTCACGGCCCGACGTCGTCGTCGCCGTTCGTGCGTATCGCTGGGGCTGGACGTTCGACTATGCCGGCGGTCCGGTCGTCGGCGGCGCCGCGAACGCGCCCGTAATCGGCGGTTCGGTCGAAGGGCCACCCCAGCTCGTCCTCCCGGTCGGCGAAACGACGCGTATCCAATTGACGTCGGACGACGTCACGCACGGCTTTTGGGTGCCCGACTTTCTGTTCAAGCGCGACGCGATTCCGGGACTGCAGAACGCATTCGATCTCCGTCCGGACAAAGTCGGGACCTACGTCGGCCGGTGCTCGCAATTCTGCGGCTTCGACCACGCTTTAATGTCGTTCAGCGTGCGCGTGGTCAGCCCGCAGCAGTTCGCGGCCTGGCGCAACGATCCGGTGAAGCCGTGACGGCGGTCGCGCGCCCTGCGGCGGTATCGCCGCGCAACGATTTGCTCAGTTGGATCACGACGACCGACCACAAGCGTATCGGCATCTTGTACCTCGTGACGAGTCTGGGTTACTTCGCGGTCGCCGGGGCGCTCGCGATCGTGATTCGCACGCAACTCGCTCGACCGAATAACGACGTTGTCTCCGCGCATACGTACGCGCAGCTCTTCACGCTGCACGGCACCGCGATGATCTTTCTCTTTGTAGCGCCCTTTGCACTCGGCTTGGCGAACTTCCTCATCCCCTTGCAAATCGGCGCGCCCGACATGGCGTTCCCACGTCTCAACGCGACGTCGTATTGGATGTTCTTGCTCGGCGGACTCGTGATCTTCTCCGGCGTCGCGACGAACGAAGGCGGCGCGGCCGCCGGCTGGACCGCGTATGCGCCGCTCTCGGAGATCGCGATCAGCACGGGGCTCGGGCAAGACCTGTGGATCGTCGGCGTCTTCCTCGTGTCCGTCGCGACGATTCTCACGTCGATCAACTTCGTCACGACGGTCTTCATCTATCGCGCGCCGGGGATGACGATGTGGCGCATCCCGATCTTCACGTGGGAGATGGTCGCGACGTCACTCTTGATCTTCATGGCGTTCCCGACGCTCGCCGCGGACCTGCTGCTGCTCTTCGTGGACCGGCGCCTGGGCGGCCATGCGTTCGACCCGGCACTCGGCGGCAATCCGGTTCTCTACCAGCACCTGTTTTGGTTTTTCGGCCATCCTGAAGTGTACGTGATGATTCTGCCGTACTTCGGCGTGATCAGCGAGATCATTCCGGTGTTCTCGCACAAGCCGATTTTCGGCTACACGGGGCTCGTCTTGGCGGCGTTCGCGATCGCCGGTTTGTCGATGGGCGTATGGGCGCACCACATGTTCACGACCGGCGCCGTGAACAATCCGTTTTTCAGCTTCGTTTCGTTCTTGATCGCCGTCCCGACCGGTGTGAAGTTCTTCAACTGGATTGCGACGATGTGGCGCGGCTCGATCACCTTTCCGACGCCGATGCTCTTCGCGATGGGATTCTTGGCGAATTTCTTGCTCGGCGGCGTCACCGGCGTGATGGTCGCGTCGCCGCCGATCGACTACCACGCGCACGACTCATATTTTATCGTCGCACACATGCATTATGTCCTCGGCGGCGGCAGTCTCTTCGCGATCTTTGCCGCGTTGTTTTTCTGGTGGCCGAAAATGTTCGGCCATATGCTCGACGAGCGACTCGGCAAATGGTGCTTCTGGTTGATGTTCGTCGGCTTCAATGTGACGTTCTTTCCGATGCACATCCTGGGCGTCGACGGCATGCCGCGCCGTGTCTTCACGTATCCGAACACCGGGACGCTGCCGGAACTCAATCTGATCGCGACGGCGGGTTCATACATCATGCTGGCGGCCGTGCTGGTATTTGCGTGGAACGTCGTCTACTCGGCGCTGCGCGGCAAGCCGGCCGGCGACGATCCGTGGGGCGCGAATTCGCTGGAATGGGCGACGACGTCGCCGCCGCCGGAGTACAATTTCACGTCGCTGCCGCCGATTCGCAGCGAGCGGCCCGTGTGGGACATGCACCATCCGGAGGCCGTGGAGACGCAGCGATGACCGTCGGCCTGCGCCTGTTCATCTCATCCGGCGCGTTCGCGATCGCGATCGCGACGGCGTACTGGCTTGTCGCTCGCGAAGTGACCGGCACGTTCTTGCTCGGCTTTATGGCATTTGCGCTCTCCGTGATTGCGGGCTACATGATCGTTGCCGAGCGTGAAGCGGATGTCTGGGGCGATAACGGCGATGCCGATCAGCGCGACGCCGCCGGTCAAATGCTCGGCACGTACAGCATTCGTTCACCGCTGCCGATTTGGTCGGCGGTCGCCGTGACGTGCATTCTGCTCGGCGTCGTCATCTCGCCGACGCTCGCCGTGCTTGGAATTCTCGCCGCGCTCGTGATCGGCGCGCTTTTCATCGTCCAGAGTCGCTGAAAAACGGGTAAGCGTTCGCTGTGGCGGATGCACGCAAGCCCGACCCGCTCGGCGGCTTTGTTTCGGGGGTCGCCGGCGGCCTCGCCGGCGGCGCGGTGAAAATGCTATGCGAAGTCGTTGCACCGCCTCGGCCGCCGGACCGTGAAGCGGAGCCCGCGGTTCTGCTGAGCAAAATCGCACGTGTGAACGGTGAGAGCGAGCCGACCGAGGCGCAAAAGCAAAACGCGACGCTGCTGATCCACTTTGCGTTCAGCGCGCTCGGAGGCGGACTCTATGGCGCACTGGTGGAGGTTTGGCCACGTGTGGGTATCGGGCGCGGAGCCGGGTACGGCATCGCAATCTGGATCGGCGCGCACGAAATGGCGATGCCGGCACTCGGCTTGACACCGCCGACAAATAGGCTGCCGCCCTCCGAACAGATCAATGAATGTATCACGCATGCAATTTTCGGTTGCACGTTAGAAGCCGTGCGCGGCATCGCGCGAGAAATTATCGGTAATCGTGCCGAGTGAGCATCACGATATCATCATCATCGGGTCGGGCGCGGGGGTGGGACGCTCGCCTGTGATCTCGCACCTACCGGTCTCGACATCCTCGTCCTCGAGCGCGGCGATTATCTGCCGCGTGAGAAGCAGAATTGGGATCCCGCCGCTGTCTTCGTCGACGAGCGCTATCACGTCGACGAAGAGTGCGCGATCGCGCCGGCGCAACGTTCCGTCCGCAAGCGCATTATTACGTCGGCGGAAACACCAAAGTCTACGGAGCCGCACTGTTTCGTTATCGGGAGTCCGATTTTCGCGAAAAGCAGCACCGTGCCGGCGTCTCGCCCGCCTGGCCGATCTCGTACGACGATCTCGCGCCGTACTACACTCGGGCGGAGCGGCTGTACTCGGTGCATGGCCTGCGCGGGAGTGATCCGACCGCCGTCAATTCTGGAGCGCCCGCGGTATAACAATCGGGGGAAGACCCACCCTCACGCACCGCGGTTTCTCGTCGGCGTTTGTTGGAGAAAAAGCGACCTCGGCTGAGCATCGCGTGTAGTCACGGAGTAAAGGGACAGGTAGGATGTTGGGGCGAGCACCGACGGCGGGAACGACACTGGGCGAGTTTCTTTCTCGTCGCCGAGCGGCCGTCGAGCCGGCTGCCGTTGGGATGGAAGTTGAAGGCTACCGTCGCGTCTCCGGACTTCGACGCGAGGAAGTCGCCGCTCGCGCCGCGGTCAGCGTGGATTACTATACGCGCCTCGAACAGGGCCGCGAACTGCATCCATCGCTGCAGGTACTCGACGCCCTCGGGCGGGCGCTCGTTCTGGGCGATGACGCCCGCGCTCGTGCTCAGTCAGACTCTGGACGTCTTAGCACGCAACGAACTTTGCGAGATGCTTCACAGCGGTTTCAAGATTTCCGACAACAGCGCTCGCATGGCGTTCCTCGATCCGATCGGACGCACGTTTTATGCAGAGTGGGAACGTGCGGCAGAGTCGACTGTTGCCAGCCTAAGATTTGCCGCCGGTTTAGGTCCGGACGACCCGCGAGTCGCTCAACTCGTTGAGGAACTATCTGCGGACGTCGATTTCAGCGAAATGTGGAAGCGGCAAACGGTTCGCGCCAAAACCAACGAGACGAAACGATTCAACCATCCCGAGGCGGGTCCGTTGATGTTCTCATATCAGTCATTCGACGTGCGGGGCGCGCCCGGGCAGCAACTGGTGGTGTTCGGCGGCATCCCCGGCGAGACGAGCGTTGCGTGCTTAAAAGAGGGTGCGCGCAATCGGGACGCGCCCTTGAGAACGTCTTCCGTCAACCGTCTTTCACGCGCAAGCCGGCGGTGAGCGTTTCCACCATAGACGCAAGGCGCTTTCGATAGGATTTTTCGCGGATATCGCCGGTCTCCAATGTTCCGACCGCGGCCGCATAGAGCATCGAGACCGCGTCATCGTTTACGATGCCGGCGTCGCGTAGCGTCTCGGAGAGCATCGCGCGCATCTGCGCGTAGAAGTTGGCGGTGATCGCGGCCGGCATCGTCGCCGTCGATTCGATGATCTCTGCTGTGTGCGGCGACGACGCCATCAGGCGCGATGGCTTGCCCTTCCACGCGTCGAGAAACGCGACAAGGCGCTGCGCGAGCGTCCCCGGCGCGGCCAGCGCGCGGCGTCCGTCGGCAAGGATGTCGGCGCAGACCTTTTCCACGACAGCCGCATTTAACGACTCCTTCGAATCGTAATAGAGGTAGATCGTGCCCTTCGCGATACCGGCCTCGCGCGCGACGTCGTCGATCGACGTGCGGCGGATGCCGTAGCGCAGATAGAGTTGCTCGGCCGCCGCGAGGATGCGCGCGCGTTTCTCCGCTGTTGACGGGCTGACCATAAAAGTGTATATGGTCATGCAGTCAGGTTTTTTCCTTTTGAGGAGTACCGCGCATGTCACCCCGGACCGTTGGCGCCACCATCCCCTCCCAAGCCGGTCGTCTCGCCGTCGTCACCGGCGTGGGCGGTCTCGGGTACGAGACAGCGCTCGCGCTCGCGGGTGCGGGCGCGTCTGTCGTGCTCGCCGGCCGCAATCCCGACCGCGGACAGGCGTCGCTTGTGCGGATTCGCGGGGTGCATCCGGCGGCAGACGTGCGCTTCGAACATCTCGACCTCGCCGAGCTCGCGTCGGTCCGCGCGTTCGCGCAACGCATGGCGTCGCAAGTCGAGCGCGTCGATCTGCTCGTCAACAACGCCGGCATCATGATGCTGCCGCAGCGGCGAACGACGGCCGATGGCTTCGAGCTGCAGTTCGGCACGAATTTCCTCGGACACTTCGCGTTGACCGCGCAGCTGCTGCCGATGCTCTCGCGCGGCCAGGCGCGCGTGGTGAACGTATCGAGCAGCGCAGATAACTTCGGGCGCATCCCGTTCGACGATCTCCAAGCCGAACGCCACTACAATCCCGAAGCTGCATATTGCCAATCGAAACTCGCAAATTCGCTCTTTACGCGTGAACTGCAACGCCGCAGTGACGCAGGCGGCTGGGGACTTGCCGCGTTCACCGCGCAGCCCGGGTTTACGCGCACCGATCTGATCTCCAACGGCATCGGCCAACCGAACGCGATCCTCAGCTTCTTATGGCGCTTCGGCAGCCACGCGCCCGCGGAAGGCGCACTCTCGATTCTCTATCCGGCGACCATGCCCGACGTTGCGGGCGGCGAATACTATGGTCCCGATGGTTTCCTCGCGCTGACAGGTTTTCCGAAGCGCATCAGCTATCCGCGCGGTGCGCGCGATCCGGTCAAGGCCGAACGTTTGTGGAACGTCGCGGAAGAGCTCACGCACGTGCGGTTCGCCGACGCCGTGTCGGGGACGCCGACCGCGACGCTCGTCCGGCCCTGACCGCGTCGATTGCGACACCAATTGGCAAGCAAGTTGTAATCTTCGAAATTCGCGCGGGGTCAAGCGGAGGGTTTCGCGGCACCGCTACTCATCGGCGCGGCAGTCATTCGCACTCTTGAAGATTTAAAGACCCAGGGTGGGTCGCAAGGAAAAGATTTCGCGAGTATCGTCGACGTCTCGCCTGTCTTCGCTATATTGTTCTATTGTTGATCGACTATCGGACTTTTACAGCCCCGATGGAGCGCGCCCGTGGCTTCATGCGAAGCACGCGTTGCTCAACAATGAACGGGTGATTGATCTCATTAACGCCGACCGAACCGAAGAAGTCCTTGCCGTGATCGAGCGACTCAACGCGGGCGTGTGTCTCTGATCCGTTGCTGGCGAAATATGTCGAGCGAGAGACTTTGAACTTCTCAATAGCCCTCGATAAACGCGAACGCGAACGCGAAGCATTTGAAGGAACGGTGTGGCGCGCAATCCGGGAGGGCCCGATCCGCTGACGGAATGGTCGGCCCTCGGTACCGCCTTCCGGGTCCTCAAGCAGGGTCGCCCCCGAGGTCGTTGAAGCCGACGTCTGGTCCAGCGGGACTACGATCAACGTTGGCCAATCGGCCGGGTGCGGCCGCCCGGACAACGCAAAAACCCCGTCAAATAACGCGCGCCGACGTAGCTCAGTTGGTAGAGCAGCTGATTCGTAATCAGCAGGTCAGCAGTTCGAATCTGCTCGTCGGCTCCAGTTCAAACCCGTCACCCTTCTCCGCCAAGCGGAAAATGTCCACGGAAGCGGGCCAGCTTCACGCCGCGTCGCACGCGCCGCTTGGTATGCGGCGAAGGTGGGAGCCGCTTTTCGTTCGACGAAATGGAAAGCATGGGATCGGCGCGGTGGCTTGCAATCGTGTTCCTTCCGGTTATGCTCGCGCGTGGAAATGCCGGCGCGCAATCCGAACGCGTACCCTCGCCGACCGGGGTGCTACTGACCGCTGTCGTTGCAGCGAGAGATCGTGCGAGCGCTACGGGCGACGGCGCATCAACGCTGCACCTTGCTCCTGGCGATCGCGATGCGCTTGCGTTTTGGCTCGCGGCGCACGGGCGCGGTCCACTGCATGCACGCGGGCTCAGCGATCGGCAGATCGGCGTTCCGTTCTTTCCTATCGATTACGCGATCGTTCCGGCACCGTGGCCGGCAACGGTTGCGACTCTTCCGCCGGCTCCGGTGCACGCGCCAATTCCGGCGGCGACGCAGCAGCCCGCACCGCTGCGGCGTAGCTTTCTCGGAGGGCTGCTCGCCGCCACTGTGCCGGATCTGCCGATTAATATTCCGGTCGCATCGACGTCCAGTTCGTCTTCTTCAACGATCCAGAATGCGGATGGCTCGATTTCTCAAACGACGTCGAACTCCGGCGCCTCCGTAAACGTCGGCGTGAATCCATGGGCCGTGGTCGGAGCGCTCATCGATGCAACGTCCGCACATAACGTCCCTGAGCCGCCATCCGTGCCGTGGCGTAGTCTCGTATTTGGCGCTTCGCGCCTCGGGGCGCGTTCATCAACCGTTGTGGTCACACGGGGCTTCGCCGCAGTCCGCAATGACGGTACCGAAGGCGTCGCTTGCATCTCCTTCACAAATAATGCTTCACAGTCGCTTCGCGAGGTGGATGTCGATATTGAGATTATCGACAAGCTGGGGTTCATTAAAAGAGTCGCACCGCTGCGTCGCGCCGGCCTCGTCGCCGCGGGCGCGTCGGCGGGTGGTCCCGAGAACGTGCAAGACGTTGCGTCGGCACGCGGTAATTGCGTGATTGATGGCGAGAACACGTTAACCGATCTCACCGATCCGTTCGCGGGCGCAGCGGCCATTCTTTACGCCGTTCGTTCGGTCGCCTACGCCGACGGCTCGACGTGGCTTCAACCCGGCGCAAATCCTTGGCCCCTAACCGCACAATCGCGCGGCGCGCCGGCGCCGTGAGCGACGGTCGCGGCGTGCCGTCGCCGACGATATTTTTCGGGCACGTGCGATCGTTACGATGACGAGCGACGCGAAAAATGGCCGAAGGCCGGGTGCTTACGCGGCGGTATCTCGACGCCGTTAGTCGCGAGCACCCGGTCATGGTGCAAGTTGCCGGACATTGGGGCGTCGTCAATTCGAAGGCTCCGCTCGGCTACGCCGGCGCGAGCGCCTTCATCGAAGCGACGCTCATTTTCGACGGCATTGCACGCGCGAAGTCAACAGATCCGACGCGCGTCGGCAATGCGCTCGAAGGATACCGTTACGCGGGCCCGACCGGGCCGGAGCAAATTCGCGCGCACGACCATCAAGTCATAAAACCGTACTACCTACTTCTTGGCAAACCACGCGACGCCATGAATATCCATGCGATTTCATCGACACCGTCGCGACCGGTTCGTATCCCGTTCCTCTTGCACAGAGCGCGCGCATGCTGCGCGCCGCGCGCTGATCGCCCATCCGAAGTGGGTCGACGGGTGCCATCGTTTCGCCGCGGCGTTCGCTGTATCGAACGTTGCACGACGCCGGTCGGCATATAGGGTCCGCGCGTATGGTGATCGCGATTTCGGGCGCGACGGGAGCGGTCGGCGGCTCGCTGCGCAGTTGTTCCAAAGCGCGCTGCTCCGCGCGGATGATCGGCTCGTCCTCGCGGGGCACGGGACTTCGACGACCGGAAAGCGTCTTCTGCCCGAACGCATGGATCTGCTCGCTATCTGCGAGATGACCGATGCCGAACATCTCGCCCGCGCTCTCGTATGGGCCGCCACGCATGAACCGTGTGCGAACGAGGCGTTCAACATCACTAACGGCGATTACATTCGGTGGCGGAACGTCTGGCCGGAGATCGCGTCTATTTTTCGATATGCCGGTCGGAGACGCGCAGCAGGTTCCGCTCACCGCGTACATGTCCGGTAAGGCCGCGCTGTGGGAGACGATCGTCGAGAGGCACGGTTTGCGTACATACCCCTGCGACCAGCTCGCGGCGTGGCCGTTTCTGGAAGCGCTCCTTTCAAATCGAATTCGATATCATGTCGAATGCGGTGAAGGCGCGCGAATTTGGCTTCACGGATGTCGTCGACACGACGGCGATGTTTCCTCGGCTCTTCACCACATTCCGGAAAGATCGAACCATTTCGCGTGGCTTTAGCAAGCCAGATCTCGTTACTCTCTCAAGACGCCGCCCCGATACTGCGTAAAGATTCGTAAAGACCGTGTTCGAAATCGTGATAATGTTGCAGAACGGCGGCATCGGCAAACGGAAATTGTTGAGTAAAAAAAACGGCACAGAGCCTTGCGGCCGGATCGAGCCAATAGTAGGTGTTTCCAAGGCCGGCCCACGTCACGGAGCCAACGCCGCGCCCAGCCGGGCCCGGTGACGTGTGAACCAGAACGCCAAAGCCCCACTTTTGTCCCGTCCCGAAAAAATCAACGTCATTCGTGATGGCGGGTAAAGCCGTTTTCAGCGTTACGACATCGGTTGCGCCGATCTGATTGCGAAACATGAGCCGCACGGTCTCGGCTCGCAAAATCCGCGTGCCGTCGAGCGTTCCCTCGCGCAGCAGCATGCGTGCGAAGGTAAGAAAGTCGCCAGGCGTACTATAGAGACCGCCGCCGCCTGTGAAAAACTCGGGGTGCTGCGGAACTTCGAACGGGATCGCTTGCAATGAACCGTCCGGCAAACGCTTGTGCATTCCCGCGAGCCGAGAACGTTGGGCCGGCGAAAGTGTAAAACTTGTACTGGCGAGGCCGAGCGGCCCGAAAATGTTTGCGCGGAGGTACGCTTGCAAATCCATGCCGCTGATCGCCTCGACGATCTTGCCGAGCCAGTCGACGTTGATCCCGTACTGCCACCGATCGCCGGGATCGAAGAGCAGCGGCGTCTCGAGCGCGGCGTTCCGGCACGTCGCAATTCGCGGCAAGCCTTCGCGTTCTTGATAACGGACGAGCTCGGCGCTCCACATATCGTACCCGAAGCCGGCCGTGTGCGTGAGCAAGTGGCGGACGGTGATGGGCCGTGCAGCGGCGCGCGTTACCGGCGCTCCGGATTCATCGAAACCGACCAGCACGACGGGTGCGGCGAGTCCGGCGACGATGCTACCGGCGGGCGTATCGAGATCGAGTTTGCCGCGTTCCACCAGTTGCAGCGCCGCAACCGAGGTAAAAGTTTTCGTCATCGATGCGATCCAAAAAACGGTATCAGTCGTCATCGTCGCTGTGCCGGCGAGGCTGCGTTTGCCGAATGCGCCTTCGTAGCGCACTCGGTCTGCATCCGCCGCGAGCGCAACCACGCCCGCGACGTCGCCGCCGCCGACGGCCGCTTGGAGGATCGCGTCGATCCCCGACATTATTCGCATCGGTTACCCTCGCTCGCTGCTGTTAACATCGGCGCTCGACCATGATGATCTCGAAGCTGTCATCGTGCCCCGAGCGAAGCTATTTTGCTCGGCGTGGGCGCGGGCGCGGCCGCCCCGACGACGCCTGTTTACCTTCGTTACGTGTGGCGTTTGTGGAACGCAGCAAGCCGCCGAACTGCTCTCGCGCCACGTCATAGCATTCACACGAAGAGCCTTCGAGGCCCGGCCGATCGACGATCGTGATGGTCCCGTTGCCATATGTGATGAAACCGGCCTTTTGCAGTGTCCCTGCGGCGATGGTGACGCCGGACCGCTGCGTCCCGAGCATCATCGCGAGGTACTCATGTGTTAGACGAATCTCGGACGAGCCGACGCGATCTTGGGTCATGAGCAGCCACCGCGAACAACGTTCGTACACGCTATGGAGGCGATTACACGCGGCGAGCTGGCCCAGCATGTTCACATATGCCTGAACGTAGCGATTCAAGAGCTGCCGAAAGGTTGGATTCGTCTTCAGACGTTCGAAGAGTGTCGCTTCGATCTTGATAGCGGTTCCAGGCACCTGACAATACGACTCGTTGGCGGTCGTCGTCGCACCTAAGAGAAGCGGTATTGCCGAGACCCCTTCCCGGCCGATCGTGCCCACTTCGATTTGGCTGCCGTCCTTCATGCGAGAGACAATCGAAAGGACGCAATCGAGCGGGAAGAAGACGTCTTTGATGAGCTCATCGGGCCGATAAATTTGATGCCGGACCGGGAGTGCGACGAGCGTTCCGCGATCAAGTACGGCTTCGACCTCTGGTTCGTCGAGGCTAGTCAGGATTGCGTTGTTACGCACGACCTCGCGCGTGATCCTGATCGGGGCGGGGCCGACAGTCTGACGGGCTTTCATCGCCAAAGAGCATCTCCGATCCGAGAGGGAAGCGAGCGACTGTTCGTGAGTCGCTCGACTTTCCGTTTGCTATTAGGCTCGAGCCCACCTCACGTGAAAAATGCACAGACATCGCGGCGTTGTGGCGCCATGATGTTGCATGGATAACTTGCATGTGCTTGGGCTCCATGGCGAAATTGACATTTCGCAAAAGCAATGGATTGAGCGGGAGCTCGATCAAATCGAACGATTCGGCCCAGAAGCGTTCACCATCCTCGACTTAACGGCAGTGCGCTACCTCGACACGACGTTTCTCAACGCGCTGATACGTGTCAAAAACCGGCTTGCCGAGTATAAGCCGCGCATTCGAATCTGCATTGTCGCGCCGCGCATCAGTATCGTCTGGCGTTTGTCCGAGATCACGAAACTTGACGCAGTATTTCAGCTTTTCGAAGACGTGGCATCGGCGCGCCGGAGTGGTGCCGCTTTAACGCTACCTCATGTCAGCGACGGGCTGGCGCTCGAGCGACACATGATGCAGGTGCGCACTGGTCGAATGATCGCGCCAGTGACGTAACCACTTCATGAATGGACCTCGATGGTCTCCGACTCCTCAGGCGGAAGGCGTCCGATCCCGAGACGTACGACCGCGCAATTTGCGAGCAAATGAAGCACGTCTTCGCCTAACCTTCCGTGGGGCCGCCGAGCTGGCGACGAGCGTCATTATCGAAAAACGCCGCAGGTCCATGTCGCGTTCCAATACATCGCCGAGCTTCGGCATACCGCGGTCATCTCCGGTGTGACGGGCGCACTTTGGTGGAATTATGAGCCGAAGCTACGAGCGCGTGCAGCAGTTGTGTATGCCGTCGGAGCGTTTCTTGTGACGTGGATGGGCGCGGACGACGGATTGCATACCATTGGTTTAGGCATCACGTGGTTGGGACTTGGGCTTGTGTTTCCGCTTGGGCCTACCAAGAAGCGCCCGGCCCCTTCACCGTGTGAAGTGACGATTCACCAGGCGACCTTGCACGATCCGCACTATCGCTGGGTGCAAAGACTAGCTTTTCTACGCGTGCGGATTCGCTATGCTTCGGGAACGAAGCGTTAGTGGAATGTGAGACATATGACGTAATCGTCGTGGGAGGCGGCCCGGCAGGTCTCAGTGCAGCGCTCGTGCTCGGCCGCGCCCGACGGACGGTTCTCGTCTTCGACGATGGGCGCCCGCGCAATGCACCCGCCGGCGAAATGCATGGTTTCCTCAGCCGCGACGGCACGCCGCCGCAGACATTGTTACGCATCGCGCGCGATGAGATCCTCCACTACCCGTCGGTTGAGATTGTCGCGGAACGCGTGATTGACATATGCGATGACGGCGACGGATTTGTTGTAACGACGACGTCCGCCGCACGTGCTCGCGGCAAACGGCTCCTTCTTACGACCGGCATGTTCGACGATCTGCCGGCGGTCGATGGTCTCGCCGAACGTTGGGGCCGCAGCGTGTTTACCTGTCCGTTCTGCGACGGCTGGGAGATGCAAGAGCGCCGGTTCGCCGTCTACGGTGCGGGGCGCGAGGCGGTCGAACTGGCGCAAGAATTGCGCGGGTGGACGCACGACATCGTCGTGTGCGCGCAGCGCGACGACTTGGTCGCGCGCGATCGGCGGTGGATCGATGCGTCGGGCGCAGCGCTCAATGTCGGACGCCTGCAGCGCATTACCGGGCCGGACGCGTCGTCGATCGATGCGCTCTGCTTCGAAGACGGGACGCGCATTACGTGCGACGTTCTCTTCATCAGCGCTCCGTTGCGGCAGCATTCATCGTTATTTGCCTCACTTGGCTGCGAATTGACCGAACTCCAAGAGATCGCGATCGATGCATGCAACCAGACGTCGCACCGTGGATGCTACGCTGCCGGCGACGCGGTGACGTCCGTGCATCAAGTGATCGTCGCTGCCGCGAGCGGCGTCCGGGCCGGTATCGCGATCACATCGAATTTGTTAGAAAACGACGCGGAAGAACTCACACGAATCGCTATTCCGATGTCGCCTACGCGTGGCTGAGTTGTTTTTTCGACATCTCGACCATGTGTTCTCCGACCGTGCACGCGGGGAAGCGCGGTTCAGCATCGGCTGGACGGCACACCGGGACGCATTCCACGCGGTAGCCCCTTCATCATCAGATCAAGTTCGGGACTCAAGCTCGACCAAGCCGGGCTCGAGCTTGCGAACGCCGGTATGCTTTCGATTTACGTACCGGAACACGATGGTACGGAGCAGTCGCTCGACGCACTCGTGTCGCACGTGCGCACGCTGCGACGGCTCGCCGGTACCGCGCTGTCGCTTGATGCGATCGCGCTGCTCGACGTTCCATTCTTCCTCGATGCCACAGCGTTTTCCGATTACACTTCTGCCGTGTTCGATCACAACGAGGCGCTCGCGCGCGCGTTGCCGGTAGGCGGGATTTTCGAACGCATCGCGCATCCGGCTTTGCGTGCCCCGATGGCCATGCCGTGGGCCGTTGCGCCCTTCGTAATGTGCCATCTCGCCGACGACACGCCGGCAGCAGTGCACGCGGTCGAAGCGATCGTTGACGCGGAAGCGCGCCGGCGCGGCCTCGCGTTCGGACGCGGAGGCAGTTTTGGTTTCCGCGGCCATCGCTTCGAAGCGATCGAACTTCAGGGGCCCGTCGCGAGACGCTTCTCAAGATTGCGCTGGGCGCGCGAGACGGTCCGTCGCGCGTCGGCATTACATCACTGCTGGCCGAAATAGCCGCAGGGCCGGACATCGCAGAACTGCAGCGCCGATTTCCGCTTGACGGATAGTGCCCGAAAGCGGTAGCTCGCGATCAGAGGGCCATGTACGCGTTGCAATGACCTCGGCGTGCTGAGCAAATACAGGGGTGTAGATGACCGCGTCCGCGCGTGCGCGAAATCGACTACGTCGTGATTTCGCAGGATTGGCAAACGTCGCAGCGCCGGTACGGCGTTCTGACGAGCAAGGATTTCAGAATTCCGGTCGCCGAGGGCATCGAGCTCAACAGCTATCTCTTTCGTCCTGACGACGGCGGCCGATTTCCCGTAATTTTGAGCGTGTGCGCATACGATCTCGACGATCAGATCGCACCCGTGATGCCGATCGGGACCGGCGGCTTGCGCGGGCACATGGAGGCCGGAGATCCGGAGTTCTTCGTACGCCGTGGCTACGTCCATTGTATCGTCAACGTGCGCGGTTCCGGAAAATCGGACGGATTCTTCGAGATGTGGGCCGGCCAAGAGATTCTCGATCTCCGCGAGTGTATCGAATGGCTGGCGCGTCAGCCGTGGTGCGACGGAAATGTCGGCATGTTCGGTGTTTCATACTTCGCGGTCGTCGCGAAGCGCGTTGCAACGCTGCGGCCGCCGTCGCTGAAGTGTATCTTCTCGCCCTACGGCTTGACGGATCTCTACCGCGATCTCGATTTTCAAGGCGGCATTCTTCGGTGGAATTTCCGGATGCGATGGATTCCAAAAATTCCGAACATCCGTGTCGATCGACCGCGTCTGCTCAAGCAGATCGGGCGGGACGCATACCTGGCACGGATCGACGACGCCATGAACGATCCGGAAATTGCCGCCATTCCGAACGCCCTGAGCTATTTGAAGAAGTGGGACGAGGGCGCGAACGCCTACATCATCGAGCCGTGGCTCAACCCGCTATGCGATGACTTCTACGATCGCCTTTCCGACTACGATTGGTCGCAAACGATGATACCAGCGTATCTCGGCGGAGACTGGGGCGTCTTCGGTTTGCATCTCGGCGGCGACGTCCGCAGTTGGGCCGCCTGGCAAGGACCGAAAAAGTTCACGATCGGACCGCCCGTCTATCTCGACCGGCCGCTGTATCAATACCAATACGAGTCGTTGCGCTGGTTCGATCACTGGCTCAAGGGAATCGACAGCGGTCTCCTCGAGGAACGGCGAGTACGGCTTTTTCTCGACAACAGCGGCGACTGGGTCGAGGCGAACGACTACCCCGTTCCGTCAACGCGATGGACGCCGTTCTATCTGCATGAGAAGAGCCTGCTCTCGGAACACGAGTTTTGGCCCAACGAGGCGTTCTCGGCCTACGTTGATTCGCCGTACGAGCGCGGCGGCATTGCGTTCACGACGCCGCCGATGGTCGAGACGACCGATCTGTGCGGGCCGTTCGCGCTGAAACTCTTCGCGTCGACGACCGACTCCGACGTGCTCTGGTTCGTCAGCCTCTACGAAGTCACGCCGGAGGGAAAGGAGCGCCTTCTCACACGCGGCTGGCTGCGTGGCTCGCAGCGCGGGCTGGATGTTGCAACGTCAAAACCGTGGGCGCCACGTCATCGGCACGACCGGCGCGAGCCGCTCGTGCCGGGAGAAATCTACGAATTCGATATCGCCGTGCAGCCGTATGGGATTCGGCTGTTGCCGGGTTATCGCTTATCGGTGCGAATCCGTTCGTGTGATGACGAACCGATCGGTCATCACTTGCAAACGATCGGTGCCGGACGCATCGCGCGCCAAGCGAGTTCGCGGATAACGGTCTATCACGATGCGGATCATCCCTCGCATCTTTTAATCCCGATCATCCGTGGAAACGTCCTCGGTACGTTCATCTCCGGCGGGAAGCTCACGACCTAAGGCGACCGTTGCGGACGCGGCAAGCCGATGGCCGCCACGGCCACGCGCGCGATCTCGGTGTCGCGCGGTAACGTTTTGCCTCCGCCCGCGCCGATTGCACCGATCACTTCATCGTCGTAAGAAATCGCGACGCCGCCGGGGAGCGTCGTCAACATCTCGTCGCCCCATTCGTCCAGGTTGCCGTCCCGCTCTGCGAGCTGCTTCTTGAATGCGACCGTGTCGCGGTGCATCACTCCCGATGTATACGCTTGACGAATGGCGTGCCGCAGGACGCGCGCCGGCGATCCGTCCATGCGCACCGCCGCAACGAGCTCACCGTAACTGTCGGCGACCGCAAACGACATCGGCTGTCCATCTTGCGTCGCTTCGCGAACCGCCGCATCCAGTGCTCGCTGCGCTTCGTCGGCGCCGATGATCCGTTTGGTCAACATCAGCGCAAGCCCGTCGCGAGAACGGCCAGCCGGCAGATTTCCGTATCGCGCTCGATCGTATTTCCGCCCACACCGATGGCTCCGACAACTTCGCCGCCGTAGCGCACGGGAAGTCCGCCTTGTAAGGTGGTGAGCCGCATATCGCCCCACTCATCGAGATTCGAATCACGCTCCTCGAACTGCGCCTTGAACTCGAGCGTTCCGCGATGCATAAATCCCGCCGTATACGCTTTGCGGATCGCGTGGCGCAGCACGCGCGGCGGCGACCCGTCCATGCGAAAGCAGGCGATGAGCTCTCCGTAACTGTCCGCGACGGCAAACGCCATCGGTTGAACGTCGATTTCGGCCTCCCGAATCGCCGCCTCAATCGCGAGCTGTGCCTCTTCGAGTCCGAGCATGTGACGGGTGATCATTAGCGCAGGCCGGACACGATCAGTTCTTTGGCGTCAAACGTCGCGGGGATGACCTTGTACTTCACGTAGAGGTCGATCACCGGTTGAACGAACTTCGGATCGAGTGCGGCGTAGGCCAGGCGATGTGATTTTGCGATGACCGCCGGATCGACGCCGCCGAATTTCGCGAGCGCCGCAACGGCGTCGGAGGGGTGGCCCTCGATGTATGTCGCCGCGTCGTTCATCACATGGTTGAACGCGACGACGGCAGTGCGGTTCTTCGTTGCGTAATCTGCCGTCACAAACCAGCCGGTGACCATGAACTGTAGTGCGATCGCATCGAAGGCATGCGCGAAGATACGCACTTTGCCCGCATCGATCGCTTGTTGCAAGATCGGGTCCGCGATAAAGCCGGCGTCGACGCGGCCGGCCGCGAGCGCATCACCGATCGCGGCGAACGGAAACTCGAGAATCTTCACGGTCGATGAATCGCCGCCGTGTTGGTCGATCCAGGCTTTCGTTGCGACGGTGGTAACGTCGTTGAGCGCGGGCGACGCGATCGTCTTGCCGTTCAGCTCCGCGGCCGTTTTGAGCGGTGAGTTGGCTTTTACGCACAGATTCGAGTACGGATTCTTCGAGTCGTAGAGGCTGCCGCCGGCGATCAACACGAACGGGAGACCACGCGCGTGCGCCGAGATCAGCGACGAGAGAGACGACTTGCCGACGGCATACGAGCCGCCGGCAACGCCCGCGGCGATTGCCGTTCCGCTACCTTGCGACTCGACGGAGACGTCGAGTCCGGCACGACGGAACATGCCGCTCGATTGTGCCCAGAGCGCCGGCGTCACCGACTCTTCGGGTACAGCGCCCGCCGTCATCGTCGTCAGCGTCTGCGCTCCAAGCGATGTGCTCGACGCAACGAAAGCGGAGCCCAGAGCAAGTGCGGTGCGTCGATTCATACGGATACCTCTCGGAAGCTTTCGCAGGAAGGTCGATGAATCGCGCGCCCGCACCTTCTTTGGGTAAAGGCCGGCCATGCAAGACGGAACCGACCTCACACCCGAGCCGAATCGCGACGATCACGTCGCGGGGTCGCTCGACGCTCCCGTGGTCATCACGGAGTTCGCCGATTACGAATGTCCGTATTGCGGCGAAGCGTATCCGGTCATCGAAGCGATTCGCGAGAAGTACGGTTCGCGCGTTGCGTACGTCTTCCGGAATTATCCGCTGCCCATGCATCCGCACGCACGCGCTGCCGCGGAGGCCGCTGAAGCGGCTGCGAGCGTGGGCAAATTTTGGGAGATGCATCGCGCGCTCTTCGAGCACCAGAAGGCACTCATGAACGCTGACCTCGCAACGTATGCGAAGAGCGCCGATGTGGACGCGACGATCGTCGCGCAGGCGATCGCGAACGAGACCTATCGCGCGAAGATCGAAGCGGACGTCGACTCGGGGAACGAGAGCAGCATCGACGGAACGCCGGCGGTCTTCATCAATGGCTTCATTTTCGACGGAAACGTGTCGGTCGATGAATTGAGCGAGTTCATCGACCGCGCTCTCGCCGCCGTCTAGCGTAACACTAGGACCAGATCAGCTCGCGTGCTTCGAAGCGCGCCGGTATATCTTTGTAGTGGGCGACCAGGTCGACGACCGGTTGAATGAGAGCGGGGTCGAGCGCCGTTGCCGACTCCGTGCGCGCCATCTTCTTGACGACCGCCGAATCGATGCCGGTGAAGGTTGCGATGTCGTCGACCGTAGCGGTGGGGTGCGAATTCGTGTACGCGGCCGAGTCGCGAACGACGCGGGCGAACGCCTCAACCTCGGCCCGGTTCTGCTCGGCGTACGAGCGCAACGTACACCACGCCGTGAACATGAAGCGTGGCGCGATCGCGTCGAACGTATGCGCGAGCACGCGAACTTTTCCGGAGAGTTGTGCGGCGCCGAGAATCGGTTCGTTCGCCGAGCCGGCCTCGACCCGGCCCCCGGAAATTGCTTCGGCGATCGAACTGATCGGAATTTCGACCAGTTTCAGCGACGTCGAATCACCGCCGTTCTTGTCCATCCACGCCTTCATCGCGAGCGTAAAAATATCGTTGAGTGAACCGACCGCGACCGTCTTGCCGTTGAGGTCCGCAGCGGTCTTGACCGGCGAATCGACGCGCACCATCAAGCCCGCGATCGGATTGGAAGTTGTCGAGAGACCGCCCGGCGCGACGATGACGAACGGAATGCCTTTGCCGTGCGCTTCGATCAGCGGATACATGCTGATTTTCCCGACTTGATACGCACCGCCGGCGACGCCGCTTGCAACGGCCGAACCGTTGCGCTGCGGCTGTATCGTCACGTCGATGCCCGCGCGCTTGAACGCGCCGCTTGCGATCGCGTGCAGCACCGGGGTTGCCGAGTCTTCGGGCAGACCGGCGGTCACGATCGGCGTCATCTTTTGTTGCGCGAAGGCAATGGACGGCAGCGCGACCGTAGCGGCGAGACTTGCAAGGGTGGTGCGACGCGAGATGTTCACGGGTTTCTCTTTCACCGGATCAGCGAACCGGATTGGTGAGCTCGCCGAGACCGTCGATCGTGATGCGAACGACGTCACCGGGCACGAGAAATTTGGGTGGTGCAAAACCGATGCCGACGCCCGCCGGCGTACCGGTCAGGATAATGTCTCCTGGAACCAGCGTCGTCGTCGCGGAGATCGCCGCGATCAACGTTGGAATATCGAAAATCAGATCGGCGACGGTTGCATTCTGCCGCAGTTCGCCGTTGACGAAGGTCTGCAGCCGGAGTTCGCGCACGTCGCGCACCTCATCGGCGGTCACGAGATACGGACCCATCGGACAGAACGTGTCAACGCTCTTACCGATGAACCATTGCTTGTGTTTGCTTTGTAGCGTTCGTGACGTGACGTCGTTGGCGATCGTGAACCCGTACACGTGCTGCATCGCATCGGCCCTCGAAACGCGACGCGCGACGTCTCCGATGACCACGCCGAGTTCGCCCTCGTAGTCGACCGTTTGCGTCGGATCGTTACCGGACTCGATCGCGGTGCCGGAGGCGACGACCGACGATGGATGTTTCACGAAGACGATCGGCTCGTCGGGCACGGCCGACGCGCCCGCCGTGGAATCGAATCCGCTATCATGAAATTCCGCGGCGTGCTCCCGATAATTTTTTCCGACACACATGATCGTGTGAGTCGGCTGCGGGAACGGCGCCGTGAACGCCACGCGCTCGACAGCGTGACGCGGTGCGCTTGCCGTTACGTCGCGCGCTTGCGCGACGCCGCTCGACCCCCGTGCCACGAACGCCTCGAGATCGGGTGCGAGACCGGCCGCGCACAGATCGACGATCGTCCGATCGTCGATGAGAAAGCCGAATCCGGAACGCTCGCCGACGACGAATGAAGCCAAACGCACGTTAGCGTCTTCCGTTGCACGGCCCGAATGCCTCGGCGGAGGAAGGCGCGACGAACGATCCGTAGGTCGGCGGAATGGCCAGCGCGATCGACATTCACACGCATATCATGCCGCCGCGCTGGGACGATTTCGCCGAACGCTACGCGCCCGACGGCTGGCCGCATGCCGTTTTACACGACGCGTGTTCGGCGACGATCATGTTGGGCCGACGGCATTTCCGCGACGTCGACGATCGCTGTTTCACGGCGTCACGCCGGCTTGAGGATATGGACCGGCTCGAAATCGACCGGCAGCTGCTCTCGCCGATCCCGGTGATGTTTTGCTTGGGGCGAACCGGAACGCACGGGCGAATTGGCACGCATTCACAATGCGTTCATCGGTGAAACCGTTGCCGCGCATCCCAACCGTTTCGTCGGCGCCGGCACCGTGCCGATGCAGTCGGCGCCGCACGCGATCCGTGAAATCGAACGCTTGGCGCGCGACGGCTTTCGTGCGATCGAGATCGGCACCAATATCGACGGCCGCGATCTCGACGACCCGGCGGCCGTCGAGATTCTCGAAGCCGCTGCGGGCTGCGGTCTCGCCGTCTTTGTGCATCCCGGCACACCCGCGCTCGGCGAAGAACGCATGCGGGCGTACTACCTCCCGTTCATGGTCGCGTATCCGGCGGAAACCTCGCTGGCTATCGCGCGCTTGATCTTCGGCGGTGTGTTCGATCGTCTACCGGCGTTGCGGATCGGGTTCGCCCACGGGGGCGGCGCGTTGCTTTCCATTCTGGGCCGGCTCGATCACGGCTTTCGGGTGCGACCCGAAGCGCGCGCAAATATCGAACGGCTGCCGAGTTCGTACATCGATCGCTTGTATTTCGATTGCCTCACGCACGATCCGATGACGCTTGCGGCGATGGTCGAACGTTTCGGCAGTAGCCGCATCATGCTTGGCAGCGACTATCCGTTCGACATGGGCGTCGACGACCCGCGCGCCCAACTGGCCGGTCTTCCGGTCGAAACAGCAGCGATCGCCGACATCGATCACGTGACCGCTGCGACGTTTCTCGAACTCGACTCGCCTGCTTGACGTGCGAGCGATAAGAGCACACTCTGCTGGACATGCTGCAATCGCTGTGCAACGACAACCAGGCCTACGCGGCGGCGATGCGCAAGGCGCACGATATTTGCGATGACGGCAAGGATGTCGCGACCGCGAGCCTGCTCGAAGTTTTTATCGACGAGAGCGAACGTCGCACGTGGTTTCTCTACGAGACGATACAGGGCGCCGAGCACACCAAGTAGAGTCCGCATCGCGTCATTTCCAGCGCCACTGATTGCTGTCGCCGGCCTCGTGCTCGACGCCGGCACCGGACTGCCGATCGAATTCTTCGCGATCGATCGCCTTACGCTGCGCTCTTGAGCGCGACGATGGTCTCGATGACGCGCTTCGTTTCGTCGGGATTGGCGACTTGGATGCACACGACGCCGGTCTCGCGCGCGGGGTAGTCGTTGCCGCCCGGAAAGAGTGCGTCGCCGACGAAGAGCATGTCGGCGATTGGAATACTGAGAATGTCGCGCAATTTTCGTATGCCGTAGGCTTTGTCGATGCCCGGCAGCGTCACATCGATCGACGTCGATCCGCCCATGCGCACGGAAAACTGCGCGAGCGACACGTCGAGCAGCGCTTTGATTTTTTTGCGTTTCGCGAAATCGGGATCCCAGAGTTTCTTTTGTTCGTAGGGTGCTTGCTGTCCGAGCGCCGAATAGGTGATTTGGCTTTCGCGGTCTTCGATCAAGGGGCCCCACGATTGGGCCGGCTGAAAACCCGACGCGGTTACGGCGGCATCCAGTGCGGTTACGATCGTTTTCTTTTGCTCGTCGCTCAGATCTTCCGAGTAGAGCTTTTGCCAGCCATCGCCGTAACGGTAGAAACGCGTACCGCAAGTCGGCAACAGCGAAAGGTGTGCGAATCGGTCGGCCGGTGGGAGCCGGGCCAAGACTTGCTGCTGGAACTGCGGGTAATCACCACCGGAAATAATGGCGACGTTCATCACCTCGAGCAGCCGCGAGAAGAGCGTCGACATCTCCGCGTCCATCGCCGATTTACTCTCGGCAAGCGTTCCGTCGAGATCGAAAACTACGAGTGAGGTCATGCCTCTCTCTGCGACTCGAGACTTGGTATCCCCACCCCGAGAAACGCCGGAACGGGCGCCGCGATCGGAATTCGCAACCGTGCGGGACGCGTGGCTGCGGCCGTCGCTGCCATTGCGATACCCACGCACGCGCAGCCGGCCAGCGTGACGAGCCGCCAGACGGAAACCCAGCCGTTCGGGTCATTAAGACCGGACGCGGTGAGTTCGTCATGCCATTCGGCATCGGCGGCGATGTTGGACGCGACGGCGCGATGTTGTGGAAGCGTCGACGGCCACATCGCAAGGGGCTCGTGCGGCGCGAACATCCCGAGCACGACGACGAGCGGAATCACGGCCAGCGGCGTGAGACGCGTGCGGCGCATCGCGGGCGGCGCGAATGCCGCGAGTTGGAGAGCGGCGACGGCGGCGGTGACCGCGGTGAACGCAACCCCGAACGCGCCATGCGCCATCGCGAACGGGTTGATGCAGACGAAGATGGTGCCGATCGCGCCGACGATCCACGTCCACCCGCTTGCGCGAAAAACCACCAGCAGCGCCGGGAACAGGACGATCGCGAGATCGGCTTCGTGCACGAACGGGATGACGAACGGAAATGCGGCGCACGCGATGGCGGCCGAGTCGATCAGACGGGCGTTCGTCAGCCGCACCGCGATGATGACCGCGAAAACGGTCACAACCGCGACCGCACCTCCGAGCGCCGCCGCGACATCGGGTGCGACGCCCAAGCCGTACACGATCGACGCCGGCGTTAGCTGATAGACGAAAAAGCGCTCCGACGCGCTTTGGTGGGTGACGACGTCGAGGTAGGCTGCCCCGCCGTGAATCACCCCCGCGAGCGACACATTCCCAAGGGCCGAAAGCAACGCTGACGTTGCCACGACCGCGAAGGCCGCCACGTTGCGGACCGCGCCTGCGACGACGAGCACATCGTTCGGCTTGAGCATCGCGGCGACGACGATCGCCAAGGTCATCACCAACCAGCGCCGCGCGGCAGCGCCGGCGACGGCGACGATGACGGCGGCCGTCGCCGGCAACGCCGCCTGACCGACGCTGATCCCGACGACGAGCGGCGCCGCGACCAGACTGAGCAGAACAAGGCCGCCCGCGACGCTGCCGCGCGTCCGCCGGCCGGCAAGCCGGGTCGGAACGATCATGATGAGTGCGGCGCAGGCCGCGACGACCGCCGTCCAAGCGATCGCGGCAACGATGTAGGGTAAGCGGCCGAAGAGCGCCCATAACGGCAGGCTCAGCGGCGGTCCGACGAACGGGAGAAATTCGTTTCGCTCGGCGTGCACGCCGGGAAGGGTCCGTTCGACGGACCAGATTCCGTTACCGTACGGATTGCCGCCTTGCGCCCAGTAACGGCCCGCCGAATAGTAGGCCGAAAAATCAGTTACCGCCGCGCCCGTAGGGCGCACCGGTAACCAAACAAGATAAGCGACGGCGAAAGCAAGGAGGAGGACGGTTCCGCCGAAGGCGGCTACGCGCGACAACGGCCACGACACGCGGCCAGTTGTTCCCCCCGGCTCGCTCGTTCAAAGCGTTCCGGGCCGAAACGCTTAGCGGAGGGAAACCGACTGGCGCAACTCTTGCGGTGCTGCAGGCTCGTTCGTCCAGGTCGAACCGTCGGCGAACTTGACCGAAGCGATTTTGATCTGCTGATTGTGCGCCGTTTCATCGGTGACGAAGAAGTTGTCGATAGTGACGCCCTTCGGGAACGTACCATAGTCGTAGTAGGTGCCCAAGTCCTGGCCGGCCGACGAGAGCGTAAAGTCGACTTCCGTTGCCGGGACATTACGGTTGTTCATAAACGAGAACCGGACTTCGCCCTGTTGGTAGAGCTCTGCACCGATGGTTTGCGGTTGGACCTGTTCGCCGGTGATTGCCACCGGGGCGGTCGTCTGGGCGGAGGCGAGGGCCGGCGCTCCGGCAACCAGGATTGCGGCGGCGGCCGCGACGGCTTTGTGATTCATTGAGATTCCTTCGATTCGTTTGTCTGGGCGCTGTGTGCGAGTGCCCACACGCATTCTCTCACTCCGATCGATCGCCGTCCAATATCGTTTTGGTAACTCGCCATCGCGATATGATATGAATAGTGGAACTCCGACAGCTCAAATACTTTGTGGAAATCGCCGACCAAGCCAGCTTCACGCGGGCGGCCGAGACCCTCTCGATCGCCCAGCCGGCCTTGACCGCGCAGATGCATAAGCTGGAAGCCGAGTTCGGCGCGCCGCTCTTTATTCGAACGACCCGCGGCATCACGCTGACCGCCGTTGGGGAGGCCGCCCTCTCGTCGGCTCGCGCAACCCTCCAGGCCGCCGATTTGACGAAGCGTACCGCCCAACTCGCCGCCGAACTGGACGGGGCACGCGTGCGGGTCGCGTACACGCGCGCTTTCCCGATCGTGCAGTTGGCGCGTATCATCCGTGGATTTCGCCGTGAACGGCCGAATCTGCGATTGGAGCTGCACGAGCTTTGGTCGCACGAGCAATTCGAGGCCGTATCGAGCGGAGCCGTCGATTTCGGTTTTCGCGGGTTGGGTGACGAGGAGCGCGCGACGCTCACCGAGCGCGGCCTGGTCGCCGTTAAGCTTGCTGAAGAATCGCTGGTACTGGCGGTACCGCTCTCGCATAAATTTGCGTCGCGCCGCCACATCGGGCTCAAGGAGCTCGGCGAAGAGCCGTTCATCATGCCGGGCGTGTTCGGCGAGTCGGTTCGCGATCGGATCTTTGCCGCGATGCGCGCGGTCGGCTTTGCGCCGAACATCGTGCAAGAAACCGCCGACGCGCGCTTGGCACTGGGCCTCGTCTCCGCCGAGATGGGCGTCACGCTGCTCTTCTCCGGCAATCGCGACGTGCGGCTGCGCAACGTTCACTACCTTTCGATCGTGCCGGCGTTCTCACTCTCGTTCGGCGTGATGTACCGGCACGGTTTCGGCGGTCGTGCGATGGAGCCGCTGTTGCAACGGATCGAGCGGGAAGAGTTCGCCTAACCACCGAGACCTGTGCATGCACGTTTCACGTCGCGTTGTACTCTCCGGCGCCGCCGCGCTCGCGGCAGGCGCGACGCTGACCTCGCCGGCGACGGCGCAAACCGGTCAACGTCTCGGCATCGTCGGCATGGTGAAGCCGGTTCGGCGCCCTGGAACGCTCGAAGAGATTCTCCCGTTCATCCCGCCGGGCGTCGGCATGATCCCGGTTTATGTCGACATCACCCAAGGTACGGAAACCGAATTCACCACCGTCCTGCCGGCATACGACAAAGAGGTCGCGTTGCTCGCCGCACAACGCTGCGACGTCATGTCGGTCGAAGGCGCGCCGGTGTTCATGGTCGCGGGGCGCGCGCGAGAAACCGAACTCGTCGCCGCGTGGGAGCGGATGTACGGCATTCCGATCTTCACCGCTCCACAAAATCAAGTGAACGCGTTGCATGCGCTCGGAGCGAAATCGTTCGTCGGTGCGACCTACTTTCCGGACAGCCTCAACGCGACGTACGCGAAGTATTTTCGCGACTGGGGCTTCGACGTGCTGAGCCTCTCAGGCATCGGCGGCGTTGCGTTCGACAAGGTCCAAGACGTGACCGGTGAGCAGGTTGCGAGCTACATTCGCGCGAGCGTCGCAAAGCATCCGCACGCGGACGCGATCTATATGCTCGGCTCGGGCTGGCACGTGTCGTCGATCATCGAGCCGCTCGAAAAAGAACTCGGGATTCCGATCGTGCATCCCGTGATCGCGCGCGCGTGGGAGATTCAGAAGCGGCTGCGCCTGCATCAGGCGATTCCCGGTTACGGCAAGCTCCTCGCCGAATTGCCGTAGTGCCCTGTCTCGCACTCATACGTTACACCGAATGTCGAATGACCGTCGGCCCGCTTCGGTCGTACGATCGCTCGGACATGCGTTTTCTCGATACGCGCCGCATCGCATTTGCGAGCGCGGCATCGTTCCTGTTGACCGGCGGTACGCTCGTCGCGCCGGCGCTGGGCGCCGGCGCGCCCGGGCCGAGCGTTTCCGCGATCGTCTCGCCGGCGACGCAACTCGCGCAGGCGGCGACGGGAACGATCACGGGGACGGTCGTGACCGCTGCAGGCGCGCCGCTGGGCGGCGCGGTGATCGTCGTCGGCGGACCGACGACGATCACCGCGACGAGCGATTCGACCGGTGCGTTCACGGTCGCCGTTCCGCCCGGCCTCTATCGCGTCTCCGTCTCGCACGCGGGCTTTCGCGTTACATCGCTGAACGATATCACGGTGATCGCGGGCGCGAGCCAGCCGTTGTCCGTCACGTTGTCGGCGCTCGACCTCTCGTCGCTGCAGACGATCGGCCGGATAACGACCGGCCGGAACGGCGGTACGATCAACAGTGGTGCCGCGGTACAATCGGTTGTTACCGCGCAAGCATTCCAGAACTATCCCAGCCCCCAGATCAACGACGTCTTGCAACGTATCCCCGATGTCGTCATCCAGAAGCTCGGTACGCAACAGGATCAGGCGATCGTCGTCGGCGGATTGCAACCGTATGAAACGCAGGTGTTGATCGACGGGCATCCCATCGCGCTCGGTCAGTACGGCGTGTGGTTCTCGCAGTATTTCCCGACCTTTCTGGTCGGGTCCGTCGAGACGCAAAGCGGGCCCGGTAACACGACGCCGTTCGCGAACATCGCGGTCGGCGGTACCGCGAACATTCAAACGCCGGCGTTCACGACGCGAACGACAGCGCAAGTCGTCGTCGGCGACGACACGTACCTATCGCAAAACATCACCGCCCTCTTTACCGGGAAAATCGGCAACTTGAGCTATGTCCTGGGCGCCGGCTACAGCGGCTTGAACGACTACTTCTTTCATAAATCGGCGTGTGACGTCTACACGCCGTCACCGGGTCCGCGATTCCCCGGCGGAGCCCCGGGCGCGAACCAAGCCGGTTACTCCGGTATCGTCGCGTTCTGCGGAGACTTCAGCAGCTCACTCATCAACAAGGGCACCGTCTACAAGCTCAAATACGATTTTTCGCCGACGACGTCTATCGAGGCCGGTTTCGTCGGGTCATACGGTGGTTTCTCGCCCCAGGGCTCCGCCTGGGGCAACTCGCTGGGCGCCGTAGACGTGATCGATTGCGTTCCGGGAACGCAATTTTGCAACAACCCCTCGTACTCGAATCTGGTCGGCAAAACGATCCAAGGTTACTTCTGGTATCCCGGGACGCAACTCTTCAACAATCAGCAGCTTTTCACCGGACAACTGCGCACGTCGTTCGGTGATACGACGCTGCTGATCCGGCCGTACCTCGGATCGATTCAACCGGAAACGTATGACGGCGGCGGCGAGGGCGCGTACCCTGCGTTTTTCAGTCCCGACGCAACCTATCCGCCATGCCCGGCCATTCCGCCGAACGCCGGCCCCTTCGACGGACCGACATCGACGTGTTACGCGGGCCCGCAGACCGTGCCGGCCGGCGCGAAGGTTCCGGCGGTGCCGCCGGGTGCGCAGTCGTTTCCCGGCGCGAACTCCTTCGAATATTTCAGCTGTCCGCCGGGCAACATCTTCGCCTTCCAACAGCTGAACAGCCCGAGCGGGACGGCCACCACGGTCAACGGCCGTCAGCTCTGCTACCAGTATCCGTACAGCACGTTCGAGCTCGACACGCTCTACGGCACGACGTTCTCGCTGAGCCATCCGATCGGCGACGGCTTCCTCGATCTGACGTACGACTATCACGGTCAGAGTACGTTCGCGTATGCGAACGCTCCGGCGAACATTCAAGTTCCGTATTCGGGAACGCGCTTTTCGACGATCTCGCTCACCGGCGACATTCGGTCGATCAAGAATATCTCGATCCCGTTCGGCATTTATAACACGAGCTGGACCGTCAACGGCCAGATCATCAACACCAATCCGAACAACAACTTCTGTGCCGGCGCGACCGCCGGTGACGGAACGATCTGTGGCCTGCAGCGCTACGAGACGCATGTCGACCCGCACGTCGCCGTCGTGTGGCGGCCGAATGCCAACGATGCGGTGCGTATTGCGTACGGCACATCGACGACGTATCCGTTCATCGGCGATCTCAGCGGCGCGCCGGCTTTCCAGCCGCCGGCTTCCGGCTATTCCAGCGGACTCCTGACCTATAAGACGCCGACGCTCTTGCCCGAACACAGCCTCGCATTCAGCATCGGGGCCGATCATCGCTTTGCCAACGGCTCCGTTCTCAGCCTCGACTTCACGAACACGATCGTGCATAACGTCTTCCAGCAGATTCTTTCCTCGAGCCCGGGCGACCCGAATCTCGGCGTGTTCACGCCGCTCAACATCGCGCTGTTGCAATCGAAGGTCGGCGTGCTCAAGTATGTGTACGCGCCGGCGGCCGGCATCGGTTTCAATCTCCAAGTCGCCGCCGACAGTTCGATCACGAGCGGCATTCCGGCGAACCTCATGTCGTCATTTCCGCTGACGCTGCCGGCGAACAATGTGCAGATATGCGGTAACGGGCTCTTTACCCCGGGCGCTGCGACGTGCATTCCCTACCTGAAAGGCTACGGTCAATTCACCTATACGTCGCGTTCCGGTTTTTATAGCGGCCTCGGCTTCGACTACGAAGGAAAAAACAACGCCTACTACCAGCCGCCGTTCGCGATCTTCGATTTTACCGCACGTCAAACACTCGTCAAAGGGTTGGACCTGCAAATCTCAGTGCAGAATTTGCTCAATACCAACTCCTACGAACATCTTGCGGCGCCGAACCTCGGCACGCCGATCACATCGAACTACACGCTCGACGGACATACGATCTTGCAAGGCAGCTATCCGACCTATCTCATTCCGGCGGCGACGCGTACGTTGCGTTTCCAACTTCGCTACCACTTCGGCCGCGCGTAGCGCGGCCGGCGTTCGACGGTACGCGGCTAGCGGAAACGGCCGCCGTGGCCGATGCCGACGCCGATTCCGATACGCGGCGCGAAGCCATAACCGTAACCGTAACCGTAACGATAACCATAGGCGGGAAACGGATAGGCGCCGTAGCCGAAACCGTAACCGGGATAGCCGTACGCGGGATACGGATAGACCGGTACCGCGCCGTACGACTGATACGGCGTGTCGATTTGGTTCGCGTCGAGCACGTTGCCGCGGTTGACGCCGTGGATCGTTACCGACATGCCGGGTGAGAGGGTCAATCCGGTCGGATTGATGATCGTGCCTTGGTGCAGTTCGACGTTGTCGATGAAGCCGCCGCGGTCGTCGCGCACGCGCAACGTAAAACCGCCGTCGAACGAGACGATGTGCCCGTGGATGACGTCCTCGTCGTTCCCGTAGGTCGGACGAGCGTAGGATGGCGAGTCGGCCGGTGCTTGAGCGTCGGCTTGCGCGAAGGCGACCACCGGAGCGGTAACGACGGCCGCCGCCAACATGGCGGCGAAAAAACGGAGAGGCGGAGACATGGTCGGAGTATACCCGCGGAGGAACTCTCAAAGCGGCCGGTGCTACCAGCCCTCGCTGCCCGGTTCACCCTTGATCGGTCCCGTCAACCGCGACGTTACCCAGCCGCCATAAAAGCCGCCCGGCTGCCCCGTCACGCGTTCGCCGTCGAGCGTGCAGATGAGCCGGGCTGCGTAGAACGCGAAACGTCCGGCGATGCGCGCGAAGCCGCACCCGAGATCGTCAAGCGGATCCGCGTAGCTCCATGCTGCAGCGGCCAGCCGCATCCCGTCGACCACCACGTCATAGGTCCAAGCGACGCCTTTCCATTCGCAGATGCTCCACTGCTCCGTGCGCGCGAGCGCCGTGACGCCGCAGTCGGCCGGCGGCAGATAATAACATGGCGCACCGGCGGTTTCGAGCACGCGTTCGGCGTGCTCCGTGTCGGCGATGACGCGCTCGCCGCAGGCGACGATCACCCGTGCCGCTACCGGCTCGACCCGCGGCGGACGTGGAAACGACCAGACTGATTCCTGACCCGGACCGCTTGGTGCGATCGCGCGCGGGCGCGTTGCGAAACGCCACGCGTCGCGTGCTCGCGGAACGAGCCGGAGCAATTCGTCGTTGGCCGGCGGCGTGCGCACCTTCATTGATGTACGCGGCGGCGCGCGACGTTACCGGCCTGCGAGAGCGATTCGCGAACATTCTCTTGCACGACAAACCGCTTGCCCATATACTGGGGCAATGTGGATGTCCCGACGATTCCTCGCTGCGGGTGCAACGCTTGGTATCGCGATCTGTGTGCTCGCTCCTGAACCGGCCGGCGCCATCGTCGGTCCGGCTTCTGGTCAACGAATCGCGATCAAGCGCTGCGAGCCGTCGCAGAACGTCACGACGACGCCGATCGGTTTTGCACCGGGATTCTACCCTGGCGGCCGTTATTATTGGGATGACCCGTTCGGTTACCCGTACTATCAGCGGCCGGTCGCGGTGAACCAATCGGGCTCGCTGAGCATCGATTATGTCAACGCTACGCCGGTCGTGATGCGCACGATCGAGTTCGGCCTCATCGCTAACGGCAGACTGGTTGCCGAAGTGCGCGACGTAGGGACGTTCTCACCGGGCATCGAGATCAAACATCAATTCGGTCTCGATCCCAACGTATTTCCGCTGCGCACGGCGCTCGCGCAGTGCCTTCCCTTACGAATCACGTACTCCGATCACGCGACCTGGGTCAATCCGCGGTTGCAGGGGTTACGCCGGGCGATTCTCGCGCCGCAGTAAACGTGGGGACGCGGCCGCTCAACGTGCTGGTCTGGCACGTGCACGGCTCGTGGCTTTCTGCCTTCGTCTCGGGAACGCACCGCTACTTGCTGCCCGTTCACCTCGAAGACACGTCCGGACGCCGGCGCGCCGAATGGCCGCAATCGGTCGTCGAACTGACGCCGGATGCGGGACGCGTCACCGATATCGACGTCGTCGTCTTTCAACGACTCGAAGAAATACACGCGGTCCGCGAATGGATCGGTGACCGTTCCATCCCGTCGATCTACGTCGAGCACAATACGCCGGAAGGCCGCATCAACGAAATGCGGCATCCGCTTGCCGATCGTGACGACGTCGATATCGTTCACGTCACGCACTTCAACGCGCTGTTCTGGGATACGGGCTCGGCCCGCACGCGAATCATCGAGCACGGGATTCCCGATCCCGGATACCGCTATTCGGGAACGCTGTTGCGGACGGCCGTCGTAATCAACGAAGCGCAACGCCGCGCTCGCGTTACCGGAACTGACCTACTACCGCGTTTCGAGCGCGTCGCGCCGATCGATCACTTCGGCATCGGGACACCGGACGATCTCCCGCAACACGCGTTGCACGACGCGGTCGCGCAGCGCCGCGTCTACCTCCATCCGTATCGATGGACGTCGCTCGGGCTGGCGCTGCTCGAAGCCATGCTGCTCGGGATGCCGGTCGTTGCGCTCGCGACGACCGAGAATCCCTTGGCGGTGACACCGGAAACGGGCGTGTGCACGAACGATGTCGGCGCGGCCGCCGACGCGATCCGTTGGCTAATGGACGATCGCGACGCCGCGCTCCGGTTCGGACGCGCGGGCCGCGCGCATGTGCTCGCGCGGTACAACCTGGTCACGTTCTTGCGTGCGTGGGATGCGCTGATGCGCGAGGTAACGCGATCGTGAGAATCGCAGCGCCGGCTCCGGGCAACGCGAGCGGACCGGCCGTCGCGATAACGACACCACCTACGGCCGAGCCGATCGCAATGCCGGCGTTGAATGCCGTAAGGCTCAGGGCGAGACCGATCTCCGGCGCACCTTGCGCGCCTTCCGCCAGCTGCCGGTTCACGGCCGGCGCGAACCCCCACGATGTGAGTGCCCACGCGATGACTGCGAACGCTGCCCCGATCGGCGTGCGCATGGTGAGGGAGAAGCAAAGAAATTCGACGAGCGTCCCGGCGACACAAACGATGATCGTTCGATGCGAACCGTACCGGTCGACGGCGATGCCGCCGACGATGTTCCCGCCAATTCCGGCGACGCCGTACAGCGCGAGGAGCCAGGCCGTCGTCGTCGCGTCGAAGCCGCCCGCCGCCGCAGCACGACCGTGCGCCGCGCTTCGATGCGCAGGACGTCGCGCCGGCGGTTCACCTGCGCCGCCGACGTTGGCGGCACGACGACCGCGGCGAGAATTGCCGCACCGAACGCGCTCGCGCCGACGCCGGCGAACGCATACCGCCAACTCCAGTGATCGGCCAGCACAACGCCGATCGGGACGCCGAACGTTGCCGCCGCCGCGAAGCCGGCGAAGACGATGCCGTGCGCGCGGCCGCGCGTCGCGTCGTCGGCGAAGACGTCAACCATCGCGAGGGCGAGCGTCGTTGCGGCGGCCGAGCCGATCGCCGCGATGACGCGCATCGCAAGCACGAAGGCGAACGTTGTGCCGAATGCGGCGGCTACGTTCGCCAGCGTGACGACGACGAGCGCTACGAGCAACACGGTGCGGCGGTCGAGGCGTCCGAGGGCGACCGCGAGCGGCCATGACACGCAGGCGAACGTGAGCGCGTACATGCCGACGAGCTGACCGGCGGCCGAGAGCGTAACGCGCAAATCGCGCGCCACTTCAGGTAAGATACCGGCCAGCATCAGTTCGCCGAATCCCAACGCGAAGGTGGCGACGGTCAGCGCGAGGAGAGGCCCGATCCGCAATGTGCGCTAGACGGGAGCGGCGGTCCCGCGAAAAAGCTGCAGGATCGAGGCGCGTCCCGCATTCACCAAAGCACGCGCGCTCGGATGTTTTTGGAAGATCGCTTGGTGGGCGATCGTGTACCGTTCGCGCGTGTCGGCGTTCGACCGGTTTGATCCGTCGGTGCGCACGAAGTACAGCGACGTCACGTCCGGTACGCGCGCCCACTCCCGGCCGGCTGCCAGTCGCATCCAAAACTCGAAGTCTTCGTTCGCTCCGAGCCGTTCGTCGACGTCGCCGACGTCGGCGACGATCGCGCGCCGGAACATGATGGCGGTCGTGGCGAGGCTGCCGGCCCACTGGATTTCGGCATGGTCGAGCACCGCATCGTGCGCGAGGAACGCGTCGGCGTGATGGTGGCCGTTCGCATCGGTCGACGCGAACGCGTTGAGCATCTGCCCGTAGGCGACGTCGAGGCCGCTGCGCTCGAGCGCCCCGGCGAGCGCTGCGATATGGTCGGGAAACATCTCGTCGTCATCGTCGAAGAAGATGATGAACGCACCGTGCGCCGCGTGCATCCCCGTGTTGCGCGCGGCGGCCGGTCCGCCGTTCTCCGCACGATCGATCAGCCGCGCGCGTGGAAAACGCGCCACGACATCGCCGACGTCGCAGCCGGCATCGTTCACGACAACGATTTCGAGTGCGGGATATGATTGCCGTTCGATTGTCGCGAGCGTGTCGGCCAGGACGACGCGCCGGTTGAATGTCGTCACGACCACGCTCACGAGCGGAGGTGCTTTGGCATGAATCATCGCCGCGCGCGGTGCGGGGGACTCGGGCGGCTGCCGCGTGCGCATGCGCGGGCGTGTCGCACCGAGCGCGTCCGCGACCGCCGCGACGATACTGGTCCGATTCCACGGCTCGAATGTCGCCACGTCTCGGAGCACTTCGGTCGCGCCGCTACGCGAACTGACGGCGAGCGGAACGCCGAGCGCCGCGAGGATGCGCGACGTCCCGGGATCGTCCGCGGCGTCGACGATGACACGCGCCCGCCCGAGCGCAGCAGCCGCCATCTCCGGCGCGACGAAGCGTAACGGCGAGTGGATGCGCGGTGCATCACGCGCCACGATGGTCACCGGCAGCGTCAGGTCGCCGAGCGCCGTAACAAACATACCGAGTGCGCTGCCGCGCTCGTGCGGCGCGTACACGACGACATCGGCTCGTTCGGCCTCGTCGATGACGAGCGCGGGCGGACCGACGACGACGACGTCGACGTCGACGGGAATGGTGCCGAGCTCGAGCTCGATGCGCCCGCGTTCCGCGTGCGACCGCACGATGAGCACATCGGAAAGCCGGACGAATTCGTGCAACGCGGCACGGTCCTCCGCTGAAATCGGATAGCGCGCATGCACGTCGATCGAGTCGGCGAAACCCTGCAGCATCAAGCGCACTTCGTCCCAGGTCTGGTAGGCGACGGCGAGTGTCAGCGCTTTGGTGCGCGCCAATCGCGTTGCTTGATCGGGCCAGATCAGCGACGACGCGAAGTGCGTACCGCCGCGTCGAAGTTCGACTGCAGTGGCCAGCGCCGCTTGCGCGAACGCCGGCTCCGCGACGATCGCGTCACCGTCGCCGCGCGCAACGCGGTCGGCGAAGCGCACCGCATCTTCGCCGATGGCGCGAACGTTCACCGGATCGCGTGCGTAACGCCGGGTTGCGGCGCCTCATCGCCGTGGAAGGCACGCGCATCCCAACCGATCCGGGGCGGAATCAGCGATGTCGAAATCCGGTCGCGATGCTCCTCGGCGACGTCGAGCATCGTGCCGATCGTGCGGTCGTCGAGCAAATGCGGCTGCAAGCCGAGCCCGATCAGCGACGTGTTTTTTGCGTGATAGTAATGCGCTTCGCGTTCGATGCGCGGGTTCTCGCGATGCTCGATCGTCGCGGACAATCCGCGCGCCCGCGCGACGTTCGCTACCCGTTGCGCGAGATCGAGCACGCTGAATATCTCAGTGAACTGGTTGAAGACGGCGAGGCGTCCGGGCGCGGGCGGATTGGCGATCGCGAGTTCGAGGCACGCGACCGTGTCGCGCAGGTCGATGAAGCTTCGCGTCTGACCGCCGGTTCCATAAACCGTGAGCGGGTGACCGGCTATGGCTTCGACGCAAAACCGGTTGAGAACGGTCCCGAAGAGGCCGTCGTAGTCGAAGCGGTTCGCGAGCGCGGCATCGCCGGATGTTTCATCGGAGAGCCCGTAGACGACGCCTTGGTTCAGGTCGGTCGCGCGCAACTTCCAGATCCGGCTCGCGAACGCGATATTGTCGGAGTCGTGCACTTTGCTCAAGTGATAGAACGAGCCCGGCTGTTTCGGATACGGCAACAGGTCGGTTCGGCCGTTGTGCTCGATTTCGATGTAGCCTTCTTCGATGTCGATGTTCGGCGTGCCGTATTCACCCATCGTCCCGAGCTTGACGAGATGAGCGTCCGGCGCGAGGTCGCGCATCGCGTAGAGAATGTTCAACGTCCCCGTCAGGTTCCCGACTTGGGTGAGCAGCGTGTGGTCTCGATCGATCATCGAGAACGGTGCCGAGCGTTGCTGTCCGAAGTGGACGATCGTATCGGGAGCGAACGCTTCGATCGTCGCGGCGAGCGGCGCGAAGTCGCGGACGTCGACGAGGTGCAACGCGATCGTTTTGCCGCTCGCGCGCTCCCACGCGGCGATGCGCCGTTCGATCGGCGCGATCGGGATCAGGCTGTCGAGCAGATGCGTCGCGTCCCAGTGACGGCGGATCAAATTGTCGACGATCGCGATCTCGTAGCCGAGCCGAGACAGGTGCAGGGCCGTCGCCCAACCGCAATAGCCGTCCCCTCCGACGACCATGACGCGTTTCGTGGTCACGCACTTACAATCGGCATTGTGCGGCCGAATCGTGAGCGAGCGCCAAGTATCCGTAAAGTGCTTGAATCACCCCCCGCTTCGTGGCACGATGGGCGAACGATGACGACTGTGCGCACGACGTCCTCCTTGCTCAATTCGCGACTCGGAGAACCGTCGACGATGGAGATGGACTCGGTCCGCGGCGCCACGATCATGATGTACAAGCTCGGCTGGGCGTGCGGCTGTCGTGCCGAGGGATCGGGCACCGACTACCTGTGCCGGCCCTGTAAGGAACACGCTCAGACGTTTTCGCTCGCCGGCTAGCGACGGACGCCCCCGGCGTTCGCTTATCGGGCGACGTCTGGCTCATACGATGTACGACCCGCCGATGACGCGAACCGTGCCGTAATGGCATTCGATGTTCGTGCGATGGAGAACATCGCGACCGCACCTGCCTCGGGGGCGGAACGGCTCGCCGGGCGGCTGGCGGCCGTGGTTGCGGTCGCCGTCTTCGCGTGCGCGTTCCCGATTGGGAGGCTGCACCTGCCGGCAGTGGCGGCGGTCGTCCCGGCCGTGGTCGGTACGGCCGTCCTCTGCGATCTGCTCACGACGCTGCTGTTCTACGTGCAGTACCGGATCGCTCGCAGCTCGCAGCTCGCGCTGCTCGCGATCGGGTTCGCCGCGTCGGGTTATCTGACGCTGCTCTACGTGCTGACATTTCCCAATATGTTCGCACCGGGCGGCTTATTCCACGCAACTCTGCAGACGGCGCCGTTTGTCGCTGCCGTCGAGCACGTCGGATTCGGTGCGTTCATCATTGCCTTCGCGCTCGCCGCGCGTTACGACACGCGACTCGAACGCCGAACCGTGCGCTGGATCGCCGCCGCGACGGTCGCGTTGATGGCCGTCATTTCCTACGTCGCCCTTACCGCGCAGCTGCCGTCGATCCTCGAAACGGACACGCATCCGTCGGCGCTGTACGTGCGAGCCGTCGAGCCGCTGCAAATCCTGATCTACGGTGCTGCGCTCGGACTCCTCGTCACCGCCCGCCGGCAGACCGTCACGCACGTATGGCTCGCGGTCGTCGTGCTGCTGCGAATCATGGAGACCCTCGCGGTCGGGGTCATTTCGGATGGGCGCTACACGGTCTTTTGGTATCTCGGCCGCACGTTCGTGTTCGTCGCGGCGTCGGTGATGCTCGGCGTCTTCATCGTGAAGCTCAACGATCTGCTGCTGCGCCTCGCGCGGCGCAATCGCGCCTTGACCGAGCGGACGGAAGTTGCCGAACTCGAACTCGCCGAGGGCGAACTCCGCTACCGTACGCTCGCGAACGTCGTCCCCCAGCTGATCTGGTCGGCTGATGCTGCCGGCGACGTGGATTACGTGAACGATCGCTGGATCGTCTATACCGGGCTCGATGCACGGCAAACACGTGCATCGGGCTGGCGTGCCGCACTCGACGATTCGCAGCCGACGTCGTTGCACGACGCGTGGCACGAAAGTCTGCGCAACGGCCGGCCGTTCAGCGGCGAATATCGTTTGCTGGAAGGAAGCACCGGACGCCTGCGATGGTTCCTGATCAATGCGATTGCGGTGCGCGATCTCAGCGGCGCGATCACCCGCTGGATCGGCTCGTGCACGGATATCGATCAGCAGAAGCGGATCGAGGAACGCGAAGCGTTCCTCGCGCGCGCCGGCGACCGGCTCTCCGCATCGCTCGACATGAGCGCGACGCTCGACACGATTGCCGATCTCAGCATCGGCCGCATGGCCGTGTGGGCCCGCGTCGACTTGCTCGATGAGGACGGACGGCTCGTTACGCGGACGATCGCGAGCTCATTGCGCGAGGAAAGAGCGGCGCTGCGCGGTTTGCTCGGTCGGCCGGTCGGCGATCGTCTCGAGGATATCTTCACGCTCGCGCTCGCACGCAGGGAGCCCGTCGTCGACCGCGACCGCCGCGAACTCGCGGGTGACGCCGCCGGCGTCCGCCTCGGCACGGCGATCATCGTGCCGCTTACCAGCGGCGATACGTTCCTCGGAACGCTCACGCTCATCCGCGGCGACCGGCAAATGCCCGAGGCGGACGAACTCGCGGTCGCGCGCGATTTCGGGCGCCGCGCCGCGCAAGCGCTCGACCATGCGCAACTTTACGAGCGCGAAAGAACGACGGCCGACGCGCTGCAGCGTGCGATGTTGCCGCAAATTTTGCCACAACTCGCGAACGTCTCGTTCTCGGCGAGTTATTCGGCCGCCAGCGAATCGCAACGCGTCGGCGGCGATTTCTACGATGCCTTCGCGCTTCCCGACGGTCGCATCGCGCTAACGATCGGTGACGTCACGGGCCATGGGCTCGAAGCGGCGGTGATCATGGGCGAAATCCGGCAAGCGCTGCGCGCGGCGTCGTTCGAACGCGCGGAGCCGTCGACGATCCTCGACCGGGCGAGTACGCTGCTCGTCGCGAGCGGCCGCAGCGTCTTCGTTACCGCGATTTTCGGTGTGCTCGATACGCAAACGGGTCGCTTCGAATATTCGACGGCCGGACATCCGGCGCCGCTCGTTTACGACGGCGTGACGTTAACGCGGTTAGCGACGTCGGGTCTGCCGATCGGTCTGCGCGACAGCGAGGGCGTCGACTTTTCGGTGACGCTACCCGCGCAATGCATGCTCGTACTCTTCACCGACGGATTGCTCGAGTTTTCGCGCGATCTCGACGAAGGCGAGCGCCGCATCGAGACGGCGATTCGCGACGTCGGCGTCGTCGAGCGCGATCATCTGGCCGCGGCGATCATGAATCGCGTACTGGTCGACGACGAGCCGACCGACGACATCGCTATTCTCACGGCGACGATTCACGATCTCCCGCTCAAGCTGCGCCACAGTGAACGTGAATGGCGGTTTGTGTCGACCGACGCGCGCACCGCCACGGAGGTGCGGCACGAAATCGGTTCGCTGGTCGCGGGTTGGACCGGTCGCGACGACATCGCGCTCGAAAGCGAACTCGTTTTCGGCGAATTGTTCTCGAACGTCGTTCGGCATGCGCCGGGGCCGCTCGAGGTGCGCGCCGCCGAAACGGACGCCGGCGCCGAAGTCGTCGTCGCCGACACCGGAACCGGATTTCCGACCGTTCAGCACGTGGCCGACGAATTCGCCGAGAGTGGCCGCGGGCTGCACCTCGTGCACGAACTCGGGAACGACGTACGTATCGAGCCCAGCGCCTACGGCACGCGCATCACGGTCGTTTTTCATCGCGCGGCAACGGCGTTCAATACCGGCAGCAGCTCAGAACTGAGCAACGCGTAACCGGCGTCCGACGGGTGAAAACGATCGCGCGAAAAGAAACGCCCTTCATTGTGACGCTGCGTCCGCGTGACCGCGTAGAAGTCGACGAAGCGCGCGCCGGCGGCGTTTGCGGCGTGCCGGACCGCGGCATCGTCGGCCGCCGAAAGCGCGGCGATGGCGGCGCGTTCGTCGTCGAAGATCGGGCTGAGCGCGACATCCGGAACGCCGCAACAAACGATGCGCGCGCGCGGCGCCGCGCGGCGCAACGCGGCGAGCAACGCCGCGTAGGTGCGTGCGAACGAGACCTGCGAGGTCCGCCGGACGACGTCGTTGCCGCCGACGCATACGACGGCGATGTCCGGTGCGATCGGCCCGACGCGACCGACCTGCAGGCGTAGGACGTCGGCGACGGTGCTTCCGCCGATCGCGACGTTGTCGAGCGTGCTGCCCGGACGGTCGCGCAACAGCGTACGATACGCGGGAAAGATGAAGCCGCCGTCGGCGCGCGATGCACCCGTCGCAAGCGCCAGCGAATCGCCGAGCGCAACCACGCGCACCGCACTGCCGCGTACGCGGTCGAGCGCCGGTGCGGCCGCGAGGGCGAGAAACTCGCTACGTTGCATGGGCGGCCACCCTCCCGTCGGCGAGCCGGATGATGCGGCGCGCGCGCCGCTCGACGGCGACGCTATGCGTTACAACGACGATCGTTTGACCGCGCTCGTTGAGCGCATCGAAGAGCGTGAGAATCGATTCGGCCGTGCGCGAGTCGAGCTCGCCGGTCGGTTCGTCCGCGAGGATCAGCGCGGGTTCGTTGACGAGCGCGCGCGCGATGGCGACGCGCTGCTGTTGGCCGCCCGAGAGTTGCGCCGGTGCGTGGTGCAGACGTTCGCCGAGCCCGAGGTCGCGCAGCAGGTCCGTCGCGCGCGCGACCGACGCGGCGCGATCGCGCTGCGCGTAGCGCGCGGCCAGCACGACGTTCTCCGTCGCGTCGAGGGTCGGGATGAGGTTGAAGCCCTGGAACACGAAGCCGATCGTGCGCGCGCGAATCCGCGCGAGTTCGCCGCGCGACGCGCGGTCGAGGCGGGCTCCGTCGATCGCGATCGTCCCGCTCGAGGGGCGGTCGAGACCTCCCAAGAGATGCATGAGCGTCGTCTTTCCGCTGCCGCTCTCGCCGACGATCGCGACGTACTCACCCCGCGCGATCGAGAGGTCGATGCCGTCGAGCGCGCGCACGGCGATCGGCGACGAACCGTACGTTTTGGAAACGCCGGCGACGTGGACGAGCGGTTCGCTCACGCGTGACGCAGCGCTTCGGTTGGTGCAAGTCGCGCGGCGCCGAGCGCGGGAACGAGGCCCGCAACAATGCTCAGCACGATCGCAAATGCAAACGCGCCGACGGCGACGCGCGGCGAGAGCGCGAAGAGTTCGAGGTTCCCGCTCTCCGCGCTCCGAGCGTCGACGTAGCTGACGACGACGGCGCCGAGCGCGATGCCGGCGAGGCCGCCGAATGCACCGATGCCCGCCGCTTCGATCAAGAACTCGCGCAACACGTCGGTATCGGTCGCGCCGATCGCTTTGCGAATGCCGATCTCTCGCGTTCGTTCCGCGACCGCGATCGTCATCGTGTTCACGATCGAGAACGCACCGACGACGAGCGCGATCAGCGCCGCCCCGAATACGATCGTGTCGAAGATGCGGATCGTCGACTGCACCGTGTTCGCGACCTCCGCCGGATCGCGCGCCGAAACGCCGTCGACCGTGTTGACGCGGGCAACGACGAGACCCGCGTCGACCCCGGGTGAGGGGACGACGAGGAACGCCGTTATACCGTCGTGCGGCAGCGCGTGAATTGTCGGCGGCACCGACTGCAACAGGAGTCCTTGCGCGTCGGCGAACGGTACGACGACGGCCGCATCAAAAAGCGTGAACGACTTCGCGAAGACGCCGACGACGGTATACGCGTTGCCGTAGAGCGAAATCACGTCGCCCGGACGCGCCGGCGCCGTCGCCGCGAAGTCGGCACCGACGACCGCTGTCCGCCGTTCGCCGGGTTGCAAATCGCACCCGCTACGGATGTCGAGCGTGCGCGCTCGCGCGGCACGCGCACCGTCCGGAATGCCGAAGATCAGGGATGGCGGCCCGAAGCGTCCGTCGTCGGTTCCGTCGCGATACGGCAAGACCACTTCGGGCACGACCGAGGCGACGCCCGGGATATGCGCGAGCGCCGTGCCGGTCCGGCGAATTGCCGCGGCGTCGCCGCGTGCCAACAGTCCTCGCTCGAGCACCGCGAAGATCGTTCCGGCGTTGAGCGCCGAAGACCGCACGACGATCTCGTGCAGACGCTCCGCCAGCGAGCCCACGACGACGAGCGCGAGAATGCCGATCGCAATCCCAGCGACGGTAAAGCTCGTCCGGGTCGCGCGACCACGCAGATGGAGCAGGGCGTCGCGTATCGCGCGCATCGGCTGCCTCTACCCAGCCGCAATCACATGGGTTGCGCGTTTGGAGTCCTTGACCGTCCGCGTAGCGGATGGTAGCCTCGCATGATGCAGACCACCCCGGCACCGATCGCATCCAGCGCTGCGACGACGATGTGGCTCGACGGGGAGTTGCTGGCGGATACCGGGATCGCGCTTCACGGTCTGACGCACGCGTTGCACTACGGGTCGAGCGTTTTCGAAGGCATTCGACTCTATCCGACGCCGCGCGGGCCTGCAATCTTCCGCCTGCGCGACCATGTCGAACGTCTGTTGCGCGGGGCATGTGTCTACGGCTTGAACGTGCCCTCCGACGCGCTCGCGCGCGGTTTCGATGAAGCGATCATGCTCAACGACCGCGGAACCGTCGCCGAAGGTTCGGGTGAGAACATCTTCGTCGTTCGCGACGGAACATTGGTCACGAACGACGGATCGTCGGATATCCTCGAAGGCATCACGCGCGCCTCGGTGCTCGAGATCGCGCGGGCCGACGGCATACCGACCGCCGTTCGCGCCATCACGCGCGACGATCTCGGCGCTTGCGACGAGGCCTTCTTCACCGGTACGGCGGCCGAGGTCGTGCCGATCGTGCGTATCGACGAGCGCGCTCTGCCGGACGTGCGGCCGATCACGGATCGCGTACGGCTCGCGTACGCTGCGATCGTGCGCGGGCACCGTCCGGCACCGGACGGCTGGTTGACGTTCGTCTCGTAGGGCGACCACAAAGGGCGCGCCGTTCGCGCCGCGCGAAAACACTCCCATGATCGTCCGTCGCTCTATCGCCGGATTCGCCGTGCTCGTCGGCGCGAGCTTGTCGTTCGCGCTGGCAGGCGCCGGCGCCGCGGTGCCGACGCCGGGCGCTTCGCCGGACGCTCGCGTGTCCGGAGTGCCCGGTTCGCCGGCACCGGTGCCGACGGTCCTGCAATCGCCGCTCTCGGAACCGTCCGTCGGAACGTCGCCTCAGCCGCAGGCGTCGGCCGCCGGCGCGTCTCGGCTGATCTTGCCGTTTGCCGCCGGAAGCGCGGCGCCGGCGCAAACGTACGCGACCTTCATGCGCAACGCCGACCACGAGTCCGGCGTGCTCGATCTCGTCCGCAAAGACGACGAACTCTACATCGACCTGCGGCCCGAGAATTTCAATAAGCCGTACATCATCTTGCCGTCGATCGCGAGCGGCGTCGGTGGTGATGCGTTCGCGGGCCGCGTCTACGACCCGCTCGTCGTGATCTTCAAACGCCAGGGCAAACGCGTTCTCTGGATTACGCCGAACACGCGATACGTCGCCGACAAGGGCACGGCCGCAGCGGCGTCGCTGGCGGTGAGCGTCGCGGACTCGGTGATCCAATCCACGCCCGTCGTCGCCGAAGATGCCGACAAGACCCACGTCGTGATCAATCCGTCGATTTTTTTGAGCGACTTCGAGGGAATCGGTGCGGATCTCGGTCGCGGCGGGACGCCGCCGTCGTTGCCTGGACTCTTGCTGCTGATCGCGCGTCCATCGTTCAGCGTCGATGCGACGAAGTCGTACTACGGCGGAACAAAGACGTTCCCGGAAAACGACGAGATAACGGTCAACCTCGCGTTCAACGGTCCGGCGAACGCGTTGCCGACCGTGCCGGATGGACGCGGAATCCCGATCGTCGTTCACTACAGCATCGTCGCGCCGCCCGCCCACGACCCGAATTACGTTCCCCGCTACGCCGACGACCGCGTCGGGTACTTCATCACCGCGCGCAAGCATTTCGGCAACGATTTGTCGAGTTCGCCGACCCAGCGTTTTATCGAACGCTGGAATCTCGATGCGGGGTCGATCGTCTTCACGTTGACGAACGAGATTCCGGTTGAGTATCGGCCGACGGTGCGCCGCGCGATCCTGGCGTGGAACGAGGCGTTCGCGAAGATCGGCTACCCGCACGCGATCGAAGTCCGCGATCCTCCGCCGTCCGACGCGCATTTCGATCCCGACGACGCGCGCTACAACGCTGTTCGTTGGATCACGTCGGATGCGCCGGACTTCGTCGCGATCAGCCCGCACGTTTCCGATCCCGACACGGGTCAGATTCTGCGCGCGACCGTCGTCATCGACGGCGAGTCGATGCGCACGATTCGCCGCGGCTTCGTCGACCGGGTGCTGCCCGTGCAGCGCGAACGTCAAGACGCCTTCGCCGCGCCGGCTGCGGTGCACGCCGGCGCGCGCGACGGCGATCAGGGCGATCAAATGGATGACGCCCAGAATTGCGACTTTGCGGAAGGAGCGGCGCCGCAAGCAGCGCTGGGCATGTCGATGCTTATGGCGAACCCGCGCGCGACGCCGTACGACCGCGAGGCCTACGCAAAAAGCTTTTTGTTCTTCACGGTGATCCACGAAGTCGGCCACACCTTGGGACTGCGGCACAACTTCCAGGGGTCGGCGGCCTACTCGTACGCGCAACTGCACGATCGGACGTTCACGCGTCTCCACGGGACGACCGGTTCGGTCATGGATTACGTTCCGGCCAACATTGCGGCGCCGGGCGAACGGCAGGCGGACTACTTCCCGATGCGTCTCGGACTCTACGACGACTGGGCAATTCGCTACGGTTATACGCGATTTCCGTCACGCACCGCCGACGGCGAATTGCCGGAGTTGCGAAAAATCGCGTCGCATTCGACCGAACGTGGTCTTGCGTACGCTACGGACGAGGAGGCCGGTTCACCGTTCGGACTGGATCCGCGCGTGCAACGGTACGATCTTTCGAGCGATCCGCTGGCCTTCGCACGATCGCAGTTCGTTATCGACGACGCGATTGCGCGTTCGCTCACGCGGGCGTATCCCGGCGACGAGCGCACGTATCAAGACCTGCGTCAGACGTTCGTCACGTTGCTCAACAATGATCTGAGCGCGTCGATGATCGCGACGCGCTATATCGGGGGAGTGTACACGTCGCGCGCGCACCGCGGACAGCACAACGGCAGCGCGCCCTTCGTCGCCGTGTCGCGGGCCGATCAGCGCCGCGCGTTCGATCTCGTCGACCGTTACGTTCTCTCATCGCACGCGCTGCAGTTCTCGTCCCAACTGCTCAACTCGGTTCCACCGGCTCGCTTCGGCGCCGACATCGGCGGCGCGGGCGTTCGCCGTACCGACTTCCCGATTCGCGAAATCTCGGCGCAACTTCAGGACATTGCGATCGCCGCGATGTTCAACCCCACCGTCATCGCGCGGATCGGGGATGAGTCGGTGCGGACGTCGGCGGGTCAAACGATGAATCTGGCCGACCTTTTCGGCTGGACGAACGCGGCAATTTTCGATGACCTCGGCCAACGGCGGATCGCACCGTTACACGCCGATCTGCAGCGGCGATTTCTCGATCTCGAATTGGAGATTGCGCTCTTGCCGAGCGGGAGTATGGATCAGCTGGCGCTGCCGCGCGAACTGCAATCGATCGCGCGCTTCGAACTGCGGCGGCTTGCGACGCGACTCGTTCGCGCGCAACGCGCCGCGACCGACGTCGCGACCGAAGCGCACATCGACGACATGCGTTCGCGCGTCGCTGACGCGTTGCACGCGGCGGTCACGCGTTCACTTTGAACGCTTGAGCGAGCCCGGTTTGTGGGCGGCCTCGGCCCCCGTCTTTGCGCTTTTGACCAGATATTCCGGATGATCCGGCGAGGCCGCGACGTGATGGCCCTTGATCTCGATCGGCGACGTCAGTTTTTTCTCGACGGTGCCCTCTACGTCGCCGTTCGACGACGTCCAGTGCACCCGATCGCCCTTCGACAGGCTCAGGGTGACGGTTTTGAATTTTGCCATAGCCGATGTGTCCCCGACGGCCATCGTCGCGAAACGCGGCAGAGCGTGCGGCGCGCATCCTCGAAGCGCACGGTGTGATCCCGCGACGACTGACCGCAACGACCGCCGCTGCACGCGCAGGGCGCATCGCTTCCGTTTTGCCCGCTGCGGAAGCCGCCGCCGTTGCCGCGGCAGCGGGGGTCGAAGTGCTGGTCGTCGATGCGCCGGGTGTCGAGGCCGACGCGATCGTCGCCGTCCTGCGGACGGCCGGCGCAACGGCGTTTCGCCGTGACGATGGTGTGTTGGTCGTCGCTGCGTCGCGGCCGCAACTCGAGGCCGCCGTGCGTTCGACCGAGGATGAAGAAGCAGCCGGCGTACGTGAATTGCTCGAGGCCTACGATCGCGCGACGGCGCAGCCGGGCACCTTCCGTCTGCGCGAACGCACGCTCGATCTGCGCGATGAGGCGCGCGTGATGGGCATCGTGAATGTGACCCCCGACTCGTTCTACGATCGCGCGTCGGGGATCGACGACGTGGTCGTGCGGACCCGTGCGATCGCCCGCGCGGGCGGAGCGCTCGTCGATATCGGCGGAGCGTCGTACGCCCATTGGAATCCCGGCGTCGGCGCCGACGAAGAGCGCGCGCGCGTCGTGCCGGCCGTGGAAGCGATCCGGGCTGCGAACATCGACGTCGCGCTCTCGGTCGATACGTTCAAAGCAAGCGTCGCCGAGGCCGCGCTCACGGCGGGTGCCCACCTGATCAACGACTGCAGCGGTCTTTCAGATCCGAACCTCGCCGCCGTCGTCGCAAGGCACGATGCGGCCCTCGTCGTGATGCACATCAAAGGCGAACTCAACGTCCGCGACCCCGCCGGCTATGCGTATGTCGATGCACTCGCGGAAATCGTTACGTTTCTTTACGAGCGGACCGAAGCGGCGCTCGCCGCCGGCGTCAAGCGCGAATCGATCGCGATCGATCCGGGACTCGAATTCGGCAAAGAACCGCAGACCGATCTCGAGATACTCGACCGCTTCGGCGAATTGCTCGCCCTCGGCTACCCGGTTCTCTTTGCCAGCTCGCGCAAGAGTTTCATCGGCCGCATCTTCGACCGTCCGTCGAGCGAGCTGCTCGTTCCGTCGCTCGCGACGGCGGCCCTCGGGATCGCGGGCGGAGCCCGAATGCTGCGCGTGCACGACGTACTCGAAACGGTTCAACTCGCGCGAATGTTCGCGGCCGTCTTGCCCGATCGCCGCACACGGCTTCCCCTGGCGGCGGCGATGCCGGGAACCCCCGGCAACTCGTCAGCTTCCCCGACGGTCTAAACCTCGGTATGCACTCGGTGTATCTCGGCGTGGGTTCGAATTTGGGTGATCGGCAGGGCACGATACTCAGCGCCCTGCAGCGCCTGCGCCGCGAAGCGCGCATCGAAGCGGTTTCGTCGTACTACGAAACGCCGCCGATCGGCGGTGTGGCGGGCCCGACGTTCCTTAACATCGCGGCACGCGTCTCGACGGAACTGGCGCCCGAAGCCCTCGAACATTTCATTCGTGGCGTCGAAACGGCGATCGGCCGGCAACGCCGAACGGTGTTGAGCGCGCGGCCGATCGACATCGACATTCTCTACGTTGACGATATGATCGCCGACTTCGGACGCTTCGAAATCCCGCATCCATACATCGCCGAGCGGCCGTTCAACCTCGTGCCGCTGGCCGAGATCGCACCGACGTTCGTCGATCCGAAATGCAAGCTGACGATCGCGCAAATGGCCGCGCGCGCCGACGTCGCGGGAATCACGAAGAAGGCGCGCGCGATGCACTTCTTTGCGAATCGCCAAGAGGAGGAGCCCGACGTACGGCTCTCGCTCAACCGCGTCGGCGTTTCGAGCGTCAAGCACATCATCCGCCTCAACGTCGGCGGCACGGAACGCGTCTTCAACGCGGATTTCACAATGGTCGCCGACCTGCGCCCCGACAAGGCCGGCGTCCATATGTCGCGCTTTTCCGAACTGCTCGAAGCGGCGACGCTCGAGGTGCTCTCGCGCAGCGAACGTCCGGGTCGCGTGGAAGATTTGGTCGAGCAGATCGCGCGGGAGATCGTCGTTTCACAAGGCGCCCTGCGGGCGGATGTCCGCGTGCGCGCGGAGTTCGGCCTCGAGCGGTGGACGCCGGTGAGCGGCAAGCGTACCGAGGAGCTCTACACGCTCGTCGGGATCGCCCATGCCGATCACGAGCGAACGCGGCGCCTCGTCGGCGTCGAAGCAGAAGGCATGACCGCGTGTCCGTGCGCGCAGCTGATGGTCCGCGAACATTCGCTGCGCGAGCTCGAAGCCGCCGGGTTTGCGACCGCCGACGCGAACCGCGCGCTCGACGCGCTGCCGGTCGCGACCCACAACCAGCGCGGCCGCGGTTCGGTGCTGATCGGCACCGAGGGCGATTTCTCGGATCATCTGCGTGCCGAAGATCTGGTCGAGATCGTCGAGAGTTCGATGTCGAGCGAAACGTACGACTTGCTCAAACGGCCGGACGAGTTTTTCATCGTGAACAAGGCGCATCAAAACCCGAAATTCGTGGAAGACGTCGTGCGTGGCATTTTGGCACGTTCGCTCGACGTCTACGCTGATTTCCCGGACGATACGTTCGTGTCGGCGACGCAAGTGAATTACGAGTCGATCCACAAGCACGACGCGTTCGCCGAGGCCTTCGGGCTCTTCGGCGAGTTCCGCCGGGAGTTGCGCGACGGCGTCCACGTCGACGCGAAGACCGATGCCTCGACGTGGCTCGGCGCAGGCTCCGCGAGTTGGCTCGGCGCGCGTCCCTCACCGGTCATCGCGTAGCGTTGAATTCGCTCGAGCTCTGGGCGTCGCCGGAACCGACGGTGGCGCGTCTTGACGCGTTCACCGTCCGTGACCAGATCGCTGAAACCGGCCACGACATGCGCGTCGACGACGCGGAGCGGATCGCGGCATTGGGCGTGCGCGCGTCGCGCGTCCCCGTGCTCTGGGAACGTGTCGCGCCCGACGACGCGCGTACGCGTGACTTCCGCGAACCGGCATTGCGCTTGCGTTCGCTGCGCGCGCTCGACGTTGAACCGATCGTCACGCTGCTGCACCACGGCAGCGGTCCGCGGTACACGGACCTCCTCGATACCGCCTTTCCGTCGCTGTTCGCGGACTACGCGGAAGCGGCGGCCAAAGCGTTTCCGTGGGTGCGCCGCTGGACGCCGATCAACGAACCTTTGACGACGGCGCGTTTCGCGACGCTCTACGGCGTGTGGTATCCCAACGTGCGCGACGACTGCGCGTTCGGGCGCGCGGTCGTCAACGAGACGCGCGCGCAGCAAGCGGCGATGCGCCGCATCCGCGCGGTGATTCCGGACGCCGAGTTCGTGCTGACGGAAGATCTGCAATGCTTCAGCGCGGGCGACGCCGGCGTCGCCGATTACGTCGACTTCTTGCGCGAGCGGATGTACCTCTCGGTGGAGCTCGTGGCCGGCCGCGTCGACGACGCGCACCCGATGGGTGCGTTTCTGCGCGAACGATGCGCCGTGCACGAGGTCGAGCTCGCGATGTTACGGCGCTACGCGACACCACCGAACCTCGTTGCGTTCAACCACTACCCGCATTCGGAACGCTATCTCTTCACCGGACCCGACGGCGTCGCGGGCGACGTTCCCGCCGTCTACGTCGCGGGGCAACCGGCGCCGCGCATCGCGCCGCTGTTGCGCGACGCCGCGCAACGCCTGCGTCTGCCGCTGGCAATCGGCGAAGTCCACGTGCACGCGCCGGCGGACGAACGCGTGCGTTGGCTCGCGCAACACGTCGCTGACGCGCGGACCGTACGGGCCGAGGGCATCGACGTCCGGGCGGTCGGCGCCTGGGCGGCGTTCGGTATGGTCGACTGGCATTCGTTGTTGCGGACGCGTGCGCGCCTCATCGAAGACGGCATATACACGTTTGCGGGGCCGAACGGTACGCCCGAACCGACGCTCGTCGCGGGCGCTTTACGCGAACTCGCGGCCACGGGAACGATCGATGACCGCGGCGTTCGCGGGTGGTGGGAGCGGCCCGAGCGATTGCGCGACGGCGCCGCGCTGCTCGCGATGCGCAACGGCGGACTGCCGGAGGGCGATCATCTGCGGATCGTCGACGAAGCCTTCGCGTGAGATTGCCCGAGGCGTTCGTCGTCGGATTGCACGTCCGGTGGGACGGCGTCCGGCAGCGTCCGCAGCATCTCCTCACGCGGCTGGCCGAACGTGCCGCGGTGATCGTGATCGAAGAACCGTTCGGCGCGCCGGTCGACCGTGACGAGGTGTACCGGTACGGCGATCTTCACGTAATCCGGCCACTCCGGCGTCGCGGTTGGAGCGCACCGCTCGTGGACGACGCGGCGCTCGCGACGGCCCGCGCGCTGTTGGGCGACGTGCCCTCGGGCGTTTGGCTGTATACACCGATGATGTCGGAAGTGATCGACGCGTTCGACGGGTCACCCATCGTGTTCGATGTGATGGACGAATTAGCGAATTTTGATTTCGCACCGTCGGGGATGCGCGACCGCGAAGACGCGTTGCTCTCGCGCGCCGACGTCGTTTTCGCGGGCGGCCGTTCGCTCTACGAAAATCGTCAACTCTACGGAGCGAAGGTGCACGCGCTGCCGAGCGGCGTCGAGTTCGATCACTTTGCGGCCGACGTCGCGCCGCACCCGCTCGTCGCAGCGTTGCGCGGCCGCGTTTTCGCCTACGTCGGCGTGGTCGATGAACGGCTCGACTACGATCTGCTCGTCGCGCTTGCCGACGCGTTTCCCGACGATCACATCGTGCTTGTGGGTCCGGTCGCGAAGGTCGATCCGGCGCGGCTTCCGCAGCGCACGAACGTGCATTTTACCGGTCGTTTGCCGTACGACACGCTGCCGTCGCTGCTCGCCGGCGTCGACGTCGCGTTGCTGCCCTTCGCGATCAACCGCGCGACCGCGTCGATTTCGCCGACGAAGACGCTCGAATACTTCGCTGCGAGCGTCCCGGTCGTCTCGACACCGGTCACCGATGTCGTCCGAGCCTACGGCGACATCGCGTTCGTTGCTCGCGATCCGGCGGCGTTCGTCGGCGCGGTCAGGACCGCGCTGCTTCCCGACGCCGAACGTATCGCGCGGGGCGTCCTTGCCGCGCGCGGCCAAGCGTGGGACGCGATCTTCGCCCGGATGTGGCGCGTGATGGAAGAAGCGTGAAGGCCGACGTCATCGACGTCGCCCGCACGCTGCGCTTTTTGCGTGCGCTCGGCAAGAACAACGATCGTGCATGGTTCACCGCGCACCGCGATGTCTACGACGATCACGTCAAACCGGAGTGGCAGGATCTCGTCGCCGGGCTGCTGGCTGCGGCCGTGCCGCTGGACGAGCGGTTTGCCCACGTCGATCCGAAGGCGTGCTTGTTTCGTTTGCACCGGGATACGCGTTTCGGCAACGATAAGACTCCATATAAGACGAATGTGTCGGCGTTTCTCTCGCCATTCGGCAAGAGCGGCACGAACGCCGGATTTTACGTCTCGCTCGAGCCGAGCGAGTCGATCTTTGCCGCGGGCATCTACACGCCCGCGGACGCGTCGCTCGACGCGTTGCGCCGCCACTTCGCGGAAGCAGAAACACGTCCGTTCGAACGCATCTTCGCCGCCAAGCGAATGCAGCCGTATTTGCCGCTGACCACCGACAGCCTCACGCGCAGTCCGCGCGGATTTCCGAAGGAGCATCCGCACCTGCCGCTCGTTCGCGCGCGCCGTTATATGGTGCGGCGGACGTTCAGCGATGCGGAATTGCAAGACGCGGGCGCGTTCGCGACGTTTCGCACGGCGATGCGCGACTGCGCGCCGCTCGTGCGTTACCTCGACGCAGTCGCTTCGAGCGTTTCGATGCGCGACTTCAACGACGGGTGAGACGCGAAGATCAGCTCCGACCAGCGCGGCCCTTCGTCTTCGGCGAGATTTTGATCGCGTAAGCGCCGGAACGCGCGTACGCCGCTCGGAGCGTCGTCAGTCGCGCCGACCGCGAAACGATCTGCACGCCGTTCGATCTCGCGCGAGAACGCGTTCGCGAACGGCATCGCGACGAATTGCGCGAGTGCCATGTAGAACGCGAGCCGCACCATCGTGCCGACGCCCTCATCGCGCCGGGTGGTCCGCTGCACGATCGACGTCGAGCTCAAGAGCGAGATCGCCATCAGGACGGTGCCGAGCGCGACCGCGTACCACGGGTCGCGCCGCACGTAATGGCCAAGTTCGTGCGCGACCACGAAGAGCGTCTCGTCTTCCGCAAACTCGTCGAGCAGCGTATCGGCGATCGCGATTCGTTCGGTGCCGAACACGCCGGTCACGAACGCGTTTGCCTTTTTCGTTTGGCGGCTCATGTCGAATCGCAGGATCGTCGCGCCACCGACACCATACCGTGCCGCCAGCGTTCGAATCTTCGCTTCGAGCGGCCCGTCGAGCGGAACGTATTTGTTGAAGAGCGGCATGATGAACGTCGGCGCGACGACGTTTGCGAAGACGAGCAGCGGCGGTGTCCCCGCGATGGCGATCCACGGCCAACGTCGCGGCGCGCGATGGACGATCGCGTCGACGGCGATCGCTAGGACGAACGTGATGCCGAGCCCGACGCCCGTCGCTTTGAGGCGGTCGTTCGCCCACGCTTGCGGCGTCCGGTCGCTGTTACCGTAGATGCGCTCCATTACGAAGCCCTCGATGTAGTCGACCGGCCACTCACGCACGGCGTCGAGCAGGGTCATTGCGCCGATCGCGAACGGCAGACGCAGCGGACGCGGCAACGGCTGGAGGGCTCGTTCGGCCGCATCCCCGAACGCGAACGCCCAGAGACCGGCGCCGGCGACGGAACGTGCAATGTCCACGACCGTCAGGAGCCTTCGCGCATCGCCGTAGCGTTTCGCGTTGCGCTCGCGCGTCGGCGCGGGCGATACCCGATCGCGCCACGTCTCGTAGCCGCGCACGGCCGTGTAGCCGGCCGTCAATCCCGCCGCGGCACCGAGCATGAAGCGGGCAAATCCGGAACGTTCGCGCATCAGATGATCGAAATCGTTTCTTTGGGTTTCGGTGTTGCGGCGATAGCGCGTTCGAGCGCGCCGGCCAGTTCGTCGACGATCGGATCGTCGATTTCGTCCACCAAACCGACGTCGGCTTTCGCGACGAGGTTCGGTTCGATCGGTATCCGCGCTAACATCGGCGCGCGTGCGAGATCGGCGACGCGGTCGGCGTACGACGGCCCGAAGATGTCGTAGCGCGTCCCGGTGTCGGGCGCAACGAAGTACGACATGTTCTCAACCACGCCGAGGATCGGTTTCTTGAGCTGATGGATCAGATTTGCCGCTTTGCGCACGATCATCGTGGCGAGCGCCTGGGGCATCGTCACGAGCACGACGCCGTCGACGCTGAGCGACTGCAACACGGTCAACGGCGCATCCGACGTGCCCGGCGGCAAATCGATCAGCAGATAATCGAGATCGCTCCACAGCACTTGCTCGTAAAACTGCCGGATCACACCGGAGAGAATTGGACCCCGCCAGATCATCGCGGTATCTTCCTGATCCGTGAGCAGGTTGGCGGAAACGACCTCGATCGCCGACCGCGTCACGGCGGGCGTCATCAGCGGCCGCGGCTGCGAGCCGGCAGCCGCGTTGGGATCACTTTCGATCCCGAGCGGCGTCGTGAGGCCGAACAGCCGCGGAATCGACGGCCCGGTGATGTCGGCGTCGAGGATACCGACCCTCTTGTTCGCGCGGCGTAACCCGACGCCGAGCAACGCGGTCACCAGCGATTTCCCGACACCGCCTTTGCCCGACATGATCGGCACGACGTGTTTGAAACGCGCGCGACGCGCGAACTCGCCCGGTGCACGCCGATGCTGAACGAGATCGTCGTTCGAAATTGTCGGAATGCGCCCGGAGAGGCGGGCCTGACTCAATGCCGCGATAATCGGCTCGACGCGTAGTCCGTGCGCTTGCGCACCCTGCGCGATCGTCTCGTATTTATTAACGCCGCAACCCGAACAATGCAAGCCGAAACGCTCGAGCACGTCCTCGGCGATAGCCACATCGGCGACGAGCTCGCGGATGTTGGTTTCGGGACCGATCGTAGTGGCGACAGACATGAAGCGGAGGCTACAACCTTCGACGTGATTTTGGGGATACACTGGAGAAACGAACGTTCGGCACGAAGGCGGACGTTGCTTTTGACTCCATTGGAGGACGTATGGGTGCTTTCGCGACCGTAACCATTCCGCTCGATCTTACCCCGCCCGGAGCGATCGCGCTCGCGCTCGAGGAAGCCGAAGCGTCCGCCGGTTCGGTCGAGGCTGCGGCGACGAGCGCCGGCCTCATGCTCAAGCTCCAATTGCCGGGAAATCTCCGTTCGTTGATGGGGCGCCTGAATGCGCTCGGCTTCGCGACGCCCGCGACGCTGGAGGTTTCCGTGCCGGTACGATCCCTCGCGATCCCCGATCTCGTGCCCAACATCGGGCATCTCCTCGCCGCGTTGAACACGTCGGGCGAAGTGACGAATGCGCGCATCGAAGGGGATGCGGTGATCGCGACGACCGGTCCGACGTCCAAAGGCCTGTATCGTATCTATCATGCGCTTCTCCATGAGGGCTTGATCGCCCAAGATACGCCCACGCTTCCCGCCCTTCGAGGTCTCTAGTCTGCTCGCGACTGCACCACTCGACGCGATCGTGGTCGGCGGCGGCCCTGCCGGGCTTGCCGCCGCGAAGTATCTGGCCGATGCCGGCCGTACGGCGCTCGTCTTGGAAAAACGGCCGATTCTCGGCGGTAAACTCTCGTCGTGGCGCGACCGTGACGGCGACGTGCTCGAAACCGGATTGCACTCATTTTTCGGCGGGTATGCTGCCGTTCACGCGCTGTTGCGCGACGTCGGTATTGCGCATCATGTGCTTTGGCAGCCGCACACGTTAACGTTCGCGATGCCGCCGAATTTCTCGAATCGGGTCGGCGCTGATCCGATCTTCGAAGCGTTCCACTTCATCGATGCGCCGTCACCGTTCAACGGCATCGGCGCCGTGCTCAACGCTCGTTACGTCTTCAACGCGTGGGAAAAGGTGCTGTTCGCGACCGGCACGTTGCCGATTCTCGTCGGCGATCAAGAGTACGCGGACCGTCATGACGACATCACCTATAGCGCGTGGCACCGCAAGCGTAAGATGTCCGAGCACATGCTCAACACGTTCTTCGCTCCGATGTCGCTCGCGCTCAATTTCACACCCGTCGATCAAATCTCAGCCGAGGCGATGCTGCGCGTGATGGCATACTTTGCGAGTTCGCGCGACGCGAGCCGGGCCGGTTTTCTCGACGGTCCGCCCAACGAGCGGTTGATCGAGCCGATCGCCGATCACCTTCGCGAGCGCGGGCAGCGCATCGAGTCCGATGCCCGCGTGAAGGAGCTCGTGTTCGGCGACGGACGGATCACCGGCGTGCGCACCGACGACGGCCGCACCTACGAGTCCGACGCCGTGATTATCGCGACGCCCGTGCACGATGCAGCGAAGCTGCTGCCGTCCGCGATGCTGCGCGATCCGCTCGTTGCGGGGGTCGGGAAGCTGACCTCGTCGCCGGTCATCAACGGGCACTTTTGGTTCGACCGTCCGATCTCGCAGCACACGAATCTGATCTTCGGCGCCGGCACGTTACTGCCGGTGCATGCGGATCTGGGGCAAGCATCCCCGGGATACGGGTGGCCGAACAAATCGTTCATCGAAGTCTGCATCGCACCGGCTGACGACCTGATGCCGCTGGACGATGATGCGATCGTGGAGCGCGTGCTCGCCGACATGACAAAGCTCTATCCGCTCGCGACGAAGGAGACGCTCGTGAAAGCGAAGCTCGTGCGCGTTCCCAAGAGCGTCTACCGTGCGAGTCCCGGCGCGGAGCGGTTGCGTCCCGGTTCGCGCACGCCCATCGAGAATCTGTTCCTCGCCGGCTGCTACACGAATCATCGGTTTCCGGCGAGTATTGAGGGCGCGATGCGCAGCGCTCGGGCCGCCGTCGACGCCGTGCTTTCGCGGTCGTATGCTCGGGCTTAGATCGCTCGCCGCGCCCACGATCGTCGACGCGCGCGAGTCGACGGTTCTCGACGAGTGCTATCGGCAGTGCCGCGAAATCGCGCGGCTGCACTCGAAGACGTTTTATTTGAGCTCGCTCTTCCTCGCACCGGAAAAGCGGCGCGCGGTCTGGGCCGTGTACGCGTTCTGCCGGACGGCCGACGACATCGTCGATCGCATCGCACCGGCAAACGAGCGGCTCGCGGCGGTCGACGCCTGGGAAGCGCAGCTGCTCGCTGCATACGACGGCAATCCGGCCGATCCGATCTATGTTGCCTTTTCCGACGCGGCCGCGCGGTTCGATATTCCGAGGCAACCTGCGCTCGATCTGTTACGCGGTGCACGGATGGACATCACCGTGCGGCGTTACGCGACCTACGCCGATCTGCGGCAGTACTGTTATCTCGTCGCATCGACGGTCGGCGTGCTCGTCATGCCGATCCTTGGGACGCTCACGCCGGACGCCCTCGATTACGGCGTCGCGCTCGGTCGCGCCATGCAGATGACGAATATTCTGCGCGACGTCGGCGAGGATGCCTCGATGGGCCGCATCTACCTTCCGGAAGAAGATATGCTGCGCTTCGGCTGCTCCGAGGCGAAGCTGTTAGAAGGCGTGGTCGACGATGGATTCATCGCGCTAATGCAATTCCAAATCGAACGCGTGCGCGCAATGTATCTCGACGCTGAGCCCGGAATCGCAATGCTCAACGCGGAAAGCCGGTACACCGTGCGGCTCGCGCTGCATCTCTACCGGCGCATTCTCAACGCCATCGAACTCAATCGCTACGACGTATTCACCCGTCGTGCGTACGTCCCGTTCCGAACCAAGATGGTGTCGGCGTTGCTGGTCGGGCTCGCCCGCTAAGCCAACGATCGCGTCGGTTCGGCCCCAAGTCGTCCAGACACTTCCTCCATGCGGCCGACGACCGCCGCGCGTAACGGGAATCAGGGGCCTCGCTCGTCGTCGCCTACGCAGCGTGCGCCGTCCTCCCCGCAACGTCCAGCACGAGTTTGCGGAAGAGCTCTGCCACGTTGCATTTTATGACAGTTAAGATTCTTAGCGCCACCGGGCCCATTTCATCGAGGTACCGCGCCGATGTTCTACAACCAACTTCGAGGTTCGAGACTTTTCGCTGATCACAATTGCTGCAAGACGTCCGACGACGCGTCTTTTCGTTTTCACTATTTTCGATTGGAGAATGTATGAGCTTTACGCTACCGGCGAAGCCGCTCTTCGCTGCGGTGACCGTTTGCGCAGCCGTCGCGGTCTGGTTTGCTCCTCCTGTGCGAAGCGTCGCCTCCAATCACATCGATTCGCCGATCGCGACGCAAAACCGCGGCGCGAACATCACCGATCACTACGCCTTTCTCGACCCCAACGACAACTCGAAGATCGTGCTCCTGATGGGCACGCAAGGTTTCGTCATCCCGGGCGAGCATTTCGGTATGTCGATCTTCGACCCGAGCCTTCGCTATCGGTGGATGTTCTCGACGACTGGGGCCGCAAAGCCCGACAAATACCTCGACGTTACGTACGCGCCCGGCGTCGGACGCCTAACCGCCCAGATGGCGACGATCAGCCTGCCGGACGGCAAGAGCTTCACCGCGATGACGACCGTCGCAACACAGGATCCGAAGCCGAAGGAACCGGCCATTACGACTGATCCGGCAACCGGCGTTACATTTTTTGCCGGCGTCATGGACGACCCGTTTTTCCTCGACGACACCGGAGCAAATCTCTTCGGCGCCTCGGTTTTGATGGGACGCGCCGATCCCTCGCTCATCGGAAAACGCGGTGGTCGCGATACCTACGCCGGCTTCAACACCCTTATAACGGCGCTCGAGTTGCCCGTCTCGATGCTCAAGGGCGCAGGCAACAAGATTGGTATAGAAACTGCGACGCAACGTAAAGCCGTACAAACGGCGCAGGACGACGGCACGATCGTCGGCTCCGGCGAGTATAAGACACTCGACCGGGAAGGCTTCCCGTTTGTCAACAACGCGCTGATACCGCCGCCGCTCAAGGACAAATTCGGAACGTCGAATCCCGAAGCCGATGCTCAAGGCGTGTTCAAGTCGGCCATCGTGACGACGCTCAACGCAATCGGCACGGACCAAGCTCATCAGAAGATGCTGTTGGACACCACCGTTACGCACGGGGACTATCTCATGATCGATGTCTCGGTTCGGAACTCGGGCCCGCAGGGCGGGACCAATGCCGACGGCGGCTTCGGCAACGCCGGCGGACGACGACTCGCCGACGTTACCCCGACGTTAGCGTTCACGATGCTCAACAACGGTAAATATTTGACGGATCACGTGCTCAAGAACGACGCGACGTTCCGTAACGAGTTTCCGTTCGTCGCCGATCCTCATCAGCCGCTACCGCCCGGCCACGAGTCCTCCGGCTTCCAGCAGTAACGTTCGTCCGGACCGTTCAAGCGGTGCCTTCACGCGCGGAGGCGCCGCACTCGAGTCGCTCTCTTTCGGCAATCGCCAAACGCGCCGCCGTGTTCGTCGCAGTGGCCGGGGTCGTGACCGGCACGGCGCGCGTGCGGTCATCATTTGCGGCTAAGCCGATACCGTCGCTGGCGCAAGCTCTCGCCGTCGCGCCGCCCGCGGCCGAATCGTTCGCGCAGTCTCGCGAGCGCGTGTTCTTCTTCGAACGCCGCTTGTCGCGCGATCCCGACGACATCGATGTTCTCAACGAGCTTTCGTCCCTGTATCTCCAGCGGCTACGAGAAACCGGCTCTTTTTCGGATCTCGCATTAGCGCAAAACTCTTCGCGCCGGTCGCTTGACATCGTCCCCTCACTTCGAAACGTCGCGGGCCTCACCACGCGTGCCATGGTTGAGTTCGCCTCGCACGAATTCGTGGCCGCGCGTGACGACGCTCGACGCCTCACGCGCCTCGACGGTTCGGGCACGCCCTATGCCCTGCTCGGCGACGCGTATGCGGAACTCGGCGATTACGGTGCCGCCGAGGCTGCGTACGCGCGTTTGCAAAGCGCCGTCGGTAGCGCCGATGAGAACGTCGCCAGCCGCCGAGCACGGATGGCTCTGTTGAAAGGCGACAACGGGGCCGCGAAGGACGCCTTTTCACAGGCCCTTTCGCTCGAAGTCGGCCGGGTTTCGCCGTCGCGCGAACGGGTGGCTTGGTATTGCTGGCAACTGGGCGACACCGCGTTTTTTACGGGCGACTATGCCTCCGCGCGGGCGAGGTACGACGACGCACTCGCAGCGTATCCCGGATATTTTCGCGCCTTGGCGTCTTACGGGCGGCTCGATGCCGCGCTCGGTGACTATCCCCGGGCCGTAGCGAACTACGAACAGGCGATTGCGATGCTGCCGGACCCGACCTTCGTTGCCGAACTGGGCGACGTCTATGCGCTCTCCGGGGATCGCCCGGCCGCCGAACGCGAATACGACCTCGTCGAATTCATCGGGCGTTTGAGTCGAATCAACGGCGTGATGTACAACCGGCAACTCGTGATGTTCGACGCAGATCACGATCGTACACCCACGAAAGCGTATCGCGCGGCGCGAGCCGAGTACGTGATCCGACGCGACGTTCTCGGAGCCGACGCCGTCGCGTGGACGGCGCTCAAAGCCGGAAAACTCGTCGCCGCACAAGTGGCGATGCGTGACGCGCTCCGTCTGGGGACAAACGATCCGCGACTGCTCTACCACGCCGGCATGATCGCGCAAGCGGCAGGCGATACAGCGGCGGCCCGAAGGTTTCTCTCGGCGGCCGTTCGCCTAAGCCCAGCCTTCGATCCGCTTCAAGCGGTCATCGCTCGCTCGTCTCTTCGAAAACTTTCCCGCAACTAACGAGGTCGCGAGGCAAAACGTACGAGGGTTCAGGGAGCAGGAATCTCCGGCGAAGACGCTCGACGCGGGAATTCCGACGCGGTTGCTATTTCAACGGCGTCTTGCAGATCGAGCGGCCGGCTCGCGGCTCGCACCTGGCTCGCCGTCTCCGGCGGTAACAGCGCGAGCGTTCGTTGCAGCAGAGCCGCACGACGTGCAACGGCAACACTTTTCACGACCGGGGTCGACTCACGGGCCGTTGCAAAGAGCAGGATCGCAGCGCGCTCCGGCTCGTCGCGTTCGAGCAGTGCTTCGGCGAGCGCGTCGACCGCAGGCGCGACGACCGTATGATAGGCGTTACGCTCGAGCGCTTCGATAGCCGACGCTCGCGCCGCGTGCACCGCGCCGATGCCGTGCTCGCGGATCGCGAGCGTCAACACTCGTGTGGTGAGCATCGAAATCATCGGCGCATTTTCGAGCTCGCGTGCCGTTTCGAGTGCGCGCTCGAGATACGCGCGTGCCTTGTCGCTTTGCCCGAGTTGCAGACTCGCTTCGGCGCAGTTCGCGCTGGCGTACATGACCGTCGTCGATAGGTGCGCCGCTTCGGCCAGCACCAAGCTTTCGGCAAACCGATCGAGTGCGACGTCGAACTCCTTGTCAAATTCCGCCGAGATACGACCGAGATCGTTCAGAGCGCCCGTTTCGGCGCGAGCGTCGTAATGACGTCGCGCCACGAAGAGGTTGTCGAGGAGAATCGTCCGTGCGGTCTCGACGTCGCCCGAATCGAACGCGGCAGCCGCCTGCAAATTGCGCGCGCGCAGAACCCCGCTGCGGTCGTCCGAGAGCGCATATTCGGTCGTCGCGTCGTGCGCGGCGCGCCCTGCCGTTGCAACGTCGGCGCGGCGATACGCCATCAGCGCCAGGCCTTCGAGCAGTTTTGCGCGCGTCGTTGCGGTGACGAGCGTTGTGTCGAGATCGAGTACACTGCGGATGCATTCTTCCCCCTCTTCGAACGTGCCACGTGCATCCCAAAAATCGGCGAGCTCCGCGGCGATCGCGGCGCCCAGATGAGCATTTTCAGAGCCGCCGATCGTCCACGTTAGGGCTGCGTCGAGGTTGAAGCGTTCCGCAAGCAGCACGCGTAGCGCCCCGGCCGCAAAGTCCACGCCGGCGGCTTCCCGGAGGCTCGCCGCGAGACCACGGTAGTAGACTGCGTGACGTAATGCTATCCAACCGTACTCGCCCGCCTCGCGCAGTCGCTCAGCCGCAAACTGTCGAACGGACTCAAGCAGTCGAAATCGACTGACGGCGGAGCTCACATCGACGAGGAGCAGCGACTTGAGGGCGAGCCGGCGAAGTATATTCTCGACGTCCTCCACCGGCACGCCGTCCGAGCACACGACGACGGCCGCCGCTGCGGTGAAGCCGCCCATGAACGGCGCGAGCCGTCGCAGGACGCGCCGTTCTTCGCTATCGAGCAGCGCGTAGCTCCAGGAGATCGACAGCGCGACCGAACGGTGCCGCTCCGGCCCCGTCGTCCGAGTCGACTGCAGCACGCGCAAGCTGTCTCGCAAACCGTCGCGCAGCTCTTCGAGAGACATCGACGAAGCGCGTCCCGCCGCAAGCTCGATCGCAAGCGGAACGCCGTCGAGTTGCACGACGATGTCGCGCACCGTCTCGCGCGCTTGTGAATCGAACGGGCGAACGGAGTCGCCGCTGGCCGCACGATCGGCGAAAAGCGCTACCCCGTCGCCGACTGATAGCGGCGGAATTCGGACGACGGCCTCGCCCGCGATCTCGAGCGGTTCCCGCGAGGTAGCGATGATCGATAGTCTCGCTTCGCTCGAGAGCGCTGTGTCGGCGAAGCGTGACGCCTCCTCGATCACGTGTTCGCAATTGTCGAGCAGCAGCAACGTGCTATGCTCACCGACGCGCAGGTCGAACTCGCGTCCGCGCGAGCGCTCGCGCCGGCCGCCGAACGCCTCAAGGATAGCCGTTTGGACCCGCGTGTGATCGGTAACGAATGAGAGGTCGACGAAGACGACGCGTTCGGAACGGATGCGACCACTCGCAATCAGCTCGGCGGTGAAGCGCGACTTCCCAATGCCGCCCGCACCGACGATCGTGACGACGCGCGTACGCTCGAAGAGCCGCCCGACATCCACCATGAGCGCCTCCCGGCCGAAGAACGGGTTGCGCGGCGGGGGCACGAAGCTCGCCGCGGCGGCAATATCGGCAAAGACGTAGTCTTGCGTTTCGAGGTCGAGGCCGACGCCTTCGAACAGGAGCTCCAGCGTCCGCACGTCGACGGGCGACTCGCGGCGCAACACACGCGAGACCGTTCGCGTCGCGATCCCCGCTGCGTCCGCGAGACGCTCGAGCGACGCACGGCTCGGATTCGATCCGTCGTCGAGAAAACGCCGCGCCTCAACGTAGCGTCGATACCCGCTCGTACTGAGAAACGCGCCCCGTCGCCGTCGGCGCGACACGGGTTCGTTCATAATGGCGACAACGATTCGAGCTCCATCCGCGGCACGGGGCGGCGTTGGCGATTGCCCGTTCGACGCCTTGGGCTCCGTAAGAAGCCCCTCTTAACTGTCTTAAATGTCTATGGTGTCGGCGTTGCCGGTCGGGCACTAACGGTCGTGATTGCCGACGATCGCGTCGGTTTGGTCGCCGAAGTCGTCCAGACACTTCTTGTATGCGGCGATCGGTCCATCGAGCGCCGAGGCCTCTCCGGGCGGCATCATCGCCGCCAACTTTTGATGAAGCTGATCGATCACGGCCTGATGGGCAGCCACGAACGTCGGGACGGTGCGTGGTTTGATGGGGTCGTCGTTCATGAGCAGTGCTCCGTTTCCGTGTAGTAGCGTGCGTGTGAATCGTGGGCGGGATGCGATCGGGTCAAGTGCGATTCGGCGAGTTCGATCGTTCGCGATTCATCGAGCATCGCACCCTCGGCGAAGCGCGCGACGAGGCGTTCGGGGCCGTGCCGTTGTTCGAGCAAGCCGATCGCGCGATCGTAGCCGGCCTTCTCGGTCGACTCTCGCCGGCGGCCCTCGCCCGCAATATAGTGCTGCGTGTAGCCGAGAATCGGAAGCCCTCGTTCGTCGTCACCACGCAGCGTTGCAATCACCGCCACGTGCTCGAGCGCGATCGCAATCCAGTACGGCATCCCCGTTTCGCGCAGAACCGCGAGACCCTCGTCGATCGCATCCTGCGCTTCATCGAGATCGTTTTCCGCAATAGCGTACGCCGCCGCGTTACACGAAGCCACCCCGAGATGCACGCGTGAGTTGAGCGCGCGCAACTCGACCAGTGCTTGTTCGGCAAAGTGACGAGCGCTTCTGATGTCACCGGTGCTGAACGTAAGTTCGCCCAGCGTCGCCAGCGTGTTCGCGTAGACGGTACTGCCGGCGCGCGAGATGCGCAAACATTGCTGCAGCCGGGCGCGCGCAACGTCGACCGTGCCCGAACTCAGGTCGAGCAGTGCCCAATCAGAGAGCAGCGTCGCCTTCGCTGCGACCGACCCGCTCCGCTCGATGATCTGCCAACCTTCCGCAAACGCCCGTTCCGCGTCCTCGAAGCGCAAGGCGTCGCGGAGGGCGGTTCCATAGACGCGCAGTGCATCGCCGAGTTGGCTTCTGTCGTCGACGCGACGGGCAAGGCCGACCGCGCGCTCGGCAAGGCCGCACGAAATCTTCGGCGATTCGCGCCGTACCATCGCCATCTTGGCGCTGCAGTGTGCAAATCGTGCAACCAATTCGACGTCGTCGACGTGGTCGATCAGCGTGCCGGCCGCTTCATACCAGAGGCGAACTTCCCGCGCTTCGAATACCAGCTCAGGACCGACGATATTGACCAGCAAACCGATCGAAACGTCCGGTGCGTGCCCGGTCGCGAAGGACCAACCGAGGACCGCGCGGATGTTGTCGCGCTCGGCCCCGATCGCCCGTTGCCACGCGATGTCGTCCATCGCGGCCCAAAGCGTACGGAGCCCGCGAACGTACGCGGCAAGCGCGCGCGTCAACCGTTCCATCATGGCGTCGAATTCGGCGCTGATCTCGAGATGTTCGCCCGCGTAGGCACGCGTCGACTCGAGCAGCCGAAAGCGACGAGTGTCGCCGCTGCCGTCGACCGCGACGAGCGACTTTGCGACGAGCGTCGTTAGTGCGTCGAGCACGTCCCACGAAGAGAGGTGCTCGTCCGCGCATCCGGACCGGCAGAGCTCGACGGTCCAACCGCCGCTGAACGCGCCAAGTCGTCGAAACAGAGTCCGTTCCCGTTCGTCGAGCAGATCGAAACTCCAATCGAGGATCGCGCGCATCGTCTGCTGCCGGGGTGAAGCCGCCGTGACCGGCGCCGTTAACAACCGGAAGCGCTCGCGCAATAACTGCGCGATATCGCGCGGGGAAAGCACGGTGACTTGCGGTGCGACCAGCTCGATCGCCAGCGGAATGCCGTCGACACGCCGGCAGATTTCGGCGACGCCCGTCGCGTTCGCATCGGTGAGCTCGAACGAGCCGCCGGCGGCGCGCGCTCGAGCGCAAAAGAGCGCGACGGAACTGTGCCGGATCGCGTCGTCCGCCGACATCGTCGATCCCGGGTCCGGCGTCGGAAGCGACGGAACGCCGCGAACGATTTCACCGGCGACGCTCAACGCTTGACGCGACGTTGCCAAGACGTGGACGTGCTCCGTGCGTTGCACGATATTACGAACGAGGACGGCAACGTGCCCGAGCACGTGTTCGCAGGTATCGAAAATCAGCAGCGTGTGACGCGAGCGTAGTGCGGCGACGACGGCGTCGAGAAGCGCCGTCGATTCGAGCGGCGCGCCGATCACCTCGGCCGTACGGTGGACGACGAGGTCGCCGTCGCCGATCGACGCGAGTTCGACAAAATAGATCCCGTCGGGAAACCGGTCGCCGAGCGTGCGCGCCGTTTCGAGTGCGAGCCGTGTTTTTCCGACGCCGCCCGTTCCGGTCAAGGTCACCAACCGATGCTCGACGACGGCGCGTGCGGCGGCGTCGACGTCCCCGTCGCGACCGTGGAAACTCGTGAGTGCTGCCGGCAGCGCATGGAAAACCGTATCGTGCCGTGTTACGCCGGTCCGCGAACGCATGCGCGGAAGGGACGGACGCGACGCACTCGCTTCAAAACGCGCGCGATCTTCCGACGAGAGTGCCAGGGCGTTCGCAAGCAACACCAACGTGTCACGTTGCGGCGTACGGCGGGTTCCGCGTTCCAGCGCGCTGACGCCTTGCGTACTCACACGGGCGCGCTCCGCGAGGGCCTCTTGCGAAAGCCCGGCGGCCAGACGAAATTGTCGGAGCAGCACGCCGAATGGCGATCTACCGTCAAGCTCCATACGACACCTCGTGCAAATCGTTGCCTAGCATACCACGCAATCGGCGGTGATACCCGACGGTGCCTCAAGGATGTCCACCCGGTCACACGGCCGAACCATTTTCCGCCTATGCGTCTTGCCGCTCTTGCTTCCGACGATCGTGCTGCACTCTGGATCGGTGATTCACTCGTCACACTCGATGCGGCGACGCGTCTCGGGATGGGAGCGTTCGCGCCCGGTTCGACGCCGCGCGATCTGCTCGCCGATGACGACGCGCGTGACGCGGCGCGCCGGCTCAACGAAGCGTTGCTCGCGCTCGATGCAACCGGCATGCGCGAACTCGCCGGCGAGGGCGTGGTGCGACCGGCGGCGACGACGCCGCTGGCGCCGCCGGTGCGGCCGCGCACGATCGTCTGCGCGGGAAACAACTACCGGCGGCATGCGGCGGAGATGAAGACGCCGCTGCCCTCGCGCCCGGGCGGGTTTCTCAAATCACCGTCGGCGCTGGCGGGTCCGCGCGACGAGATCGCGCTTCCGGCGAACCCCGCGGTCGCGGCGACGATCGACTACGAGGGTGAACTCGCGGTCGTCATCGGCAAACCGGCATACGGTGTGAGCGAAGCGGACGCGCTCGAATACGTCGGCGGTTATACGATCGCGAACGACGTCTCGGCACGCAACGACGTCGGTCCGATGTTCGCATGGTTACGCGAGCCGGGCGCAACCCGATTCGAAGCGTTTGCGAACCCGCAAGACATCGTCTTGCTCGGCAAACAGTATCCGACGTTTTTTCCGCTCGGACCGTGCATTGCGACGCGCGACGAAATCGCGGATCCGTCGTCGTTGCACATCACGACACGCGTCGACGGGGACGTTCGCCAAGACGAAGATACGAGCGATCTCGTCTTTTCGGTCCCGCAAATGGTCGCGTACTGGTCGCAATTCTACGCGCTGCAACCCGGCGACGTCATTAGCACGGGCTCGCCCTCGGGTGTCGCCCTCTCGTTCTCCCCGCCGCGGTTTCTGACGCCGGGGAGTCAGGTCGAGGTCGAGATCGCTGGAATCGGAACGCTCTCGAACCGGGTCGCGGTTGGATGACTCGCTATTCGCTATAGTGAATATGGGCGACATGCCGATGCAGTTTGAGGAGTTCGTTCGCGACATCAACGGGTCGCTGCGGGCCTATGGTCCGGTCCACACGTTCGACGATTCGTCGAAAACGAGCGCCGCCTGGACAGCCGGCGGCCGACGTGCGGCCGTCTCGCTCGTGCCGCCGCTCAACGTCAGCGTTGTCTTGGGCAGCCAGGGATCGCCGGATGTTACCACCTGGTACCCCGTCGATGCGGCGCTCGTCCCAGTCGTCTCGCGGCGTATCGCCGGATTCCTGAGCGAGTCGTAACGACGGTCGCCGCCCAGCAAACGCCGGCGGAGCTGACGCCGGCATCACTGGCAAACATCGCGCTTGTCTTCGGTCGCGTGTCGGCGACGGCGTTCGGCGGAGGAACGATGTCGATGATCCGGCGCGAGGTCGTTCGTACGCAGCGCTGGTTGACCGAAGACGAGTTTCTCGAACTGGTTTCGCTCGGCAATCTGCTGCCGGGCTCGAACCCGATCAACGTCGCCGTTCTCGTCGGGCTGCATTTGCGCGGCGCGGCCGGCGCCGCGGCCGCGTTCGTAGCGTCGATTCTGCCGGGCCTCGTGATCCTCATGGCCATCGGCGCCTTTGCGCTCGACTCGCGCCTGCCGTGGATTGCGGGCGCGTTGACCGGTTGCGCCGCCGTCGCCGTCGGGGTGACGCTCGCCAACGCGATCGAGATGACACGCAAACGAATCAATGTCGTCGAGGTCGCGTTGATCGTCGCGGTTGCCGCCTCGGTGCTCGTCCTCCATCTTTCGCTCGCGCTCACGCTGCTGATCTTCATTCCGATCGCTTTGCTCGCGACCCGTTTGACCGCGTGATCTACGCGCGCCTGGCCATCGTGTTCACGGTGCTCTCGCTGCTTGGATTCGGCGGCGGGAACGCGATCATTCCGCAGATGCACGCCGACGTCGTCGACCACTACCACTGGATCACGTCGACGGATTTCGCACGCTTCTACGGCCTCGGAAAGCTTTCGCCCGGAGCGACGACGACGATGGCCGCGCTTGTCGGCTATGCCGTCGCCGGCCTGGTCGGAGCGCTCGTCGCGACGGTCGCCGTCTACGTCCCGTCAGGACTCGTCGTCTACGGCGCGGGCCACGTATGGGGCAAGCTGCGCGGCAACCCGTGGCGGGAGAGCGTCGCTCGCGCGATCAAACCGGTCGTGCTCGGCTTGATATGGGCCGGAGTTTTCACGCTGGCGCGGGGTGTCGCCGCAGCGCCGCTTCCGATCGCGCTCGCCGTCATCGCGACGGTACTGATGCTCGTGACCAATTGGAATCAAGCGCTGATGGTTCTCGCCGCCGGCGTCATCGGCGCTTTCGCATTGCGCTAGACGAATCGGAAAGGATTGCTGGAATGGAACATCGGCTTCGCGCGTCGCGCGCGATCTTGCGCACGCCTTCCGCGGAGGCTCCGCTGATGATCGGCGCATCGCTGATCCTCGTGTACTTGGCCGTGGTACCGGTGGCGACGATGCTCTACGCGAGTTTCCAGCGCGGGTTTCTCAGCAACGACGCGCACTGGTCCTTCGCCAACTATGTTGCGCTCTTCGGAACGGCGACGTTCTACAAGCTTTTTGCGAACACGATGCTCTACGGCGCGGGCGTCGCCGTCATCGCGCTGGTCGCCGGATTCGGCCTGGCATTCCTGTACGCGCGCACCGATGCGCCGTTCAAGATCCTCGGCATCACGACCGCCCTCGTCCCGCTGATCATTCCCGGTATCTTGAATACCGTCGCGTGGCTGTTTCTCGCGTCGCCCCGTATCGGGCTCCTCAATACGCTGACGGAATCGCTCGCGCACGTGCGGCCGTTCAACGTCTACTCCCTGCCCGGAATGATCTTCGTACAAGCGATGCACGTCGCACCGACGGCATTCATCATGGCCGTCGCGACCTTCACATCGATGGACCCGTCGATGGAAGAAGCGGCGATCGCATCCGGCGCGCCGGGTCTAACAGCCTTTCGCCGCATTACGCTCGCGCTCGCGCGCCCGGCGATCGTCGCGGCCGGCCTCCTGGTGTTCATTCAATCGATCGCATCGTTCGAAGTCCCGCAGCTCATCGGCGTGCCGGCGAACGTCTCGGTGTTTACGACGCAGATTTACGGTGCGTTGCAAGCGTTTCCGCCGGATTACGGCGGCGCCGCTTCGATCGGCGGCGTCGTGCTGCTCGTCGCTGGCGTCGGCGTTGCGTTCGCAAACCGTCTGAACGCCGCCGGACGACACGCGACCGTTACCGGAAAGGCGTTTCGGCCACGGCGTATCGAGCTCGGCCGCGCGCGGCCGCTTGCCGGCGCAGCGATTCTGACGTTTTTCATCGTCGCCGTCGTGTTGCCGCTCGCCGTCGTCGTGTGGTCGTCGCTTCTGCCGGAATTCGAAGCGCCGTCGCTCGCCGCGCTGCACCATCTGAGTTTCGTGAACTACGCGCAGATGTGGACGTACCCGCTGATTCGCGAATCGCTCGTGAACAGTTTCATCACGTCGGTCAGCGCCGGGGCGATCGTGACCGTGCTAACCGCGATCGTCGCCTACGTCACGCTCAAGTCGCGCGTCCGCGGGGTCTGGCTGCTCGACATTCTCGTTTCGTTGCCGATTGCGGTGCCCAGCATTCTGATGGGCGTCGGCATCTTGTTCTGGTATCTCGTCGCCCCGTTGCCGTTCCATCTCTACGGCACGCTGATGTTGTTGATCGTCGGCTTCGTGACCATCGGCATTCCGTACGGCATGCGCTACGCGACGACGGGCATCGCCCAGATTCGCGATGAGTTGGAAGAGGCCGCGGCGGTCAGCGGCGCCGACTGGCTGACGCGCTTCATCCGCATTTATGTGCCGCTCTTGATGCCCTCGCTGCTCGCCGGTTTTCTCACGACGGTCATCATCGCGTTTCGCGAAATCTCCGCGGCAATTTTCTTGTACTCGCAGGGAACCGAGGTGGTGGCGATCGCGATCTTCGATCTGTGGTCGAACGGTCAGTATCCGGCGATCGCAGCCCTCGGCTGCGTCCTGGTCGCGATCTTGCTCACGCTCGTCGCGATCGTCAGCAAACTCGGCGGAAAGATGGGGATCGCGCGTGTCTAAAGCGCGATCCCCCGACCGTCAGCGAATGGCCGGCGCGCCGATATAGCGCAGGATGATCTGGTCGTTCAGCTCGACGCCCGGTTCGTACTCGGGCGCGTTCTCGATCTGTTCGAGGTCGCCGAGACCGCAGTACTTATAGATGCGGTTCGTCGCGCTCACGAGACGCGCCGGGCGCTCCGGATCCGCGTTGAAGTGCTGGCTGATCGTATTGGGCGGAATGTAGATCATATCGCCCGCCTCCCACTCGAAGCGGCGCTCTTGGTCCTGCGGCTTCCAGTGATACGTATCGGTGATCTCGACGTCGCAGTCGACGTGCAGATCGTAGCCGCGGCCTTCGAGCACGTAGAGGCATTCTTCGGCGAGCTGCCGGTGTTTTCCGGAGCGGCTCCCCGGCGGAATGATCTGCATGTAAATGTCGACCGTCTCGACGCGCGCGTTCATCTTATCGTTGACGAGATGCTTGATCAAGCCGTGCGGCGACATCTCCCATGGCATGTCTTCGGGCGTGATGATCTTCTTGCGTTCGGCGTCGCGAATCGGCCGTTCTGCCGAGTCTTTAAGCGCTTCGGCGTAATACGGCGCGTTCTGCTTTCCGGCGCGCCAGTTACCGGCTTCTTGAAACGCCATCAGTGCACGTGCGCGTGTTCGTGCGCATGGTCGTGGTCGTGATCATGATCGTGGTCGTGATCGGCCCAGGGCTGGTTGACGTCGGCGTCTTCACGCGGGACGAAATCGCCCTGCGTCGGGCTCGGCTCTTTCGGCCGTTCGGTGACGCGCTGCTGGAAGAGCATGTTCATGAACATGTACATCGGTTTCGTCTTGATGACGAGCGCACGCGCCGGTTCGTTCTCGGACGCGTTGTTGTGCTGGTGTACGCAATTGTTGTGCACGATGGCGATGTCGCCGGCTTTCCAGTCGTACTTGATGCCGTCGTGAATCTCGTATCCGGTGCCGTCGAGAATGTAGAAAATCGCTTCGTTCACGTGCCCGTGCATCTGCGACTTCCCGCCGGGCGCGTACTCCTCGAGATGGATGTGCAGCGTCTGGCCGAGGCCGTCTTCGGGCTCCATGAAGTGTTTGGAGAACGCCTGCGGGCCCGACTGGAACGACACCGTTCCACCTTTTTGCACGCGCGGCAGTTCGCGCAATCGTTTGAGTTCGTGCTTGAGGCTGTACTCGCCGCTGATCTCACGGACGAAGACGCGCTTGTGGGTGGGATCGTAATGGGATTTGTTGCCCATCGGTCGACTCTCCCAACGGTTCGGCGGAGCCGAAATCGTTATATCGGATATAGTGAATGTAGGTTTTCTTACTTCCGGCGAACCGCCGCGCCGCCCTCTTCGGTCTCCCCGAATAACTATATCGGATATAGTGAATAGAACAGGGAGAACGGACCTCCGCTGGAACTCGTTACCGTTCGTGAGAGCCCCGGCGAATGGTACAAGGGAACGATCTGCGATGATAACGGCTACCGGCTTGGTCAAGCGCTTCGAGGCGAAAAACGCCCGCAAACTCGCCGTCGCCGGCCTCAACTTCAGCGTACCCGCGGGGAAGCTCTTCACATTGCTTGGTCCCAGCGGTTGCGGGAAGACGACGACCTTGCGGATGATCGCGGGTCTCGAGCGGCCGAGCGAAGGGCGTTTGGAGATCGCCGGACAGGTCGTTTTCGACTCGGCCGCGGGCATCTACGTTCCGCCGAATAAGCGTCCGATCGGCATGGTCTTTCAGTCGTATGCGATTTGGCCGCACATGACCGTTGCCGAGAACGTCGCGTTTCCGCTCACCGTCGGCGACCGCAAGGCCTCCAAGAGCGATGCTCGCTCGCGGGCGCTCGCGATGCTCGACCTCGTCGGGTTGGCCGACGAAGCCGACCGGCCTGCCACGGCGATCTCGGGCGGCCAGCAGCAACGTGTCGCCCTCGCGCGGGCGCTCGTCCACGAGCCGAAAGTGCTGCTGTTGGACGAGCCGCTGAGCAACCTCGACGCCCAGCTGCGGGAACGGATGCGCGAGGAAATTCGCCTCGTGCAGCAAGACCTCGGGATTACGGCCGTCTACGTGACGCACGATCAGGGCGAAGCGCTCGCGATCAGTGATTTGATCATGGTGATGGACAAGGGCGCGATCGTCGAAACCGGCGTGCCGCAGCAGATCTATCGCTACCCGCAAGCGGAGTTCACCGCGAACTTTATCGGCGTCGCGAACGCGATCGACGGCGTCGTCGTGAGTTCCGATGCGGCGGCCGTCGTCGTCCGGGCGCCGGCCGGGATCGTACGCGCCGCCCCGATCGTGGAACTGCGCGCGGGCGACGCCGTGCGGGCGTTCATCCGGCCCGAAAACATCGAACTCTCGCGAAAGCGCCACGGACCGGACGACTGGGAAGGCGTGGTCCGGTTCAGCATCTACCAAGGCGACTGCTGGGATTATACGGTCGACGTGAACGGAACCGCCCTGCGCGTGCGCGTCCATAAGGAACGGGTCGGTCTCGGTCACGGCGACGTCGTGCATCTGCGTCCGACCGCGTCGGAAGCCGTCATCATGCGCATGCAGGACGGCGTCGCGCACGCGTTCGCTCCCGCGCCGACGACGGCCGCAGATCATCTGCCGGCTTCGATTCCCCCGCCGCCGTTCGGGGCGATAAACATGAGAGGAAATGCATGAAGGGACGCTGGTTCGCGTCGATCGTCGGAATCGCCGCGCTGTGCGCCGCAATCGTGATCCCGGGCCGATCGATCGCGCTTGCCGCGACGGCGGACGACGCGAAGAAGGAGGGCGTCGTGGTGTGGTACGCCACGATGAACACCAAGGACATGGATCAGACCGCCGCCGAGTTCACGCGGACGCATCCCGCGATCAAAGTCGAATCGCTGCGTCTCGGAAGTTCGCAGCTGCCCGCGCGCATCGTGACCGAACAACGCGGCGGCAAGTACAACGCCGACGTGATCTCGGGCGACGATTTTCAGTTCAGCCAGTTGCTCGGCGTCGGCGCGTTCGATAAATACGCGCAGCCCGAAGCGGCGATGTTCATCAAAGGCACGGTCGACCCGAACGGCTTCTGGACGAATCTGTATCAGAACACGACCGTCATCGCATGGAATCCGCAACGCCTCGCCGCCGATCATCTCAAACCGCCGGCGACGACGGCTGATTTCGGCAAGCCGGAGTGGAAGGGCAAGTTCGGGTTCGACACCGGTGCGCTCAACTGGTACATGGGTCTGCTGCAGCACGACAAAGCCGCCGGAGCGGACCTCGCAAAACGCGTAGCCGACAACGCACCGGTCAAGACGACCGGACACACGCAGACCGTCGAGTCGCTCGAGACCGGCGAGTTCGACGCGACGCCGACGGCGTACGGGTATCTCGCCTATGCCGAAAAGAAGTCCGGCAAGCCGGTCGACTTCGTGAATCCGACGCCGACCCTCGTGACGCTCAACCCCGTCGGGTTAGCGAAGAACGCGCCTCATCCGAACGCTGCGCGCGTTTTCATCGACTGGCTGACGTCCAAAGAAGGTCAGACGTTCATCGTCGAGCGCGGCGGCGGCGAAGTGTCTTCGCGCAACGACGTCAAGAACAATCCGGCGGTCTTCGACGGCAAGCATCCGTATCTGATTCTCGACGCACCGACGTCCGCGCAGTATAACGATATGGAACACCAATTCCGCACGCTCTTCGGCCTTCCGGGCTGAGAAAGAAACGACGACGTGCTCAAGCCTGAAGACAACGCGCGCATTTCGCAAGTGGCCGGCGGAACGCCGATGGGCGAACTCCAGCGGCGGTATTGGATGCCGTTCGGTCTTTCCAGCGAGTTACCCGAGCCGGACGGAGCGCCGATTCGTGTCCGTGTTCTCGGCGAAGACCTCGTTGCGTTTCGCGACACCAACGGCGATGTCGGGCTCATGGACGCGTTCTGTCCGCACCGCCGCGCGCCGATGTTCTTCGGTCGTAACGAAGAATGCGGCTTGCGCTGCGTGTATCACGGCTGGAAGTTCGATCGCGACGGCACCTGCGTCGACATGCCGTCCGAACCGGCCGATTCGCTCTTTAAAACGAAAGTGACGATCACGACCTACCCGACGTGGGAAGGCGGCGGCTTGATGTGGACCTACATGGGGCCGGCCGAGCACAAGCCGCCCGTACCGGACTACGAATTCACGCGCGCGCCCGCGACGCATCGTCACGCCTCGAAGACGTTCGAGGAGTGCAATTGGCTGCAGGCGCTCGAGGGCGGTCTCGATACGTCGCACAGTTCGTTCGCGCACAACCTCGACATTCACGACAAGAGTTATCTGCGCAGTCAGGACACGGCGCCGCGGCTTGAAGTGTACCGGACGGATTACGGCTATACGTATGCCGGCATTCGCACCCTCGGCGAGGGCAGCTACGTGCGGGCGTATCACTACGTGATGCCGGCGCAGCAAATGCGGGGACGCGTGACGTCGCGCAAGGGTGGTAAGGTCGATCCGCATCCCACGATCAACGGCCATATCTGGGTACCGATCGATGATACCCATACGTGGGTGTTCAACTGGATGTACTCGTACTCGCCGGACATTCCGATCGAAGAACAGTACGCGCTCGATCTCGAGAAGCAATACGGCCGCGGCGAAGACGACTTGATTCCCGGCACGTATCAACTCAAGAAGAACCTGCGCAACGACTACATGATCGACCGCGGGCTGCAGAAGAACAAAACGTTTACCGGCATCGACGGCGTCAACACGCAAGATATGGCGTTGCAAGAAGGTATGGGCGGTGTGGTCGACCGCTCGAAAGAACATCTCGGGACGAGCGACCGTGCGATCATCGTTATGCGCCAGCTCTTGATGGAGGCGATGGACGATCTCGAAGCCGGTAAGCCGATTCGCGCGATCGACCCCGCGACCTACACGAACGTCCGCGCCGTCGACCTGGTGATTCCGCCGGCTCCCGATTGGCGTGAAGCGCTCAAGGACGAACTCGTCGCGAAATTCTAAATCGCCGGCTGCGGCCCGGTGCGACGGCGTCCTCGTCCGCGTCGGCCGCGATTCGTAACGGTTTATCGTTCACCGGCGCAAAGAACGCTTCGTGCGCTGCCACGGCCGAACGTGCGCGTTCGACCGAGCCGGACGCGATCGCCTCGACGAGTTCGGTGTGCGCCGTGAAGTTTTCTTCGGCGTGCGCCGACCGGAAGCGATCCGGCATTACGAACCCGGGCTGCGGCTCGTTCGCGTCGAGCAGCGTGATGTAGAGGTTCGCGAGCACCCGGTTTCGGCAGCACTCCGCGATACGCCGGTGCAACCGCCAATTCTGGTGGAGGTAGGCTGCCGCATCTGCCGTCGCCTCCGCCATCCCGTTGAGGATGCGCCGCAGGTCGGTGATGTCGGCGCGCGTGCGAGAGCGAGCCGCGTCGACGCTGACCGCTTCCTCGAGCGCATGTCGAACTTCGGCGCACTCACGCAGCGAACCGGGTTCCGGGAAGTTCGAGAGCAGCCGCTGCAGCCGCTCGCTCGATGACGGCATCGTCGCGAACAGGCCGCCGCCCGGCCCGGTGCGCGACGTGACGTAGCCGCGTTCCTGGAGAATCCGCAACGTCTCGTTGAGCGTGCCGTACGCGACGTCGTACCGCCGCCGCAAATCGTCTTTGGTGCCGAGCCAATGGCCGCTCGTGATGTCACCGGAAACGATCGCCGCTTCGATTTCGTCCGCGAGGTTGGACGCGGTGCTCGTCATTGATCGCACCGTTCACCGGATCGGCAGCCGTGCCCGCTATTCGATGCAATGATTATGGAACAAGCAAGCGTGGCCCAGTAAGGCGTTCGCTCGCATCCGCAGAATGCGAAGAAATATCCACCGCCCTTCCGGCTTGCAATCTTCACGGAGATGCTCAATGCTATTTCGCTCTTTGCTGGCGTCTGCTCTGACGGTCGCCGTTTCTGTCGTCCCGCTCGCGGTCGGCGCGGCCGACTCCGGCCCCCCGATCAAGATTCCGGTCATTCTGGCCCTCACCGGATCCGGTGCCTTCGTCGGGCGCGAAGACCAGCAGTCGATGCAGCTCGTCCAGAAGCTCGTGAACGCCAAGGGCGGCATCGCCGGCCACCCCGTGCAGTTCGAGTTCCTGGACGACGCCTCGAATCCGCAGGCAGGGGTTCAACTGGCGAACCAAGTCATCGCAACGAAGGCGCCGATCTTCTTCGGAGCCAGTCTCACGCAGCAGTGTGCGGCGATTGTTCCGATCGTGCGCGAGAATGGACCCGCCGATTTCTGTCTGAGTCCCGGGCTGCAGCCGGCCGCCGGCGGTTGGGTGTGGTCGTCGAGCGTCAGCCTCAAAGACTATGCCGTTGCGCTCTTCCGGTATTTCCGTACGCGCGGCATCACCAGGCTGGCCGTTCTCTCGTCGACGGACGCGACGGGCCAGGAGATCGACCGCGATTACGACTATGCCAAGTCTCTACCCGAGAACAAGGACATGCAGATCGTCGCGCGCGAGCACTTTTCGTTGCCCGACGTGAGCGTGACGGCTCAGATCGCGCGGATCAAGGCTGCGAACCCACAGGCCGTTTTAACCTGGACGATCGGTCCGGCCTTCGGAACGGAGCTGCATGGTATCGCCGACGTCGGCCTCGACGTGCCGGTTCTCGCTGCCAACGGTGACCTCGTAAAGGCGCAGCTCGCCCAGTACAAGGCGATCATTCCCAAGGAGCTGATCTTCACCGACGTGCTCGTCGACGCGCACCAAAATCTGGCCAGCGGCCCGATCAAGGCCGCACAGAACGTCTTCTTCGATGCCTTCAAGTCGATCGGTGTCGTCCCGGACTTCCCCCACACCCTGGGCTGGGATCCGGCGATGATCGTCGTGGACGGCTACAAGAAACTCGGCCCGGCGGCCACCGCCCAGCAATTCCGCGAGTACATCAACACGCTCCACGGCTATGCCGGCATCAACGGAATATACGACTTTCGCGACGGCAGCCAGCACGGCGTCGGCCAAAACGCGATCGTGATGGTCCGTTACGAAGCTGCGACCGGCCAGATCACGCCGATCAGCAAGCGCGGGGGGACGGCTCTCAAGTAGAATTGCCATTGTACGCATATGCACGTTGTGATCGTAGCCGGGGCTACCGACCCGCCTCGCTCCGAAGCGTAGTGTAGACGAAGATACCGGCCTCGGCCGGGTCATCGCACGCTACACATCACCTGGAGGGGTCGAACGTTGGCAACCGTCAATCCGGCCGCGGGCACCATGTACGAAACCGGCAACGACAACGTGCCGGAAGTCTACCGCGACTTTTTCAACAACGCAGACTGGACCGTTCACAAGTTCGTGGTCGCTGGATCATGGGCGTTTTTCATCGTCGCCGTCATCGCCCACATTCTCGTGTGGAACTGGCGGGCTTGGTAGGAGCTGGCTGATATGATCGTCCGTCGTTCCTACAACTTTCGCGCGAATCTCGCTGCGTATATTCTCATCGGTGTCGTCGTCGCGTTCCTGATCCACTTTATCGTGCTCAGCTCGCCGAAGTACAACTGGATTTTCCCGGTTGGCCAAGGGACCGCCGCGACTCAAGTCAACCCCGCACCTGGCGCGAAGTAACGCGCGTCACGCCGAGTTTCCGGCGAGTCTGATATCTCTGGTATCTCACGTATCTAAGGAGCGAACCCGTGCTCGAATTCGAAGGCACTTATCGGAAGCCCGGAAACACGCTCCTTGGCCTGGTCATCGGTCGCGACCCGTTTGATTTCTGGGCGGGACGCTACTACGTCGGGCTGTGGGGTGCCGTATCGGTTGGCGCCGCAATCCTCGGATCGTTCTTCCTCTTCATCGCCGTCGGACAGTACGGCGACTGGGATCTTTGGCGTGCGAATATCCACCCGCCGCTGCGAGAGTTCGGGCTCGGTGTAGCTCCGTTCGATCAAGGCGGCGCGTGGCAAGTCGTCGTCATCCTGGCGAGCGTCGCGTTCGTCGCATGGGCGCTACGCGAAGTCGATATCTGTCGTAAACTCGAGATGGGGTTTCACGTTCCCCTGATGTTCTCGTTTGCGATTTCCGCGTGGCTGACGCTGCAAGTGCTGCGCCCGCTGCTGTTGGGATGCTGGTGCGAAGGATTCGACCTGAGTTTCACCGGCCACTTGACGTGGGTTTCCAACACCGGCTTCCGCTACATGAACTTCTATCTCAACCCGTTCCACGCGTACGCGGTGTTGGGATTCTTCCTCTCGGCGATGGTCCTCGCGATGCACGGGTCCGCGATTCTCGGCACATACAACACGGCCAAAGATCCGGTGCTTGAAGAAGCCAACGTCGACAACTTCTGGCGCGACTACATCGGCTATTCGATCGGCGAATACGGCATCCATTGGCTTGGATTCTGGCTCGCGATCTACACGTTGGTGATGAGCGATCTGTGTATCCTGACCTCCGGTCCGTGGATCAAAGATTGGGTCGCATTCTGGCAGTGGCACCTGCCGTGGTTCCCGCACTGATCGCCGCACGCGAGGCACGTTAAATGGCTACCGTCATCCCCGGACCGGCGCTGCCGCCGGTACAACTGCCGCGACCGAGCGCGAAAGACTACGACGACAATCTGGGTGTGCGTATCGGCGTTCCATTCCGCATCCCGTTCTTGGCACGCTTCGGGCTCGATACGCAACTCGGCACACTCTGGCTCGGCAGTTGGGGTGTTGCGTCGGTTGTGTTTTTCGTTGCCGGCCTCCTAGTTTTGACCTGGGCCGGCATCGCGCAAATGCAAGGCGACGTCATCTCGTACGTCCGCTACTTCGCGAACGTGCAAATCCTGCCGCCGAACGGCTTAGGCATCGCGCCGTCGCCCGCCGCCGGCGGCTTTTGGGAAATGAACCTCCTGCTATGGTCGATCTCGGTCACGTGCTGGGCGTTCCGGTGCTGGGAACGGTTGATGCGCTACAACTGGCGCCCGTATCTGTTCTTCGCGTGGGTCTCCGCAATTCTGTTGACCGCGACGATCTGGGTGTTCCGCCCGATCGCGATGGGGACGTGGGCGGAAGCGCCCGGGTTCGGGCTCAACTCCGACCTCGACTGGGCGCAAAACTTCAGCGTACTGTGGGGCAATCTCTATTACAACCCGTGGCACATGCTCGCGATCTTCTTTCTGTTCGGTTCGACGATGTTATGGGGCATGCACGGTGCCACGATTCTCGCGACGTCGGCTGAGGGCAGCCATCACGAAGTCGCCGAGATCAAAGACATGCATTCGGGTTCGCATAAGTCGATGCTGTTTTGGCGCTGGACGATGGGTTTCAACGCCAATCCGAAGACGATTCACGATTGGATTTGGTGGTTCTCCGTCGGCGTCGTGGTCTCGAGCGCGATCGGAATCATTTCGACCGGTTGGGTCACGAACGACTGGTATGTCTGGGCCGTCGATCACGGTATCGTCGCCCAATACGGACCGATGACGCGCGAAGCGATCAATCAGCGTCCAAATGAAGTGCCGCTCGAAATTCCGATTTACTTTCCGGCGCCGCCCGGAGCCGGCACGACGGTCAACGGTGTTAATGGAGCTCCCAAGTGAAGTTGTTCCGCCGGTTTCTCGGTCCGCTCGTCATCATCGTGACGCTCTCGCTCGCCGGCTTCGCGCAGCCCCTCCTCGAGCGAGCCCGCGCGCAGGACATGTCGAGCGCGGGCACCGAGCCGAAAGCCGCCTCGACGAGCGCGCCGTATACGTCGTCGTCGCTCGGTACGGGGGGAAGCGGCTACATCAGTCCGGAGCAGGCGAAAGGCGTCGGTCCCGTCGACCAAAGCGCGCCGCTCGATTTCTCGACGCAGCCGAAATCCGTGCCCCGCGTGTACGTTCCCGGCAAACTCTATAACGTCCAAGTCGACAAAGGATATGACTACGGCGGTTTGATCAATCAGATGAACTATCAGGCCGCGGCACTGGGCGTGCAATGCACGTACTGTCACAACGTCGGTAACTACGCGTACGACACGGCGACGAAAAAACTCGCGCGCACCATGCTGATCATGACGAACAACGTCGCGCACCAATGGGTCGATCCGGTGAAAAAAGATTATCCCAATTACGCCGTCAACGGTGCCGTCGGATGCATCACGTGTCATCGCGGGCAACCGCGCATGGGCGTCTCGTACAACGTCGTGCCCGTGCAATACCTCGACTACAAATACAAATCGACCAAACAAGCCGGGTATGCGGTCAACTCGATGTATTCCGCGGCGAAATCGCTCGGCGTCAACTGCCTGTTCTGTCACAACTCCGCGGACTTCATCTCCTTGCAATACTATCCGACGAACCAGATCGCGCATCGCATGTGGCGCATGGTCGATGCGATCAACCACCAGTATCTGGCGGCAAGCGTCAAGGCCGTGACGTGTTACACCTGCCATCAAGGAGCGAAGTGGCCACAAGCGCTGGTGACTGCGGGATTGAACCAAACGCCGGTTGAAGCCGCTGCAGCACATCCCGAGGTTCACGAGAATCCCGGTGCCCACTTAGCGTCAGGGGCGCAACTCTGATTGGACCTGTTCTGGAGTCTGCCGTACGCGCGAGATGTCGAAGGGCTCAAGAAGCCCCTCGACGATCTTTTCGGCAGCGTCGTTCCCCGCATGTACGATGAGCGAACATCGATCTCAGATCCGGAACATGCACCCAACCGTACCTTTTTGTGCACGTCCGGAACGATCAAGGCGACGAAGCTGCTGGCAAGCGGGCGCGAGATCCTCATTACGATCTTGCAATCGGGATCGCTCTGGAGCGATCGCGCGGTGCTAAATGGTTATTGGAAGGATGTTTTTCTCGAGGCGATGGAGCCGACGACGATCGTCGCCGTCGACAACGACGTCTTCGAGCGCTCGATTCGCGTGCGGCCGGAGCATCTTGCAACGTTTATGATGCGGATCAGCGATCAAGTCTCCGACGCACTGACGCTGCTCGATGACTTCCGCGGACGCGATGTCGCCTCGCGTCTGGCGCGCGTACTCGTACGATTCTCGCGTGAGTACGGCGTGCCGACCGAAACCGGCGTGCGGATTGAACTGCCCGTGACGCATCAGGACCTCGCGAACATGATCGGAACGGCACGTGAGACCGTCTCGCGCAATATGGCACGCTTCCGGCAACAGGGCTACGTTCGGGACGGCCACATGGCGACGCTCGAGATTCTCAAATTGGAGTCGCTCGAAGCGTTGATCGTGTAATCGTGAGCGGTGTTCGCGTTCTGGTCGGAACTCGCAAAGGCGCGTTCGTTCTCACCTCGGACGAGCGGCGCGCCTCGTGGAAGATCGACGGTCCGCACTTTCCCGGCTGGGAAATCTACCACGTCAACGGGTCGCCGTGCGAACCGAACCGGCTGTACGCCTCGCAGAGTTCGGCCTGGTTCGGTCAAGTCGTGCACCGCTCCGACGACGGCGGCGCGAGCTGGAATCCGGTCGGGAATCGCTTCGTGTACGACGGCGTTCCCGGAACGCATCAGTGGTACGATGGGACGCCGCACCCGTGGGAATTCGCGCGCGTGTGGCATTTCGAGCCGTCGCCGACCGATCCCGACACGGTCTATGCAGGGGTCGAGGACGCGGCACTGTTTCGCTCGACGGATGGCGGCGGGACGTGGGAAGAACTCGCGGGGCTGCGCGGCCACGACACCGGTTCATCATGGCAGCCGGGTGCCGGCGGAATGTGTCTGCACACGATCGTGCTTGATCCGCATATGCCGGGGCGCATGTTCGTCGCCATCTCGGCGGCCGGCGCATTTCGCAGCGACGACGGCGGTGCGTCCTGGAAACCGATCAATCGCGGACTGCGCTCGGAACAGATTCCCGATCCGACCGCCGAGGTCGGTCACTGCGTGCATCGGATTGCGATGCACGGCTCACGCCCGAACGTTTTGTTCATGCAGAAACATTGGGACGTCATGCGCAGCGATGACGCCGGCGATACGTGGCGCGAGATCAGCGGCAATCTTCCGACGGATTTCGGCTTCACGATCGGCGTGCACGCACACGAGCCGGAAACGGTATTCGTCGTTCCGATCAAGAGCGATTCGCAGCACTTCCCGCTCGATGGAGCGTTACGCGTCTATCGCAGCCAAAGCGGTGGCGACGAGTGGGAGGCTCTGACCGAAGGGCTTCCGCAGCGCGACTGTTACGTCAACGTGCTGCGCGATGCGATGGCCGTCGATTTGCTCGACGACTGCGGCGTCTATTTCGGCACGACGGGCGGCCAGGTCTACGCGTCGGCGAACGGGGGCGATTCGTGGTCGGCGGTCGTCCGCGACCTTCCCGCCGTGTTGTCGGTCGAGGTGCAGACGCTCGTATGATTCGCGTTGTCGTGCCGCCGAATTTGCGAGTCCTCGCCGGCGTGCCCGATGAGGTGATGCTGGACGTCGCGGCCGTCACCCAGCGTTCGATGCTCGACGCGCTCGAGTCGCAATACCCGGTGTTGTGCGGTACCATTCGCGATCACGTCACAAAACAGCGGCGTCCGTTCGTGCGTTTCTTCGCGTGCGAGCGCGACCTTTCGCACGAATCACCCGATGCGCCCCTCCCGGATGCCGTAACGCGCGGTCGCGAGCCGTTCTTGATCGTCGGGGCGATGTCGGGCGGCTGAAAAGGGTTCACCGCTGGATCACATCTGCCGCCGCCGGATCGCTCGTCTCCCAACCGGCGCGGGCGAGTTCCCGATCGATGTGTTCTTCAACCGGGTAGCCGACGCACAGATAGGCGATGAACCTCCAGGCCGGATCGACGTCCATGATGTGCCGGATGCGTTGCGGATCGAGAATCGATACCCAGCCGACGCCGAGTCCGTACGCGCGCGCCGCGAGCGCAAACGTCTGCACGGCCGCAACGACGGAATAGGAAAGCGTTTGCGGCATCTGAAGCTGCCCGAGGCCGCTGCCGCGCGGTGTCCCCTCGTCGGCGAAGGTCGCCAACTGAACCGGTGCGTTCCGCAGGCCCGCAAGTTTGAGCGAGGCATACAACGCCGCCCTCGCGCCGGAATACGACGCCAAGGCATCCCCGTTGCAGCGTTCGTACTCGACGGCGACGGCCTCGCGCCGCGCCGGGTCGGAGACCTGAACGAATCGGGCCGGCTGACTGTAGCCGACCGACGGCGCCCATGCCGTCAGGCCGATCAGATCCCGGAGGAGCGCCGGATCGACGGGGCGTTCCGCGAACCGCCGCACGTCCCGGCGCCAACGGAACAACGTCCCGAGTTCCGCCCGAAACGACGCAGAAAACGTTGGGACCGAATCGTCTGAATCCACGGTGAGGCGCTTCGACGGATGGCGGTGCCTTTCGTCGAAGATCGCAGCATGACGGTCTCGACGGTTTCCGGTCTCACCTACTTCGAGAACGCGCTCGATGCGGTGGGACGTACCCCGCTCGTCCGGCTCAACAGCGTGATCGACGGTGCGCGTGCGCTGGTGTTGGCGAAGGTTGAATACGTCAATCCGGGCGGCAGCGTGAAAGACCGGCCCGCCGTCGACATGATTCGCGACGCGGAAGCGCGCGGCGTCCTCAAACGCGGCTCGACGATCATCGAGGCGACGAGCGGCAACACCGGCACCGGGCTCGCGATGGCGGCCGCGATTCGCGGCTATCGCTGCATCCTCGTCATGCCCGACAAGATGTCGAAAGAAAAGATCGACCTGCTCAAGGCGTACGGTGCCGAAGTCGTCATCACGCCGACGAGCGTGCCGAACGATTCTCCCGAGTCGTACTACAGCGTCGCCGACCGGCTCACCAACGACATTCCGGGTGCCTTCCAACCCGATCAGTGGCACAACGCAAACAATCCGGGTGCTCACTATCGCACGACGGGGCCGGAGATCTGGGACCAAACGGGCGGCCAGGTTACGCACCTCGTCAGCGGTATGGGCACCGGCGGTACGATTTCCGGGACGGCCCGTTTCCTCAAGGAGCAGAACCCGCAGATCGTCGTCGTCGGCGCGGATCCGGAGGGGTCGATCTACTCCGGCGACACGCCGAAATCGTATAAGGTCGAGGGCATCGGCATGAGCTATCTGCCGAAGACGGTCGACATGCGCGTCATCGATACGATCCTGCGCATCTCCGATCGCGAGAGTTTTCTGATGGCGCGGCGGGTCGCGCGCGAGGAAGGTCTGCTGGTCGGCGGCTCGTCCGGCACGGCGGTCGCGGCGGCGGTGCGTGTGGCGCGCGATCTCCCGCCCAAAGCCGTGCTCGTCGTGATCATGCCCGACTCCGGACGCGGTTACATGTCGAAAATTTTCAACGACGAGTGGATGCGCGTGAACGGCTTCCTCGGCGAGGACAAGCGCACGGAGTCGGTCGGCGACGTCTTGCGCTCGAAGCGCTCGAACGCCATGATTACGGTCAACGGCGACGAGCCCGTCAAAGACGCGCTCGACTTGCTGCGCCGTTACGAGATTTCTCAGCTTCCGGTCATGCGGGGGCGTGAGATCATCGGATCGATCAACGACGTCGCGGTCATGCAAGCGGTTTTCGACCATCCGGACATGATGGACAAGCCGGTCCGCGAAGTGATGGGCCGGCCGTTTCCGACCCTCGAGGGCGTCGTCGAAATCGACCGCGCCTACAAGATGCTCACGCTGGCGAACCCAGCGATCGTCGTGCTCGATTCGGGTGACCCGGTGGGGGTCGTGACGCGGCAGGACATCATCAGCTTTCTCTCATCGAAGATCGGGCCGTAGAGGATTCACGGTCCGTGAATCTGTGTTTCGGCTTCGCCAAGGCGCCGTGGCTTCGGGTGAGGTGAGGCGCATCACCGTCCGCGCGCTCGACGAAGCCTACGATTGCAGCGGATGGCCAGCATCAGCATCGACCAGGTTCGGGAACGCCGCGAGGCGAGCGTCTGGACGCGGGTTCACCCGATCTTTGCCCTCGGCCAACTCGGCGCGTTCGTCGTATCGGTCGGCTTTCTGATCGCGTATTTTGCCGGCTGGGTGAATTTCGCGGCCGTCCACGAGTCGGTATTGATCAAGATCGCGCTGATGATCGGCGCGATCGTGTCGGGTGCGTTCTGGGAACACGACGTCTTCGGCCCGTACTGGTTTGCGCCGGAGTTTTTCTTCGAAGACGCGATGACGGTGAACGTCTTCCTGCTCCATCTCGGCTATCTCGCCGTCGTGTATACGCAACCGGCCGAGCCGAGCAAAGCCATCGTCGTACTGATGGTTGCATACGTCGTCTACGTGGCGAACGTGGCGCAGTACATTTGGCGGACGCACAAGATGGGTGTGGACGCCATCGGCGTGCGCGTGCAATCGTGAGCGATCGTTTCGCGCGTGCCGTTGTGTTCGCCGAGGCCGGTCGCTTGGATTTGCGCGACGTTTCGCTGCGCGAACCGGCGAGCGACGAGGTCCTCGTCGATACGCACTTCTCGTCGATATCTGCCGGTACGGAACGCTTGCTCTTCGGCGGCGCCTTGCCGGGGTTTCCGTTTCTCCGCTTTCCGCTCGTCCCCGGCTACGAGGCCGTCGGCATCGTTACCGAACGCGGCGTCGACGTGGACGGCGTGAACGTCGGCGACGAAGTATTCGTCGGCGGTAGCATGTGCTATACCGACGTTGCGGCGGCCTTCGGCGGCCAGGCATCGCGCCTGATCAAGAAAGCGTCGCAGGTCGTGCCATTGCACGGTATCCCGATGGCGCACGCGCCGTTGATCGCGCTGGCCGCCACCTCGCTGCACGGCATTCGCCGGCTGGGGGACGTGCGCGGCAAACGCATCGGCGTGCTCGGTATGGGCGCCATCGGGCAGTTCGCCGCGCGCTTCGCCGTTGCCGCGGGTGCGATCGTCAGTGAAGCCGACAGCAATCCCGCCCGTCTCGGAAAGATCGTGGGCGTCACGCCGTTCGCATTGGATGGTGCGCCGGCGGCGCCCGTGCACGATCATGGGATTTCACGAAACGAACATGGAGCCCCGGCGCGCGACCTCTTCGACGTCATCATCGAGGCTACCGGAAAATCCGAGCTGATCGCGGCCTGCAGCGATTTGCTCGCCGTACGCGGCGCGATCGTCTTGCTCTCGTACTACGATCGGCTCGTGTGCAATTTCGTCCCGCTGTTTTTAAAAGAGCCGTCGCTCGTCGTTTCACGCGAGTGGGATCACGACGATCTGCTCGCGGCGCGCGACGCGATTGCCGACGGTCGCGTGACCATCGCCGATTTGGCGACCGATGCGTACCCGATCGACCGCTATGAATCTGCGTATGCCGCCGCGTTCGGCGATCCCTCGACCTTGAAAGTGATACTGCAATGGGCGTAGCCAAGAATTCCACCGTCGCCGTCTACGGCAAAGGCGGAGCCGGCAAATCGTTCCTTACGTCGATGACGGCGAAAACGTTGACGGCGCGCGGAAATCGCGTGTTGCAGATGGGCTGCGATCCCAAACACGACTCGGTCGTGACGCATTTCGGCGGCGCGCTGATCCCGACGTTGCTCGGCACGTGGGCCAAGTTCGACAGCGAAGGGAAAGGCGAAGAACTTGGGCCGGAGCACGTGATCTTCAAGGGCAACGGCGTGTACTGCATCGAGCTCGGCGGCCCGGAGTCGGCGCGCGGTTGCGGCGGGCGCGGTATCACGTTCGGGTTTCAAACGCTCGAGAAGTGGGGCCTCTCGGAGTGGAACTTCGAGTACATGCTGCTCGACTTTCTCGGCGATGTGGTGTGCGGCGGATTCGGGACGCCGATCGCGCGTTCGATGGCTGACAAATTGATCATCGTTTGCAGCTGTGAGGGCCAGTCGCTCTATGCGGCCAACAACATCGCAAGCGCGGTGCGCTACTTCGCCGAACAGGGCGGAAAGACGCGCTGCCTCGGGCTCTTCGTTAACAAAGACGACGGCTCGGGCAAAGGCGACAAACTGGCCGAGTGGCTCGGCGTACCGGTGCTCGCGAAGTTGCCGCTCTTGCCGCAAGACGACGTGATGCCGAACGGCGTGCCGCATCCGATGATCACCGAAGCGGTGACCAAAATCGTCGACGCGATCGACAACCGCGAAGCGGTCGTGCCGAACAAAGTCGACTTCGTCGAGTTCATGATGTCGCTCTCGGGTAACGCCGCGGAAATGGACGGCACGGCCGTATCGGCGGATGAGTTGTGGTCGTTGCCGGAGATCGATTCGGCGCCCGTCGTGCAAGCGAAAGACGTGCTGGCCGGCATCCCCAACGGTGGCAGCGTCGATCATCGCTACCTCGAATCCGAAGACGATTCGAAGGGACTGCTCGGACCGACGATTATTAGCGTCGGCGGCGGCGCCGTCCCCGCCGGCGCTTGGGAGCGTTGATGGATTCGGCTACGCGGAATCTGTTGCGTTGGCGCTTCGCGCAAACCGGCAAAGGAGTCGTCTGAGATGGCGAAGCAGCCGTCCTCGATGTGTCCCGCGTTCGGCGCGGTGCGCAATCTCTTGCGTATGGAAGACGCGATGCCGATCGTGATCTCATCGGGTGACGGATGCCTGTACGGACACACGTTCGTCGCGCACTTCTACGTCGCGAACCGCCCGATCTTTTCACCCGGCGTGTCATCGGAGATTTGGGCGAAAGGCTCCGCGTTCGACGAGTTGCGCGCGATGGTGCACGAGATGGCCGAGAAACATGCGCCCTCGATCATTCCGATCTGTTCGTTGTGCGTCTCCGATACCGTCGGCTTGCCGTTCGATCTGCTGCCGAAGCAGATCGGCAACACCGAGGTGATCTACGTTCCGCTGCCCGCGTACTCGGTGCACACACACGCGCGCGCGAAAGACATCGTCGTCGATTCGCTCGTGTGGCGTTTGCCGCCGCAACGCAAGACGCGCGCCGGCGTTAACCTTATCGGTGAGGTATTCCCGAACGACCCGATCGCGATCGACACCGTATTGCGACGACTCGGCACGCACGTCAACACCCACGTTCCCGGCCCGCGCTGGAGCGATTACGTGGCGATGGTCGACGGCGCGCTCAACGCGCCGCTGCATCCGTTCTACACCGAAAGCGTCAAGCGGATGAAGATGAAGCAGGGCCTGCCCTTCGTCGAAGGCGCGCCGGTCGGAATCGACGGAACCGCAACCTGGATTCGCTCCGTCGGCGCTGCGCTCGGGATGGACAACGTGCTCGTCGACGCGGTCGCACGCGATGAAGCAGAAAAGGTTCGCGCGGCGATGGCCGACTATCCCCTCGCCGGCAAAACGGTGATGGTCGCCGGCTACGAGGGCCACGAATTCTTGCTGGTGCGACTGTTGATCGAAGCCGGCGCGCGTGTGCCTTACCTCTCGACGGCCGTCAACACGAACCCGCTCGCCCGCCGCGAAGAAGCATGGCTTGCGGAACGCGATTGCACGGTGCTTTACGGCGCGAACTTCGACGACGAGATTGGTGCACTGACCGATCACCCCTACGACTTGGTCGTCGGTACGACTCCGCTGTGCGCGCACGCGAAAGAGCTCGGGATTCCGGCGATCTACTACACCAATGCGATGGCGACGCGGTCGATGATGCTTGCCGACGGCGCAGGTGACATCTTGCGCCTCGTCACGGCGACGTTGCGCAGCAAGCCGCGCTATGACATGATCGCGCGTTTCTTTGCCGAGGACGACGCACCGGTGCTGAGCGCGACGTCGTGGGCGCCGCGCAAGCCGACGATCGATTTGACGACGCACCTCACGGTCGGCGGCCACTTCGAGCCGCGGGGTTCACTGCGCCCGGGGTCGCCGTAGTGGCGAAGCCTCCGGCGGAGCTGGTCTCCGACGTCGTCAACACACCGATTCGTAAGCGTGTCACCGATCTCGACCACGCCGGCGGGGACACCGGCGCGATGCAGGTCTTCGCAAACTTGAGCGACGCGAACGTCGTGCTCGACGGTCCCGTCGGGTGTCACGTAATGCCGGCGGTCGCCGTTATCAACTACACCGACTCGATTCCCTACTTGCAGAACGTGACGTGCTCCGAGCTCTCCGAAAACGAGATTACGATCGCGGGAACGCTGCTGGCGCTCAAGGAAAAGGTGGGGCGCGCAAGTGCGGCCGGCAAGCAAGTCTTCATCGTCTCGACGCCGATGTCGGAATTGATCGGCGCGTCGTGGACGACGGAAGGCGCGGATACGCCCGGCTCGGCGCTGTTCTTCGATGCGCATTCGCTCGACGACGACGAGTGGGCATCGCGCGATCGCGCGCTGCTCTTTCTCTGGCAGAACCGGATGCATTTCGTTCGTCCGCCGTCCGTCGCGGCACTTCCGGCGAAAACGCGACCGCGCGTCAACGTCATCGGGCCGACGTACGGCAACTTCAACTCGTACAGCGATCTCGCCGAGATCGAGCGGCTCATCGCGGGCATCGGCGCGGACATCAACCTCGTGTACCCGTCGCGCGCCGCATCATACGATACGCCGCATCTCGCCGATGCCGACGCATCGATCGTGATGTATCGCGAATACGGGACGTCGCTCGCGCGCGAGGTCGGCTTGCCGACGTTCTTCGCGCCCTTCGGGCTCGAGCAGACCACCGCGTTTCTGCGCGGCCTTGGTGACGCGCTCGGTGTGCGCGCTCAGGCCGACGCGTTTATCGCGAAGGAAAAGACCACGACGCTCGCTGCGTGGCGGGACATCTGGAAGTCAACCCACAGCGATTTCTTCGCGAACGCGCCGATCGCGATCGTCGCGCCGCCGACCTATAAAAACGGGCTCGAGGCATATCTCGGCGGCGAACTCGGTCTGCCGGTCGCGTTCAGTGCGTACCGCACCGGTCCGGAAAGCACCCCGAATGAAGGCGTCCGCGCGGCGCTGCGCGATGCGAGCCCCTCGCCGATGCTCGTCTTCGGCTCGATCAACGAACGCATGATCATCGCGCAGGAGCAACTGCCGTCGCGCTTCTCGCAAGTTTCGTTTCCCGGCGCAGTCGTGCGCCGTGCGACCGGGACGCCCTTCGTCGGCTACGCCGGTGCCGTATGGCTGTTGCAGCTCGTGTGCGAAACGCTCTTCGACGTACTTTTCGCGAACCTGCCGACGTCGGCCGTTCCGCCGTTGCGCGCCGAGGCGCCGACGCGCGATCTGCTCGCGAGCGCGCCGCAGATCGTCGCAAACGACGGCAAAGGCCGCAACAGCGTGGTCACGTGGACCGAAGAAGCGAAGCAACACGCGGAAGTCGTGCTCAAACGCGTCCCGTTCTTCGTTCGCGTTTCGGTGAACAAGAAGCTCCGCGCCGAAGCGGAAGGGTTGGCGCGCGAACGCGGCGTCGATGTCGATCGTTCGATCGTCAACGAGATCACGGCCAAGTTTTCGCGTAACCGGTGACGCATGGCGGACGATATCGTTCTGCTGGCAGCAGCACGCCTGCGGGTAGGAGGGCGGCGCTTGCGCGCCCTCGCACGCGGAGACGCGGACTCTGTACGCGACTATGTGCAGAACGATTCGGCGCGACGACTGGCGGAAGCGCGCCGCGATGCGCGAGCCGATCTCGCGACGCTCGCACGGCTCGGCGCGCGCGTCGTCTCGTTGATCGACGAGGCGTACCCGGCCGGGTTGCGTGATTTGATCGATCCACCGGCTTTTCTGTGCGTGCGCGGGACATTGCCGCGCGCCGGCATTGCGATCGTCGGCGGCCGTGACGCCTCCGAACGCGCGTGCGCCTACGTTGCTGCATTGGTGTGCGCGCTCGGTCAACCGGTCGTCAGCGGGTTGGCGCACGGCATTGATGCCGCCGCGCATCGCGCCGCGCTCGTCGCCGGCCTTTCGCAGATTGCGTATGTCGGAACGGGTCTCGCGCGCACGTATCCGTCCGATCACGTGGAACTTGCGGAGGCGGTCGCCGCCGCCGGCGCGCTCGCCTCCGAACGGCTGCCCGACGATGCGGTCACGCGGTGGTCGCTCGTTCGACGCGATCGTTTGCAGGCGGCCCACGCGCGCGCCGTCGTGCTCATTGAAAGCGCGGATGACGGCGGCGCGATGCACACGCTGGCATTCGCTCGCGCTTCCCGGCGGCCGTGCTTCGCGCTCGATTGTGACGCATCGGGCAACCGCCGCGCAATTGCCGAAGGCGCATTGCCACTCTCCTGGAATCCCGTCAGCGCCGCGCGCCGCATCACCGAACTTCAGGCGGCCTAAGGAGAATCGGTTCTTGTCCTCGGTCGCCTTTGACCCGTTCGATCTCGATAAAGCGAAGCGCCTCACCGGCGGCGATCTTGACGCGTTGCCGTTCGGCGTGATCGTCGTGGATCGCACGGGAACGATCCTCGAATACAACGCCTACGAGCGTGCGCTCGCGAGTATGGGCGGCCGTCAGATGGTCGGACTGAATTTCTTTCGTGACGTCGCGCCGTGCACGGCGATCGCGGACTTCGAGGGCCGCTTCGAAACGTTTCTCGATTCCGCTCAGACGAGCATCGAACCGTTCGAATTCGTCTTTCCGTTCCCGCGCGGCGCGCAACGCGTCAACGTCATCTTCGTGCGCACGTCGAACGAGTCCGATCGGGCGACGATCTGCGTCGCGCGCGAAGGTCAAGCGGAGCCGCCGTCATCCTACTAGCACCGGCGCTCGCCGGCGGCACCAGTTCGCCCGTGCGCTCGGGCTCGGCCGTCGGCGGGGCGCCGTTCGTGCAAACGCGCGGCAGCGGCGCGTACGCATACGACGCCGGCGGCCGGCGCTACGTCGATTACGTGATGGCGTACGGTCCGCTTCTTTTCGGTCACGGACATCCCGCGTTTGCACTCGGGCTCGATGCGATCGCCGCGTGCGGCGCCGTGACCGGCTCGACGCATCCAGACGAGTTCCTTCTTGCCGAACGGATTCGCGCGCATCTGCCGTCGATGGAACGGCTCCGTTTCACAACAACGGGAAGCGAGGCGGTGCAGAGCGCGATCCGCGTCGCGCGCGCGTTTACCGGTCGCGACGCGGTGTTGAAATTTGCCGGCAATTATCACGGACACTTTGATCTGGCGTTGCAAGACGCCGGCGCGTCGGCGCATACGGATGCATCGCAACGGTCGGGCATTCCGGCATCGGTAACGAACGATCTCGCGGTCGCGCGCTACAACGACCTCGATGACGTGGACGCGCATCTCGCGCGCATCGGCGACCGGCTCGCGGTGATCTGCGTCGAGCCGATCGTCGGCAACATGGGCCTCGTCCAACCCGAGCCGGGCTTTCTCGCGGGCATACGCCAACGCGCCGATGCACGCGGCGCACTGCTGCTCTTCGACGAAGTGATCACCTGGCTGCGGCTGGGGCTGAACGGCGCGCAAGCGCGTGTCGGCGTCGTTCCCGATCTCACCACGATTGGGAAGATTCTCGGCGGCGGGTTTCCGATCGCTGCGTTCGGTGGACGCGCGGACGTGATGCGCGTGCTCGCACCGGGAGGCCCATGCTTTACCGGCGGCACGCACGCCGGGAATCCGTTCGCTGTCGCGCTCGGACTGCGCGTGCTCGATTGGCTCGAGTCCCATTCCGATGCGTATGTGCAGATGGATGCGCGAGCACAGCGCCTAGCCGCGGGCATTCGCGCGGTCTTCCAGCGGCGCGCGCTGCCGTATGCGGTCACGCAGCTCGAGAGCATCGTTGATTTCAAATTTCGCGCCGGCGCGCCGAACCGCAACTACGACGATGCCCGCTCGGCCAACGGAGCCGCCTACGCGCGGTACTACCACGCGATGCGCGACCGCGGCGTGCTCTTACCGCCGTCGCAAAACGAAGTGATGTTTCTGTCGACCGAGCACAGCAACGCGGACGTCGACGAAACGATCGCAGCGGTCGACGCAGCCTTTGCAGAACTCGCGGAGCGTGGTATTCTCGAGCGGCGATGAAGCCGCAACCCTTGCCGAACGAGGCCATCGAACACGAACTGACGACCGTGCCGGGCTGGGTGCGCGATGATGACGAGATCGTGCGATCGTTCGATCGCGGGGATTTCACGGGTTCGATAAAATTCGTGAACGCGATCGCCGCCGCAGCAAATGCGGCCGACCATCATCCCGATCTGGCAATCTCGTGGGGTGACGTGATGGTGCGCCTCACCTCGCACGACGCGGGCGGCTTGACCGCCCGCGACTTCGCGTTGGCCCGTTCGATCGACGCCCTCTAAGCGCGCGAGGCAAGGCGGCTCAGGGTGACAGTGCGGCTCAGGGTGACAACGAGATTTCTGTCATCCTGAGCTTGTCGAAGGATACCCTGAGTTTTTCTGTCACGCTAGAGCTTTTCTGTCACGCTGAGTTTGTGTGTCACCCTGAGCTTGTCGAAGGGCGTTTACGCAATCATGGGTGTGGACGTCAACAGCTCCTCTACGCCGATGCCGTCGGCGAGCGCCGCGCGGGTGGCGTGCAAGGCTTGTTTGGCGGTGATGTCGGGCGGAGCGTCTTTGAGCGGCTTCGAGCCGTTCATCCAAACCAGCACGCCGCGCACGAGCGCTTCGTACATCAGTCCTAAGTGATCGGCCGGTTTCATCGTTGCCATCTCTTTGAAGAGATAGCTGTCGAACGTGTACTCTTGCACCTCGCGCGTCATGCACATCGAGATGAAAAAGTCGCGGCGCTTGTTACTCGTGTACGAGATGTTCTCGAGAAATTCGAGGAAGTCGAACATCGAACCGTACTTTTTCTGCCAGAGCTTTTCGTATTTGGTCAATTCCGTCCGATGATCCGTCTCGTGCAGGTGCAGCACGTGCGCTGCCATTCGTCCCGACGCCATCGAGAAGTAGATGCCCTCACCCGACGTGTGCGCCACCATGCCGCCCGCATCACCGACGAGCATGGTACGGCCGTACACGAGCTTCTTGTAGCGCTCCATCGGCAGCGGATGACCTTCGAGCAAGATGCGCCGCGCGCCGCGCAGCTTGTCGCCCGCGCGTGCCTTGACGCCTTCAAGGAAGGCGTACGACTTGTTTGCATGCTGTGGGCGACAGCCGGTGCCGACCGCGACGTGATCGCTTTTGGGGAACACCCACCCGTAGAAGTCGGGCGAGATGTCGTCGCCGAGATAGAGTTCGGCCGTCTCGAGATAGTACTGCATCGCATCGTCCGGCAGCGCAAGACGCTCCTGAATCGCAGACGCGTGTTTGACCGGTGCGCGTCCGGCCGATTTGGCGACCGCGGAGCCGGCGCCGTCAGCGCCGATCAGGTAGTCGTAGTTCTCGATCTCTTCGCGACCGTCGCGGTAGCGCAGTTTGACGCGCACGCCGTCGGCCGTCTCTTCGTGCGAGAGGAACGACGCTTCACGGATGTCGGCGCCCGCGCCCGCGGCCTTCTCGCGCATCGTGCGATCGAGCACCTCACGCGTCACCATGATGATGTAATCGTCAGGTCGCGCCCTCGTGCCGCGCACGGCCATCGAGACTTCGGATCCGCTGGGTCCGATGACGACCGCGCGCTTCGTGCGCCGTTCGATGATCGATTCCGGAATGCCGAACTCGGTCATCGCCTTCGGCGGAATCGCTCCGCCGCACGGCTTCTTACGGCTCAGATCGCGTTCGATCAACGTCACGTCCCAGCCATTTGCCGCTAAATCGCCTGCCGCAACGGCGCCGCCGATATTCGCACCAACAACGAGAACGCGCATCGATCAAAACCCCCCGTAGCGAGTCGCGAGGGCCGCCGCGAGCATGCCCCAGACGAATGGTGGAATGGCACTCGCGCAATACCACGGCGCGAGTTTGGCAGGCTCGGTTGCCATCTTTCGTTGCATCGGCAACTGTACTGCGAAGAGTGCGAGCATGACCGCGGCCGCAATCCACGCATGGTGGAAGGCAACGTACGCGATCGCAAGGATTTGGAAGACATCGATGAAAACGAACGCCGCACGCAGCGCGCCGTCGATGCCGAGCATCGCGGGGATCGAGCGCAGGCCGAGTTTGCGATCGCCCTCGATGCTCTTGAAATCGTTGAGTGTCATCAGACCGTGCGAGCCGAGTGAGTAGAGCGTTGCAAGCACGACGGTGCCGGTGCTGATGTGGCCGAACGCGGCCGCGCCCGCGATCCAGGCGAAGCCTTCGTAGGCGAATGCACACGCGGCGTTCGCCAGCCATCCGTTAAGCGCTTTGAGTCGCAGTGGGGGCGCGCTATACGCGAGCGCGAGCAGCAGGCCGCCGACGGCGAGCCATACGACCGTCGTGCCGAGGGCGAAGGCGATCGCGAGCGCACCACATGCCAGCACTGCGGCGATGCCGGCGATCGTCTGCGGCGTCAAGAGATTTGCCGCCGTCGGACGGCCGGGTTCATTAATGCGGTCGACGTCGCGGTCGTACCAGTCGTTGATCACTTGCGAGAACGCGCACAGCAGCGGGCCGGCCATCACCATTCCGGCGAGCACGCGCACGATCGACGTCGCATCCCACACCGCCCCGCCGGCGACGCAGCCGACGAGCGTCGCCCACATCGGCGCGAACCATGTCCCGGGTTTCGCGAACGTCCCCAGTGATGCGTTGATGTCCGCCGCGCCGCGGGTCTTGTCGGTGAAGGGAAGCATCATCGCGCCGAAGCGGCCGACGGTCTGCACCGACGAGCGAGCACTCTCGCCGAAGACGTCGCGCTCAGCCACCGAAATGCTCCCGCGCTCGCAACAGCACGCCTTCCGTCACGGTCGTGAGCGCGTGTTCGCGGGCGTAGCGCTCGACGTTCGCGCGCGCTTTCTTGCGCACGAAGAACGGGACCCGGCCGATCAATTTCTCCGCCGCTGCTTCCCACACGATCGTTCCGGGCGCTGTCGCCGTCGCGGCGGAAGCGGCCGCGGCAGCGTTCGGTGCGTCGGCACGATCGGGCATCGCGTCGGCGAACTGGCCCTGATTGCGCGGGCCGAACGTCTCGATGAGATGGTGTTCGAGTCCGAGCACTTGCGTCTGGTTGACGAGATCGCCCAAATGATTCGCCCCGTCGTAACCGACGAACGGCGCGTAGCCGAGCGGAAAGTTCAAGATGTGCGCGGGCGGCGAAATCACCGCGCACGGAACGCCGAACGCCGACGCCGAGTGCCGCTCCATCTGCGAGCCGAACACGATATCGGGCCGCGTCTCGTCGATCGTCTTCGCGACGGTGCGGAAATCGTCGGTGACGAGCACGGTGTCCGTGAGGTCGGCGACGCGTTCGCGGAGCCAATCACCGTGGTCGAGCACGTACGTGCCGACGAAGTCGACGTGCATGTCGAGCTCCTCGCGCATAACGCGTGCGATGCCGGCGGCGGTCGTCGGCGTACCGAAAACCCCGACGCGTTTGCCGGAGAGCGCGTGCGCGTCGACGGTGCGTGCATACCAGAGCAGCTTCGCGTCGCGCGACGCGGCCGCGATGCGATCGGCCGGCACTTCCAGCAGCGCGCAGACCTCGCGCAAAAATCGCGTCGTTCCGGCCTCGCCGTACGGGAGCGCCGACACGCTTGGCGTGCCGAACCGAGCCGCAAGCGATGCGCACAGCGAACCGGTCAGTTCGTGAGCGAGCGAAATGTTGGCCCAGGCTGCACCGGCGTTCGCGAGGTCCGCGAGCGACGCGCCGAGCGGCGCAACGAGGTTGACGCGGATTCCCATGGCCGCGAATATGCGCCGAAGCGACTCGACGTTCGACTGATCGTGAAAACCGAGCAGCGATGGACCGAGGATGTTCACCGACGGATCCGGCGTGCGCGGCACATCGCATGCGACGTGCATGACCAACTCATCGAGGGTGCGCGCGAACGCAGATATTTCGTTATCGCGCACGGGATGCGTCGACGCTTCGAAGATTTCCGCGTCGATCGCTCCCGGCGGCATCATCGCGATCTCGCCGTCCAGCGGTTCTTGCAACACGGATGCGGTCGCGCTACGCGTGATGACCAGCATCTTGGGATGCGCGCGCCGATCGATCTCAGCGAGCAGCCGCGGCAAGTCGGCCGGCGCGCCGGCCAGCGTGAACTCGGAGAGTCCCGACACCGATAACGGCGGCGTGATCCCGAGGCGCTCGAACATTGCCAGCATGATCGTGCTGTAACCGTCGCCCTTGGGGGCACGCAACACCGCGTGTACGCCCTCGATCGACGCCGCACACTTGCACACGCCGACGTGCGCCGGTGCTTGATACGCCCAAATCGCGAGTTTAATGCGCGGCCACCCGGAAGAATGAGAGATCGATCGGGCGCACCGCTGCATCGATCCGCTTGAGTGCGTCGTGGCGGCGCAGCGCGGTCGCGAACATCGCGAAGAGTGAGGATGCACCGTTGAAACCGTGGATCGGCTGAAATGTTAACTCGGTCGACCATTTCACCGCGAAGCCCATGCCTTCGAGCGCATTTGCGATGTTGATATTTGCGACCACGAGATCGGGCTTCGTTTCCGTCAGCCGCTCGTAGACCGCGTAGCGGTCGGGCCGCTCCAGCACCTCGACGCCGTCGAGGCGCGCGGTTTCCGCCGCGTGATACTTTCGGTAGACGTTCGGCGTCGCGACGAACGGCACGTGCACGCCGGCGGCGCGCAGCGTGCGCGCGAGCGGCAGTTCGAGCATCGCGTCGGACGTGAATGCGACCGAACGTCCGCGTAACGTTGCGAGTTCGCGTTCGCATGCGGCCCACGCTTCGCGCTCGCGTTGCTCGTATGACGCGCGCACGCCAAATGCGGCCGCGAGCGTTTCGTAAAACGCGCGCGTGCCGTCGGGGCCGTACGGGAAGAGCGTTTTGTGGAGAGCGCAACCACGTTCGCGTTGCGCGTAGCTGACGCTGCCGTACAGGAACGGATGAACCGGCGCGAGCACGGTGTTCTTGCCGACCGGCGGCACGTCGAGTGCGCTTTCACCGGGCAGAAAGCGCGGCTCCGGCAAACCCATCGCCGCGCACTCCAACCGGATCTCGGCTTCCTCGAGCGGCGAGAGACAGCCGAGAATCACGAGGTTGTGTTCGTCGGTTTCCGGCGCACGCTCGATCATCGCGGTGAGGACGTGGTCTTCGCCCTGCGTATACGCCGCGTCGAAGCCGTCCATGCGCGCGGGATAAACGCGGACGCCGGTCGCCGCTTCGATCGGCTTTGCACAGCCTGAGACATTCATTTTCAGGATTTCGGGCGTGCATGTCGAGCCGAGGAAGATCGCGGCCGGATGATGCTCGGCGACGACAGCTTCGGCCAGCGGCATGAGCGCGGTCAACGCGTCGCGACCGGCCAGGTCGTCTTCGTCGAGAACCGCGGTCGCGAAACGCGGCTTCGCGAAAATCATGACGCCGAGCGCCGTCTGCAAGAAGCCTTGGCACGACTGCGTGCCGACGACGAGGAAGAAGCTGTCCTGCATTTTATGGTGCAGCCAGCCGATCGGGGCCAGCGAACAGAAATCGTCGCGCTCAGCCGTATGCGTCGCAGTTTCGAACACCCGACCATTGTCGCGCGGGCAGCGCGAACCGGCGGGTGATGGGCGTCACCCCGCGGCGTACCGCAGCTTTGCCGGTGAACCCGTACGCCGGATGTGGCGCCCCAACGTGACCGAGGTACCCTGGCCGGGAGCGCTGCGAACCGAGAAGATCTCCGCGCAGGAACGCATAATCGGCAGGCCCCGCCCGCGCTCCGATAACGAATCGGGGAGTGACGGCTCGATGACCGACGAGTCCTTCGGTTGGAAGCCAACACCGCGGTCGACGACCGTCGCGATCAGCTTGTCCGAGTCGACCAGCCACAAACTGATCTCGATCGGTTCGGCTGCTCTCGAATGCTCGATCGCGTTCGCGAGCGCCTCACCCAGAGCGGTCAGAAATTCATCGAGGTCCGGCTCGGTGATATCGAGGGCGGCCGCGAAAGCGATCACCTGTTCGCGCACGTGACGGCCGAGCCGTGGGTCGGGCGCGATGCGCAGCCGCAGGCGCGCATCCATTCCCTCCGCACGTTCCCCGACCGTCGATGATTCCACACTTCCTTTTGTACCCAACCGTATAGAATGCTAACGGCGGGCGGCGCGCTGTTGCGCGCCGTAGGTGGCGGTCATGCAAACGTATCAGAAGCCGACGGGCGACGAACTCACCGGCTTAGCGAAGGAAGCGGAGATGCTTCGGGCTCGCATCGCGACCGACAAGGGCGACATCGTTTTTCGGTTCTATCCGCACGACGCGCCGCAGCATTCCGCTGCGTTCGTCAAGCTCGCGCGTGCCGGTTTTTACGACGGGCTCGCCTTTCATCGCGTCGAGCCGGGATTCGTCATCCAAGGCGGCGACCCGAGCGGGAACGGCACGGGCGGCCCCGGGTACCAGATCGACGCCGAGTTCAACGATAACAAGCACGTCAAGGGAACCGTCGCGATGGCGCGCAGCTCGAACCCCAACTCCGCCGGCTCGCAGTTCTACATCTGTCTCGACGATGCGCCGTTTCTCAACAACCAGTATACGGTTTTCGGTCACGTAACGGAGGGCCAGTCCATCGTCGATGCGATCCGTGTCGGCGACGTTATGAAGACCGTCACGATCGAAAACGCCGCCGCGTGACGCACTGCCCGCGGTTGTTTTAGCGTGACGCGATGCGGCGCATCCCGGTGTCGATGCGCTTGGCGATCGC